>NZ_AKZQ01000035.1:0-134534 GCF_000278705.1 Flavobacterium sp. F52 | reverse complement strand
TTCAAACGGGGTTTTATTTTTATAAATTCCGATTCGGATCTGTTCCTGTTTCATCTCCTTCTAAATTCTCTCGAGTCAGTTCATCATCGTCAATGTCTTCCTCATCTTCCTCATCTTCGTCATCTTCAAATTCTTCATCGAATTCGTCGCCACTTGGACCATCATCATCAAGTTGCTGATTGTTGATTTCATCTTCGTCAAATTCGTTTCCGTAATCTGGCTCTGCAGTATCACTTATAGAATGATCTGCTGGCGGTGCATCAATATCGATATCATCATATTGATGTTCATTTTCATATCGGGTTTCGTCATCTTGAAAATATTGGTCTTCTGGACTGTAATTTTCTTTTTCATTTAAATTCATAGTGCTATTTTTAAGTTGTTATTAATTATTGTTTCATGTAAAAATAGCGTTAGCATGTACGTAAAATTTATATGACCTATCCTTTGCAATTATATAATTTACAGTTTGTTGCAGTTTAAGTTTTTACTTTTCCCCATAATACTACTTGAGTTTTTTCTGCGTAGTGAATTTTATCGGGATATGTATTAATTATAAATTGCCCAGCCTCATACCAAATATCTTGTATCTTGACGTTTAGATCCAAAAGTTCCCATTCTTTATGATGAATATCAAAACGGCAGATTTTGCCATTACACATTTCATATAACGAATGTCTTTCGGAGAGCCATAAATCTAAATCGGTTTTTTGAAGAGATGCTGTTTCCCCAATTTTAAAACCAAGAAGATGATTTTTCTTTACATTTTGAGAAGTAAGATGATTTCCTGAACGTTCAATTTCTGCTTTTTCATAAGGAAGTCCGATAAAAAGTCTAGAAAACAATACTTCGATTAATTTATTGGTTTCAATAGAAAATAAATAGATACCAGGAATTCCGTCTTTAATAACATATGTTCTAATATTAATTTCTTCAAAATTTGAAATGTAAGGCAACGGAGGAAAGTATCGTAATCTCATATTTTTCACTTCAAAAGAAACAAGAGAAACCCATGCCATTGAAGAGTAAGTGTCTAGCTGTAAATCTTTAGGAATATATTTCTCCAAAAAATATACTGGAACTTCCCAATGAAAAAAAACAGTATGATGCCACTCCTGATAGTATTTCCATTTTCGTTCAGGCAAAGCATATTGTCTGTTTTCGGTAGAATTTAGTATTTGCTTTATTGAGGCCATTGAGATGATATTTTAAGTGATTTGTTTTATGGTAATCATGTAATAACGAGTGTTTTATAGTGTAAATAACTATGGTCTTTCTTTATAAAATTTGCAACGAGACATCACTAAAGTGTTTCATAAACAAATTGTTAATTTAAAATTGATTGTTATGAAAAATTTATTTTTAATTGGTTGTATGCTTTTGTGTTTTAGTTTTGCATCAGCTCAGGATACAATTCCGGGGAAGAAAAAATCTTCTCCAAAAACTGATACTGTTCATCATAAAAAGAATAAGCAGTATCCTTCAACACGAAAGACTGATACAGTCAACAAACAGCGTACTGATAAAAAGAAAGGAACTCCAAAGTCAACTAACCCGACTACTGTTCCGCCAACGAGAGACTCAATTAATGGCACAAGACCATAAATGTTGCTTCTCAATTTTATTGTAAATGATGAGGCCTGTTTTATTTAAAACGGGCCTTTGTTTTTTTTCTAATTGATTCAAGATATCAAATTCAATTCTTTGTGATAAATATAAACTTACCATGCACACCGTTTTTTATATAATTTGTAATACTATGCTGCATGATTTTCATTTTCATTTGTTTTATCATATAAAATGTAGGTTTTCCATTTGCACATTCGAGACTGTATTTTGTAAGAGTAACTATTAATGATGTAATCACAACTTGTTTGTTTATAGTTAATTAGTAATAATTAATTTAAAAATTATTATTATGAAAGCAGCAGTTATTCATGGACCTGGCTCTATCAAGTATGATACAGTCGACGATCCGATTTTAAAAGAAAAAGACGATATAATTTTGAAAGTGACCTCTACCGCAATCTGCGGATCTGATCTTCATATCTATTCAGGAGGAATTCCGCAGCCACGGCCTATGGTTTTAGGTCACGAATTTATGGGTATTGTAGAAGAAACAGGATCTACAGTTACGAATCTCAAGAGAGGCGACCGTGTAGTGGTTCCGTTTCCTATTGCCTGTGGAAATTGTTTTTTCTGCACTCATGATTCGCCTGTAAATTGCGAACACAGTAATACGGAAAATTATGGGCCTGAAGGCGGAATTATGACTGAGAAAGGCGGAGCACTGTTTGGCTATACTGATTTATATGGAGGTTATGATGGAGGTCAAGCACAATATGTCAGAGTTCCTTATGCTAATTATGGTCCGAGGATAGTGCCTGAAGATTTATCAGACGAGCAGGTGCTTTTCCTGACTGACATTTTTCCCACTGGTTATACGGGGGTTGATTGGGGAGAGGTAAAAGGCGGGGAAACCGTCGCTATTTTTGGAGCTGGTCCTGTTGGAATTATGGCTGCAAAAAGTGCATGGCTTCGTGGCGCAGGTTTAGTTATTATTGTAGATACACTGCAATACCGACTGGATAAGGCTAAAGCAACAACCGATTCGGTTACCTTACTTTGGGAAGATGGCCCAAAAGATGTTATCGAGCAGATTCGAGCAATGACCAACGGACGCGGTGCAGATGTCTGCATTGATGCTGTAGGTTTTGAACCCGACCGAAATATAGCCGATCGTATAAAAGCAACTATCAATTTTGAAAAAGGATCGATTAAAGTATTAGAAGCTTGTATGAGTGCCGTGAGAAGAAACGGAATAGTATCGGTATTGGGAGTGTATCCTGTTAATTATGATAATTTTCCTTTAGGGCAGTTTTTTGACAAGGGAATAGTTTTAAAGGGAGGACAGGCACCTGCACACAAACACATAGACAAACTTTTAGATTATGTGGTTCAGGGAAAAGTAAAACTTGATGATATTATTACCCACAGGCTTCCACTATCTGAAATTTCACATGCATATGATATCTTCAAAAAAAGAGAAGACGGCTGTGTCAAAGTGGTTTTAGATCCTTGGAAATAATTTTAAAGGTGAAGTTTAAATAAAAACTTCACCTTTAATTTTTAGTTTACCTAGCTTATTTACCGTTTCAACGTAATTCCATTTTAAATAAGCTGAAAATATTTTATAAAAGTTGATAACTTAATTTTTATGGCTAAATCATCCGCCAGTTTCCATGTGAGGCGCATCAACTGGTTTTGACTGTGAGGACCCAATCTGGCGCAAATATATCGATAGCATAATAATAGCAAAAACAGAAAGAAATTCACTTTGCCAATTCTGAAAAGATTCAAACCAAAATCTTGAATTTCCTAAATAAGAAGACACAGTTTCTAATGGTTCTCCTTTTCTGAGAAGCTGTTCGTTTTCATCTTTCAGACTTCCGTAAAAATGAATAATAAATGATATTAAAAACAGAAGCAGAAGCATAATAGTGAGCGAGTGCTTGTAAATCTTCAAAATAAAACCTCCTTTTTTAACTGGCCAAGGCGCATCTTTTTTTGTTGGATCTGGTTCGCGGTCTACTTCTTCTGGTTCGTCTATTTTTTTGGATTCTGAAGAGCCTTTTTGTTTTAGAAAAATGGTAAAGACTACAAACAAAGCCATTTGTAAAAATTCACTTTCCCAATTTTCAAAAGTCGATTGAAAAAAATGCCCAGAAGTGAGATACGCTATAAAAGTGATCGTATTTGCACCTTCATCAATCAGTTCTTTATTATGCTCTTTAAATCCTAATATAATCTGGCCTGCTAAAGATCCGATAAATAAGACTAAGAAGCAGATACACAATCCGTTATTTCTAAAAAATGTTTTCATTTTATTTGTTATTTATTCTCAAAGTTTAAAAAATCACGGAATAAAATTTTATAAGATTTATTTCACTTTTTATAGTTTTTGCATAATCAAACAATAGGTTATTATTACAACAAACAAAAAACGCCTCCATAAATGAAGACGTTTTTCTACAAAAAAATAAATACAAGAAACAGTAGCGTTTTCTTATTCTTGGTTAGTTTCAAGATAGACTTTAAGATTAGAAATGTCATCTTTTACTAACTTTTCAAAATAAGGATTTAAAAGTTTGGCAGCGCTTTCGCCTGCAATTCCAAGTGGCGCATGATACGAAATTGTAACATCTAGTTCTGTTGCTTTTCCTTTTGGTTTAAAGACAACTTTTCCAGCATTTTTAATAGAAGATCCTTCAATAGAATTCCAGCTTAAAAGTTTGTCCTTTTCATCTCTTATGATTTCGGCATTCCAAGATATTTTCCCAATTCCGCCTGGACCTTTTGCTGTCCATTCAGAAATTGTAGAACTTGCAGGTCTTACAGAATCCAGATGATTCATGAACTTTGGTAAATTTTCTAAGTTTCTCCAAAAGGCATACACTTCGCTTACAGGTTTATTGATTACGCTATTTACTCTGATATTTATATTCGAGGCTTTGTCATGCATTAAATGGTCTGCGGCATCATAAATTGGGCAATAACCAGAAATGCCGCGCAGTAGCATTGCACCTCCAGCTCCCGCTTGTGTAATACTTTTATTTTCTTTAGAAAGAGCATTGTACAAAAGATAAGCGCCACTTGTAACCATTAAAACTCTTTCTAGTTTTGATACATTATTTTTTAATAATGATTTTGAAGACTGATTTTGTTTGGATAATACTGTATTCATAGCTATTTGTTTTTAAAAGATACAATAAGTTAAACAAGCTTCGAGAATAATATTGTAGCTTGAATAACAAATTTCGACAGTCTTTTGAAGTATTTTTTACAAGATTAATAACTTGATTTACACATTTTACATCAGCGATGTCTTCAATTGCTCTGATTTTTATAAAGGCTTTTTGAAATTATATAAAATCATTGATATACAGTGGTTTAATTTAGTTTTATAAAAATTTTAAAAAAACTTGAATTATGAAGACATTTTTGAAAACAATCGTTATGCTGCTTGTAGTGACAGCTTTATTTTCATGTAAAAAGAATGAAAATAACAATGCATATCCAAATGATAATCAAGCAGACACTATGAACATGTCAGTCGATACAGTTGGGCCAGCAGTAGACTCGTCGGCAACCTTAAATTCTGATCAAAATGGTCAGAATGGTACAACAGGAGCAACTGGAGAAGGGGCAACGGGTTCGGGAACAGATGGATCAACTCAGAAAGGAAATCAGAATATTAAAACAGATTCGATTAAAAAGTAATTTCATTTCTGCTAAAGGAAAAGCTCTTAACACTTTTAAGAGCTTTTTTTTATTAATTTACAATATAGTTATTAATCAAGCTTTTATCTGTAATTAAAGGATGCTAAATAATAAAGAAGAAAAAAAAGAACAAAATGCAGTATATCTGCTTCCTTGGGTAACGGCAATCGCTATGTTTATGCAATCATTAGATGGTACTATTTTGAATACCTCGTTGCCGTCAATAGCTAAAAATATGGGATATTCAGCAACCGAAATGGATTCGGTTATTGTAACATATACGCTTACATTGGCCATGTTTATTCCGCTCTCTGGATGGCTCGCAGATAGATTTGGCACGAGAACGATGTTTATGATTGCCGTATTAATGTTTATGACGGGATCTTTGTTTTGTGCCCTTTCAGTTGATTTAAAAACGCTAAATATGGCACGTGTTTTACAAGCCATTGGCGCTTCAATGATGGTGCCTATTGCCCGATTGGCTATTTTATATCAATATCCAAAAAACGAACTGCTTAAAACGATGAATTTTATAACCTTATTTGGATTATTAGGAATGGTGGCAGGCCCAAGTTTAGGAGGTTTTCTCTCTGATAATTTTAGCTGGCATTGGATTTTTCTAATAAATATTCCAATCGGTTTCATAGGCATTTCTATGGCATATCGCATTATGCCAAATTTTAAACACGCAGTAGGAAGATTTGATTTTAGAGGATTGATTTATTTCAGCTTGGCGCTTATTTCCATTACCTTGGTTTTAGAGCTTATTGGAAGCGGGAGGATACATATGATTGTAATTTTGAGCTTGCTGTTTTTATCAGGGTTGCTTTCTCTCTTTTATTATATTCACTACAAAAGAACCGAAAAACCAATAATAGATCTGCAACTCTTAAATATTAGAACCTTAAAAATTGGATTAATAGGAAGTTTGATTACGAGATTGGGAATAGGCGGACTGCCATTGTTATTGCCGCTCATGCTGCAAACAAGTTTTGGCTATTCGGCATCTGTGTCAGGATTGTTATTGTTGCCTTCTGCATTGTCAAATGTGGCTGTAAAGCCTTTTATGGTAAAAATTATCAAATTTTTTGGATACAGAACAGTATTAATAAGCAACACCATTTTGCTGGGATTTATTTTGATAATCCTAGGATTTGTGACGAAAGAAACACCGTTAGGATACTATATTTTACTAATGATATTCTACGGAATTTTCACTTCTATTCAAATGTCGGCTATGAATACCATTACGCTTTCAGATCTCGATCAAGATACGGCCAGCGGAGGAAATACCATGCTGGTTATTATGCAGCAGCTTTCGGTAAGTTTTGGAGTTTCCGTTGCCAGTCTTGCGCTTTCCTTATTTCAGACAGGTATTTTTGGGTTGGATACTTCCAAAGCCTTTGAATACACTTTTATTACATTGGCCGTTTTTACGATTTTTTCGAGTTTCACTTTTTCAAAATTAAATAAGACAGATGGAGAAGGGTATATGTAATGTCTTTGTGGGTATTTTATAAGTTTAAAAAGTAATCGTAAAATCGCATTGATGATTTCTTAAGTTATTTTGTAATTTATTGTTTGTTAGATTATTGTTGAATTAAAAAACTATAATTATGAAATTGCAAAGAGAAATTATCAACGGATTTTTAATATTCGTCGGAATTGCATTGTTCTTTCTTTTGATGGAGCTATTAAATCTTTCGAATCTATTTTATTTAAGACTTTTAAATGTAATTTTCATTTTTTATGGTGTAAACCGAAGTTTGAAAATGAATCTTGCCGAAGGAAAAAACGAATTCGTTCCCAATGCCATATCGGCTATGGTTACTTCATTTACTGCTGTCGTGATAAGCATAGTGGCTCTTCTTATTTACAGTTATGCCAAAGGAGGCGATAAATATGTAAAATCATTATCAGAAGCTTTTATGTTTGGTGGAGAGCCATCGGTAACTTCTTATTGTCTTTCTTTACTTTTTGAAGGAACCGCCTCGTGTATTATCGTAACGCTTTTATTAATGCTGTATTGGAATAATAAATATGTTGCAGATTAAACTCGCAAAAAGATTTAGCCAATAAAATAAATCCTGAAAAGAATTTTTAAAACTTTCTTTTCAGGATTTACTTTTTGAAACAAAGAAGCATTGATTTACTCTTCATCATCCTCATCTTCATCAGGTTTTGTTTCGTCTAAAGTTCTTCTGTTTGCATCATTATCAAACTCATCATCGTTGTCGTCCTCCCCTTTAAGATCTTCATCTAAATCTTGCGCAATAGGCGCATTTTTTTGAAAGAAAGGATCAGAAGTGTCATTTTCATTTTCTTCCCTTTCTTGATATTCAGGAGTGTGTTTGTGTCTCTGTGACTCGTCTTCGTGCTGATTGATGGCCGGATCTTTTTTCTCCATAGTTTCAGAATTGATTGAATCGCTTGCCGAATGATCTGCTGCGTGATAGATAAGATCTTCCTGATCGTAGCTATCGTAATTTTCTCTTGACATATTCTTTTAGTTTAATGTTATACAAATGTGATTTTTTAAATCTTAGTAAGTTTTGAAGGATCGGTTGCTTCTTCAACACTTTTTCCTTCTGGATTATGATTTTTCTTTTCATTTGAAGTAGAGTTTTCCTCTGTATTTTCCTCATCATAATCGCTTAATCGTCCGGCTTCACCATTACTGCCTCCGGGTTGCATACCTCCAGATCCGCTATAAGCACTGTTTGCATTTTGATTGGTAAGCTCTTCTTCGTTTTTTTCTAGATTTTGCTTATTATTTTCCATGATTTCCTTTTTTATAATTTTTAAACTTTCTCTAAAAAAAGCATCGAATGTTTTTTCAGCTTCTTTTTTAATTATTTTAAAATTAGTAAACCTTAGTGCTTGATTTTTATATTATTACATCGAGCTTTTATATAATAGGTATTAAAATAACTGACGAAATATTGTTTTGTCCAATTTCACTTTGAATTTGTTGGTCAGAAGCCTTTTGCATAATTTTACATGCTATGTATGAAATATTCCAAAAATATCTTGACGAAAAAGCTGAATTGACTCAGGCTGAATCAGAACGTATAAAATCATTTGCTATAAGTAAAAAACTTCGTAAAAGACAGTATTTACTCCAAGAAGGAGACATCTGGAAATACGATGCTTTTATAACTCAAGGCTGTGTAAGAACATATACCGTTGATGAAAAAGGCAGTGAACACGTAAACAGTTTTAGTATTGAAAACTGGTGGACAGGCGATCGTGAAAGTTTAATGTTGCAGCAGCCCTCTCGTTTTAATATTGACGCTATTGAAGATACCGAGCTGATACTATTTACCCATGAAAACTTTGAATTGCTATGTCGAGAAATTCCAGCATTTAATAATATGGTCAATGCTATTCTGCAAAGAAGTTTTATAGCCGCTCAAAACAGAATTCAGGCTTCACTGACGTTAACAGCAGAAGAGAAATATTTAAACTTCATAAATAAATATCCAGGGTTTGCTTCAAGGATTCCCCAAACTATGATTGCCTCATATCTGGGCATGACACCAGAAACACTGAGTCGCATTCGGAAACAAACCGCAAAGAAATAAATCTATAAGGAGCTTTTAGAGCTCCTTTTTTTATGCCCGCTTTCAAACTCTTGATCTATATCAAGTTTTTACTTATTTCTAATCAATGTACAGGTTTTGCATTAGACGCAACTTTGTAATGTTCAAAAGAAACAAACATTATAAACATTTAAAAAATAGAAATCATGTCAAAAACAATTTTCATTACAGGAACAAGTACAGGCTTTGGAAAATTAACAGCGGTAACATTAGCTAATGCTGGTCACTCAGTAATTGCAGGAATGCGAAACACAAATGATAAAAATGCCGCTGCCGCGAAAGAACTTCAAGCAATAGAAAATATTGAAGTAGTAGATATTGATGTTACAGATGACGCATCAGTTAGAAATGCAGTTGAAAAAGTAATCATTAAATACGGAAAAATTGATGTCTTAATTAATAATGCGGCAGTAAGTGGTTTCGGTCTTTTAGAAGGATATTCAATTGATCAGGTTCGTAAAATGTTTGATGTAAACGTTTATAGTGTACTTCGTATGTATCAGGCAGTGCTTCCTTCTATGAGAAAAGAAAAAAATGGTTTGGTTATCAACATTACAACTGGAGCAAGCGGACATACACTTCCTTTATGATTCCGTACATCGCATCAAAATTGGTAGTAGAAAGCTTTACAGAAGGATTACAAGATGAACTTGCAGATTACGGAATTGAAAATGTGAGCATCCAACCTGGAGTTTATCCAACCGAAATGAATAACGGATCGAAAGCTGGTATTCATGCAGATAAAACAGCAATTATTGAAGAATACGGTGATGCAGCAACTGAAAAATTCAATGCATTAGGGACAGCATTATTTGGTAAAATGGCTCAGTTTGAAATGAATCCGCAAACAATAGCGGATGGTATTCTGGAATTGGTAAATATGAAAAAAGGGGAGAGACCGCTTCGTTTTCCGCTTGATGCCATTGCTCAAGGAACCGACAAAGAATTTATAGAAGCCCGCGCCAATATTAAAGCAAAATGGGTTGCAGCGTACACTAATTAATTTCCCTTTTAATTGAATTTAAGAATAACAAACGTAAATATATTCATGAGAACAAATTATAAGAAATCGAATAAAAAAGTACAAACATCAGCGGCAGCAATGCTTCATTTACTAATATTATTTTCTGCCTCAGATAAAACAGTAGCACAAAATAGTGCAGGAATTGTCGGAATTGATCATGTCGGGATTAATGTTCCAGATCTTAATAAAGCCGTTACATTCTTTAGTGATGTGCTTGGTTTTACACCCGTAACACAATTAGGACCAATTCCGCTTGACGCTGATTGGAAAAAGCTAAACCATATTAATCCTGATACTGGAGCCGTAACTATAAAAATGATTAATGCAGGAAATGGAGCAAGTATAGAAGTATTTGAATATGCTGATAATAAAGGAAGTAAAACTCATCCCAATACAGATGATATTGGAGCGTCTCATATTGCTTTTTATGTAAATGATATTAATGCAGCGGTAGAATATTTAAAAAGTAAAGGCGTAAAAATAATAGGAGAACCATTTACAATGCCTTCTGGAGATACAGCAGGTGAATCTTGGGTTTATTTTGAAACACCTTGGGGCTCTAAAATGGAATTGGTTTCTTATCCAAGCGGAAAAGGTTACGAGAAAGCAAACCCAAAAACGGTCTTATGGTCTCCAAAAAATAAAACAATCAAAAAAACGGTTGATGATTTTGATTCTAAAAAGAACACATTGATAGTGGAAAATCATCTGAAGATCTGGAATGAAAGAGACGAAGCAAAACGTAAAGTTTTATTGAATCAAGTTTACGCTGCTGATGTAGAAATGGTAGATCGTCATTTTATTGCTGAAGGATTTGAAGATATCAGTAAATTCATTGTAGAGCTTCAGACTAAAAATCCTGATTTAAGGTTTTCAGCCAAATCTATTGAAATCAATCATAATATAGTGAGATTGTATTGGCAATTTGGTTCAAAAGCAAAACCATCTGTTGTTAGCGGTATGGATTTGTTTGTGATTGAAAACAATAAAGTTCAAAAGCTATATGTTTTTGTAGATCAAAAGGAATAATGTTTACTCATTTTTGAAAATTATAAAAGCCAGAAATTCTTTTTCTGGCTTTTTAAATTGTATAGAATCGTTTAGTTTCTATTGTCTCTGAGTTTCCAAATACTTCAATATCTCATTGCTAATATTTTCAGCCGTAAATCCAAATTTTTGATCTAAAACCGAAGCTGGTGCTGAGTAGCCAAAATGATCTAAGCCATATACAATTCCTCTGGAACCTGCTAAACTTTCAAGATTAATAGGAAGCCCTGCCGTTAAACCGAAAACCAATCCGTCTTTTGGAATTATACTTTCTTGATATTCTTTTGCTTGAGATCTGAAAATGCCCTCAGAAATTATCGAAGCAACATTTATCTTTAATTGTTTTGTTTTTTCCAATTCAGATGCCGCTTCTAAAAGAGTGGCAACCTCAGATCCGTTTGCAATTAAAGTAAGATCTGGATTTTGGGTTTCTTTAACCAGATAACCGCCTTTTTTAGCTTGTGATGCCGTCTCGAACTTTGGATCCTTGTACGGAAGATCTTTGATGTTTTGTCTCGAAAGGATTAATGCCGTCGGAGTTATTTTATTTTCAACTGCCATTTGCCATGCTACCAAAGTTTCAGTTGCATCAGCTGGGCGCAGTGCTAAAAAGCTCTGATGCTCCGAATGGTTCTTTATTTTTTCCAAAAGCCTAATTTGAGCTTCTTGTTCAATTGGCTGATGGGTTGGTCCGTCTTCTCCAACTCTAAACGAATCGTGCGTAAATACATATTTTACAGGAAGTTCTTGAATTGCCGCAAGACGCATGGCGGGTTTCATGTAATCAGAAAAAACAAAGAAAGTCGCGACAACAGGAATTACTCCTCCATGCAGAGACATTCCGTTTGCAATTGCGGCCATAGTAAGTTCGGCAACACCAGCTTGAAGAAATGCTCCGCTAAAGTTACCTTTTTGCATCACTGAAGTCTTTTTCAAGAAACCATCCGTTTTATCGCTGTTCGACAAATCTGCAGAAGAAACAATCATGTTTTCCACTTTTTCGGCCAAATAACCTAAAACCTCTGCAGAAGCATCGCGTGTTGCCGCATTAGCTTTTTGAGTTATAGAGCCGAAGTCCATTTCAGGAAGCTCTCCGCTGAAAAACTGTTTTATCTTTTTGGCAGACTCAGGATTTTGATTTTCCCAAGCCAAAATTTTTGATTTTCTTTCAGCAGCATCCCTAGTTTTTTGTTCTAAAACTTTTTTATAATGGTCCTCAACGCTACTGTAAATGGCAAAAGAATCTTTTGGATCAGCGCCCAAATTTTCGAGTGTTTTTATAAAGTCCGCTTTTGTTGCTCCAATTGGTTTGCCGTGAAGTTCACATTGACCTTCGTATAATGTTCCGTCAGAAGTAACGCAGCCTTTTCCCATAATTGTTCTTCCAATAATAAGCGTGGGCCTTTTTAATTCGGCATTTGCGGCGTTTAGTGCAGAGCGTATTTGAGTATGATTGTGAGCGTCAATAGTGATGACCTTCCATCCCCAAGATTCATATTTTGCGGCTGTATTTTCACTGGTTACTTCGTCGGTCATTGAAGATAATTGCACATCATTAGAATCATAAAACATGATAAAATTGTTTAGCCCTAAATGTCCTGCAATTCTTCCTGCTCCCTGCGAAATTTCTTCCTGAACACCTCCGTCTGTTATAAAACCGTATATTTTATGATCGAATAAATTATCAAATTTTTCCGATAGAAATTTGGCCGCGATGGCAGCTCCAATACCCATAACATGTCCCTGTCCCAACGGACCTGATGTGTTTTCAATTCCTCTCTTTACATCAATTTCTGGGTGTCCAGGCGTTACAGAACCCCACTGTCTGAAGTTTTCAAGATCGGTTTTTTCATAATTTCCCAAAAGATAGTACTGAGCATACATTAAAGCCGATAAATGCCCAGCATCCATAAAGAAACGATCTCTGTAAATCCAGTTCATTTCGGTTGGATCATATTTTAAATATTCAGAATATAAAATATGCATAAAATCTGCTCCTCCCATTGACCCTCCAGGATGTCCAGAATTGGCTTTTTCAACCATTGATATTGCTAAGGCTCTAATATTATCTGCCGATAATTGGTCTATTGTCTTGTCCATTTTTTAGTTTTTTTAATAAATGCTAACAACACGCCTGCGAATAAATTAAAGTTTGCAGGCATTAATAATTAATTTTTTATCTCTAAAGTTTGAGTTATGCTATTACTCTTTGTTTGATTTTTTTCATCTGGCTGAGAGCCTCCAACGGCAATTTGAATTTTACCTTCATAAGGCTTTAAGTTTCCGCTTTCTGTTACATAAGAAAGATCTTCTGGAGAAAGTGTGAAATTGACAACTGTACTTTGGCCAGGTTTCAAATTGAACCTTTCAAATCCTTTGAGGCTTTTTAAAGGTGATTTTATTGACGTATTCGGGTTAATTAAGTACAATTGCGCCACTTCTTCTCCTTCCATTTTTCCAGTGTTGGTAACCTTAACAGAAATAGTGACTGGCTGTCCTTTCTTTATTTTATCGGGAGTTTTTAGTCCGCTGTATTTAAATTCAGTATAGCTTAAACCATAGCCAAATCCGTATAGAGGAATGCCTTTAAAGTAACGATATGTTTTATTATCCATTTTATAATCAACAAAAGAAGATAGATCAGAATCGCCTTTATAAAAGGTTACAGGAAGCCTTCCTGCAGGATTATAGTCGCCAAAAATGACATCTGCAGAGGCCGTACCTGCAGATTGTCCTCCATACCAAATGTTGAGTATAGCGGGAATATTTTCAGCTTCCCACGGAACAGCTATTGCACTACCGGTCATTATCAGAAAAACTACTGGTTTTCCAGACGATTGAAGCGCTTTTAAAAGTCTTGTCTGTACTTCTGGAAGCAGGATAGAAGTGCGGTCTCCGCCATTAAATCCAGGCGCGTCAACAGGCATTTCTTCTCCTTCAAGTTGAGGTGAAATACCTCCAGCGAAAATGAAAGCATCTGCATTTTTATGGCGTTCAATTAGATTGGCAAAATCTGTTTTTATAAAATTCCCTGTTTGCAGAGCTACTTCAGCTTTTCCTTCACCTTGCCAGTATTCCAACACTAATTTGTAAACAGAATCTTTTTTGGTTTGCAGTTTGTAGGTTTTTGCTCCCCATCTGTTTTTCCCCCAAGCGTCTATAACTTCTTTTCCATCAACAATAAATCTATAGCCGTCATCTGCAGCGATTTCAAAAGTAATAGAACCATCTTCATCTGCTTTAAAATTAGTAGTATAGCGCGCCGAAAAATGATTGGCTTTGATGTTTTGGGTAACCATTTCTCCTTCCTGCCAGAAATTATTTATTTCAGATTCAGTTCTTGTAGTTTCAGGTGTGCCAGATAATGTATTGTTATTAAAGTATTCAGCTTTAAAACCTTGTTTTCCTTCATAAGAATAACGGCTCTTAAGATCTTTGTAAACCAGCAAAGTGTCATTTGTAAAGTTGATGGCTTTTTCATAAACTACTTCAGTTTCAGGACTTATTTTTTCTTTAATGCCTTGTAAAACGGTTGTTAGTTTGGATGGAGTTCCATTATAGTTTCCAAGTATAGAAATTGAATTATCTGCATTTGGACCTAAAACAACAATCTTTTTCAATTTTTTGCTTAATGGAAGCGTATTTTTTTCATTTTTAAGCAGTACTATTGATTGTCTAGCCATTTTTAGAGCATGTTCTTTATGCTCCTCTGATTCTAATACCGAACTTGGAGTCTGAGCATACTTTACCATTGACACAGGATCAAACATGCCCAGTCTGAAACGGATCATAAAAAGACGTTTTACAGAAACATCAATCTGTTTTTCAGTGATTTGTCCATTTTTAACCGCTTGAACAAGTGATTTATAAGCATCTGTTCCGCAGTCGATATCTGTTCCATGAAGCACTGCATCGGCTGAAGCAGATGCCGCATCAGGATGTGTTTTATGGTTTTTAAAAAAATCATCAATAGCCCAGCAGTCAGATGTGACATAACCCGTAAATTTCCATTGATTTCTTAGAATATCATTCATTAAGATATCACTGGCGCAGCAAGGTTGGGTTCTAAAGGCATTATAGGCGCACATAACCCCTGCGACTTTGGAGTTGGTGACTAGTTTTTTGAAAGCAGGCAAATAGGTGTCCCAAAGTTCATATGGAGTTACATCAACGTCAAAAGTGTGGCGCAAAGATTCTGGTCCGCTATGGACAGCGTAGTGTTTTGCGCAAGCCGCGGCTTTTAGGTATTTAGGATCGTCTCCTTGAAGGCCTTTTACAAAAGCATCGCCCAAAACAGCCGTCAGATAAGGGTCTTCTCCGTAAGTTTCTTGTCCGCGTCCCCATCTTGGATCTCTAAAGATGTTAATGTTTGGCGTCCAGTAGGTAAGTCCTAAATAGCGTTCTTTGGTTCTATTAAGCTCGACAGCTTTATTGTAAATGGCTCTGCCTTCTAGAGCAGAATAATCGGCCATTTTGAAAAGTGAATTTTTATCAAAAGTAGCGGCCATTGCAATAGCCTGTGGAAAAACTGTTGTTTTAAAGGGAGTTCTTGCAACGCCGTGAAGCGTTTCGTTCCACCAGTCATAAGCAGGAATTCCCAGCCGTGGTATGGCAGGTGCCGCATTTAACATTTGCGCTACTTTTTCTTCCAATGTTAATTGGCTCACCAAGTTTTCCACTCGTTCTTCAAAAGTAAGATCAGTATTTTGAAATGGAAATTTAGGGTCTTTGTTTTGTGCCGTACACCAAAGCGAGATTAATACCAGAATTTGATACTTTAATTTTTTTGTTTTCATATGAATAATTTTTACTGATGTTGCGAACTGATGGAGTGCTGTATTTTTATTAAAAAATAAATTGCAACCGATTGTGTAAAGAAAAGAAAAATATTTTAACTTTAGATCATTATTTAAAAAATAATGCCTTTTTACTGTAGTATTGATGATTTTTTATGATAAAAATTTCATTTTATATTGATTTTCAGTAAATTAGTTGGTAAAGTGAAGAATAATAGTGTTGAAATACTTGACCGATTTTTTAAATTCTATTTAAAATTTACGACTAATCATATAGTAAATGGAAGAACACAGACATGTAACAATTTATGATATTGCAAAGAGACTTAATCTGGCTACATCGACAATTTCAAGAGCTTTAAAAGACCATCATACCATAAGTGATAAGACTATTAAGAAAGTTAAAAAGACAGCCGAAGAAATGGGATTTGTTCCCAATACTTTAGCAGCGGGATTACGAGGCAACAAGTCTAAAACTATTGGCGTTTTAATTCCAACTATCACACAGCCTTTCTTATCATCTTTGATCAGCGGTATCGAAATCACTGCCAGAAAATCTGATTACTCCGTTATTATTATGCAGTCGCATGATTCTTATGAAGATGAAGTTAATATGACTAAATCGCTTTATAGCAGTAGGGTCAGCGGTGTTATTTGTTCGTTGGCAATGGAGACAAAAGATACTTCTCACTTTCAGCAATTTTCAAATAATAATATTCCTCTTGTATTTGTTGACCGTGTGCCTAAAGACTTTAATACTTTTAGGGTGGTTATTGATAATTATACGGCAGGATATAAAGCAACAAAACACCTGATAGAACAAGGCTGTAAAAGAATTGCACATATGACAGCAGGTGCTGAATTCGGCAATCTTTATAATGAAAGAAAAAGAGGCTATATAGATGCACTAGCTGATTATGGTCTGCCATTGAGAGAGGAATTGATTATAAATCTGAAAGCAATGACTTATGATGCTGGCGTTAAAGCCTGCAATAAACTGTTTGGGCTAAAATCGCCTCCCGATGGACTTTTTGCGCCAGGAGACATTCTTGCTGTTAGCGCCGTACAAACAGCAAAAAAGAAAGGAATTAAAGTTCCGCAGGATTTTGCTGTAATTGGTTTTAACAATGATCCCATTTCAGAGATAATCGAGCCGAATATTACAACGATTACGCATCCTGCAGAAAAAATGGGAAAAGCGGCAGCAAATATTGTCATTGATACTATAGAATTTCATAAAGAAGAAGAAGCAAAAGAAATCACTTTTCTAAATACTGAAGTATTGGTGCGTGAATCTTCGAAGAGAGTTTAAAATTTTTTTGTCCTTAAAAGAAACTGCTATTACATTTTATGTAATAGCAGTTTCTTTTTTGTCACATTAATTTAAAGGAAATAATACTATGAATATTTTGAATTTGAAAGTCTTAAAAACTAGCCAAACTAGAATTTAATAAGTTTTTGATTAAGTATATTAGCAATCGGTTGTTGATTAGAAATAGCCTAAATAAAGCAAACTAAATTTGCATAGTATGTTTTTTTGTATAATTTTACACAACCGATTGTTTTTATCGGGAAACAATATTATTTTTGCCATTTCTGAAACTATTATCCTAGCGATTGTGAAAAAAGAGACAATTGCATAGCCAAGCAAAGAGAATAAAATTCAGCTCACAGATTTTTAGATTTCACCGAAACAGAACTGAAAGAAAGAAGAAGTTAATTATTAAAGAAAAATATCACTATGCCTGAAGACAGCATTGAACACATTAATTTTGAAGAAATAAGCAATCTGGCAATTTCCAAGCCTTTAGTTTCCCATATCTACACCGCCGATCCTTCGGCGCATGTATTCAACGGAAAGATTTACATTTATCCGTCGCACGACATCGATGCGGGGATTCCATTTAATGACAACGGCGACCATTTCGGAATGGAGGATTACCATGTCTTTTCGATGGAGGACATTTCATCGGAAGCCGTCGACAATGGGGTTGCCTTGCATGTGGATGACGTTGCCTGGGCCGAGAAACAGATGTGGGCGCCCGATGCCGCGCATAAAAACGGAAAGTACTATCTGTATTTCCCTGCCAAACGCGCCAGCGGAATTTTCCAGATCGGCGTAGCGGTTTCAGATTCTCCAGTAGGACCTTTTGTTCCTGAAAAGGACGCCATAAAAGGCAGCTACAGCATCGATCCTGCGGTTTTTGAAGATGAAGATGGGAAACATTACATCTATTTTGGGGGAATCTGGGGCGGACAGCTTCAGAAATACCGCAAGAATAAATATCATGAAAACAATGAAGAGCCTCTTGCGGGTGAAAAAGCCTTGGGGCCGATTGTGGCTTTGTTAAGAGATGATATGCTCGAGTTCGCAGAAGAGCCGAGAGAAATCCAGATTTTGGACGAAAACGGAAATGGGCTTCTGGCAGGGGATAATGCGCGCCGTTTTTTTGAAGCTTCGTGGGTGCACAAATACAACGGAAAATACTATTTCTCGTATTCGACGGGAGACACGCATTTCATCTGCTATGCTATCGGAGACAGTCCGTACGGGCCATTTACGTATCAGGGAAGAATCCTGAATCCGGTGATAGGCTGGACGTCGCACCATTCGATCTGCGAAGTGGAAGGCGAGTGGTATCTGTTCTACCATGATTCAAGCCTTTCAAAAGGGGTGACGCATTTGAGAAGCATGAAGGTTACCAAAATCGACTATCTGGAAGACGGTTCGATCGTAACGATTGATCCCTACGGAATAAGAAGATTATTTGATTAGAAGAGAGTTTTAATTTTATTTCTATGAAAAAAGAAGACTCAGAAGAGAGAGTAGGTTTTAATTTAAGTCAAGAAAATAAGATAGAAATTGACTGTGTAATATTCTGTTTTGAAGACAGAAGCCTAAAAGTTTTGCTTGTCAAAAATGAAAATGATGCAACGAATGGTAACTGGAGATTACCTAGTGCCAGTTTGGAAGAGGGGCAGACAATATTAAAAACGGCACAAAAGATTTTGAAAAAATATATTTCAGAAGATGACTTCTTTTTGGAACAATTACGGGCATTTGGCTATCACTCATCAGCATCATTTCGCGAAAATATCTCAATCGGATACTATGCAATGGTGAGCAAAGAAAAAAAAATTGATGATGACGAATTGCAATCTAATGTGATCTGGGTTGATGTACACAATATAGCTGATTTAGAGGAAAAATATATGGCAGTGATTGATTTCAGCATTAAGGAATTGCGAAAGAATATTTGCTGTAGCGCAGTATGCTTCAATCTTTTGCCTGAAAAATTTACTTTGCTTCAAGTAATTTATTTATATGAAATAATCTTAGGCATTAAAATCAATAAGACTAATTTTAGAAGAAAGATTTTGCAGAGAAGATTAGTTCGTGGTCTTGCTGAAAAAGAAGAGGGCGTATCAAACAGGGCTGCTGAATTTTATAGTTTGAATGTGCCAAAACATGAAATATTTTGGGATGCAAAATTCAATTTTAATTTTTAAAGGAATTTATTTTAATCTTGTTAGGATCATTAATTTCTAATTTGAGTTATGTGATAGCCAAAGAACGTTGTAAGTGTGTTATTGTTAAAATGTATAATAGATGTAAATAGCTTACGAAGATTGGCGTTACTATAATCGTGCATTTTTATAGAAATATTTTAGTAGCGATTGTTTAGAAGACAAAAAGTTTATTTCTGAGAATTTGTTTTAAAAACCTTTCATGAAAATGAAAGGTTTTTTTATGAAAACAAACAATCGATTGTTTTAAAGATGGTTTTTTAGAATTTTAATGATTGGTAGATCAGATTATTACTGTGTAATGTACGATTTTACTGGTAATTTTTGTTGGTTTATCGCCCCGCAATCTCGATAATTTTATTTTTTTTAGATCAGAAAGCAGATTTTTTCATTTTTATATTTTCTTTAAGAATATTCCAAGAACACATAATTTTCATTAAAGATAGCTATAACGTTATAGTTTGTTTTGCTATATTCTTATATTTTTAGGCTTAAATATGAAGTAACTATTTTTTTAAGGCATATTTTTTTTATACTTATCAATAAAAAATTACACAACCGATTGTGTTTGCAAGATATTTTTCTATATTTGTAATAAATACACTTATTAAGTTAATACTTGATTTAACTTTTTAAAGTGTAAAAAATAACTAACTAACAAAAACCAATTTTAATAATTAAATCAATTTTTATGAATAATTTTTTTATTACAAGTAAATCGAAGCATATAAAAAGCTTCGGTTTTTTGATCCTATTGTTTTTGGTCTCAATGCAAATTAAGGCGCAAACAACAGTTACAGGAACAGTTTCGGATGCAAATGGTCCAATTCCTGGTGTGAATGTTAATCTAAAAGGAGCAAAAAACGGAGTAAGTACAGGTTTCGACGGTAATTATTCTATAAGTGTTCCTTCAAATGGTATTCTTGTTTTTAGCTTTATAGGATTTAAAAGCCAAGAAATTAGCGTGAATGGACAAACCAAGATCAATGTGCTTTTGGAGGAAGACTCAAATACCTTAAAAGAAGTAGTTGTAATTGGATACGGTACCCAAATTAAGGAGGCTGTTACAGGATCGGTTGCATCATTAGGAGGAAAAGAATTAAATGAAGTGCCCGCTGCCAATATTACCCAAGCTTTGCAAGGTAGACTTGCAGGGGTTGAGATGACGCAAACTTCTTCTAAACCTGGTGCTGCAATGCAGATAAGGATTCGAGGAACAAGATCTCTTACTGGTAGTAATGATCCTTTAGTAGTATTGGATGGGGTTCCGTTTGCGGGTTCTATAGGAGATATTAATCCAGCAGATATTAAGTCTGTGGATATTTTGAAAGATGCTTCTGCTACCGCCATTTATGGTTCTCGCGGAGCCAACGGTGTAATTTTAGTGACTACTTTAAAAGGAAGAAAAAATCAGAAAGCTACTTTTACCTACAATGGTTTTAGCGGTATTAAACAGGTTTTTTCAAAATATCCTATGATGGATGCTTCTAAATTTGCTACTCTTCGTGATTATACAGGTTTATATGTAGATGGTGTTGATGAGAAAAGAAATGTAAATACAGATTGGCAGGATTCATTATACGGTTCTGGCGAAATGATCAGCCATGATGTTAGCGTTTCGGGTGGAAGTGAAACAGGTGCGTACAATGCAGGTTTAGGATATTACAAAGAAGAATCAGTTCTTCCTGGCCAAAGCTATGAGCGTTTTAGCCTTAGAGCAGGTTTAGACCAGCAGATTAATCGATCTATTCGTATAGGATTTAACACCAATAGTAATTACAGCATTACAAATGGAGATAATATCGGAACAGGAACTATTTTGCAGACTTCACCGCTTGCTAATCCGTACAATGCAGATGGTTCTTTGAAAAGAACAGTGAGCATGGCAGCAGATGACCAGTGGGTTTACACTAGAAAATCTATTGAAAATTTAGGAGATGCTTATGTGAATTTAAATAGAGCTTTCAGTTCATATAATAACATTTTTGCAGAAATTAAAATTCCAGGTGTTGAAGGGCTGAAATACAGACTTAATACAGGTTTGAATTTACGCACATCAAATGCTGGATATTATGAAGGTCAAGGAGTTTTTGACGTAAACCCAACGACACTTTCTAATGCGGCAATAACAAACGGCTGGTCTACACAATGGCTGTTGGAAAATTTATTGACTTATGATAAAACTTTTGCACAGAAACATACAATAAATTTTGTTGGATTGTATTCAAATGAACAATATACAGGACAAAGTTCGAGAGTGACTCGAAATGGAATTACCTCTGATGCTTTCCAATTTTACAATTTAGGGCAAAGCGAGGAAGAAGCTGTAATTAACCCTGCGGATCAGGATTATACGCAATGGGGATTAACATCTTATATGGCTAGGTTAATGTACTCTTATGATAACCGTTACTTTATATCTGGAACAGTTCGTTCTGACGGTTCATCAAGATTATCTCCTGGAAACAAATGGGTAACTTATCCTGCTGTATCTGCTGGTTGGACACTTTCAAATGAGTCATTCTTGAAAGATATTAAACATATCAATTTATTGAAATTGAGAGCGGGGTATGGAGAAACTTCAAATCAGGCAGTAGCTCCTTATGCAACACTAGGAGCTTTAAGTACAAGACCATACAATTTTGGAAGCAATAATTCAACAGGAGTATATGTTACTGAGCTTCCAAATCCTAATTTGGGATGGGAGTTCTCAACTACATGGAACTATGGTTTAGATTTCGGATTTTTTAATAACCGCTTATCTGGTACAGTTGAATATTATAAAACCAATACAAAAAATCTATTGCAGCGTGTGGGTCTTCCAGCAACATCTGGTGTAAGCAGTTATGTGGCTAACGTGGGAGAAACACAAAACAAAGGTTATGAAATCTCATTGAACGGAGTTATTTTAGATAATCCTAAAGGTGTGACATGGTCTGTGGGAGTTAACTTCTACAAAAACGAAAACAAACTTGTTGCTTTAGCATCAGGAGCTAGTCGTGATGAAGCAAACAATTGGTTTGTTGGATATAATATTAATTCAATCTATGATTATGAAAAGGTTGGAATCTGGCAAGAAGGTGATCCATATATGTCAATTCTTGAGCCAGGACCAACTGGAATTAATCAGCAGGGAACAGTTGTAGGATCGATCAAAGTGAAATATACCGGAGAATATAATCCAGATGGTTCGCCAACTCGTGCCATTAATGCAAGCGATCGCCAGATTATTGAAACAGATCCTGATTTCCAAGGAGGTTTTAATACTAATGTAACTTACAAAGGATTTGATTTTAATGCAGTAGGAGCATTTAAAAGCGGAGGTGTATTAATAAGCACATTATATGGAGGAGCAAGTTATATGAACTTATTAAACGGACGTAGAAGCAACGTAGATGTTGACTATTGGACTCCAGATAATAGAGACGGAGAATTCCCTAATCCGAGAGGTATCAGAAGCGGAGATAACCCTAAATATATGTCAACTATGGGATATTTTGATGCTTCTTATGTAAAAATTAGAGCAATGACTCTTGGGTATACTCTTGATCCAAACTTTACAAAAAATGTAGGAATAGACAAGTTAAGACTTTATTTCACAGTGCAGAATCCGTTTGTTTTATTTTCTCCATATCATGATAAATCTGGAATGGATCCTGAAACGAATTCATTTGGTGACGAAAATCAGGCTGTTGCCTCTTATCAGAGAAGATTTTCTGTTATCGGTACAAACACTCCTGCAACCAGAAATTATTTATTTGGACTTAATTTAACATTTTAATCAGATACAGACATGAAACGATATATTTTTAAAAATTTAATTATAGGATCAACGGTTTTACTTTCATTAGCCGGCTGCTCTGATATATTAGAGGAAAAACCTCATGATTTTTATGAACCAGGCTACTTTAAAACAGAGCAGGGAGTTAAACAGGGATTAACTTCTCATTACGCACATTTACGCTGGATTTACGGACAAGCTTATTTTTATAATGCATGCCAGACAGGAACAGATGAGGCAACATATGCGCAAAGTGCAGACGGAAATTTTAAAGATCACGATTTATCTGGGGTGGGTATCATTAATCCAACTTCAAGCCGTTCAGATGTTTTGTGGAATAACTCTTATTATGATATCAATACCGCGAGCGGTATTATCGAAAATGGAGCAGCCGTAGGTGTTGCTAGCAGTTTAATTGCTGAATCTAAATTTTTTAGAGGGTTTGATTACTTTCTTTTAGTGCAAACTTTTGGAGGTGTGCCATTAGATTTAGGAGCTGGAGAATTAAAGTTTAACAGCAAACCTTCAAGATATTCTAAACGAAATACTGTTCCTGAAGTATATACAAAAGCCATTTTTCCAGATTTGATTACAGCAGTTAACGATCTTCCAGATGCACCTAGATTGACAGGTACGGTAACTAAAACTGTAGCACGATTATTTCTAGCAAAGGCATATCTTACTTATGCTTGGTGGTTAGAAAACCCAAATAATATTCCAACTTATCCAGATACTCCAAGAACAGATCCTGACGGACATAATGCACAGTGGTATTTTCAGAAGGCCTATGATTTGGCTGTAGAAGGAATAAATAATCCTGGGTCTTATGGACTGCTTGATTCGTATTATGATGTTAATGCAGGAGCAAATGACAGAAATAAAGAAGTAATGCTTTATGCAGATCATACGCAAGAAAGCGAATATTACAATGGTGCAAGTCTTACGTACGGTAGTGGTGGTGCTCCAGATAACTTTTCAGGTTGGATGGTGACTTGGAACTACACTGCTATAAGAAGTAAAAACGGAACTGCAGCAGTTTCTTCAGTACAAAGAGAAGCGAATCAATTTTTAGGACGCCCATGGACAAGAATGGCGCCGCCTATTGAAGTTTTTACCAACACTTTTGCGGATAAGACTAATGATTCAAGATACGACGGAACATTTACAACTGTTTTCAGAGGAAATTGGAATCTTCAAGGAACAGGTCTTACAGGTGTGGCAACTCTAACGAATGCAAATGGTTTGACAATTAAACCAGGTGATGCCGTTTTAAGCTTCCTTAATGATGAACCAGCAACTGCAATCACTTATCCTTCTGGGCAAGGCGACAGCGGAGTAGGTGCAGGAGTATTGCCGGGAAGAGCAGATTATGTGATTTCTCCGAAAGGCATTAGTAGAATTGTATATCCAGGTTTCTGGAAACTTGGGCCTTACAGAACAGATAACGCTGGAGGATTAGGGCAACCTAATGCAGGAAGCACAAGACCATTCCCAGTAGCAAAATTCTCTGAATTATATTTGGTTGCAGCTGAAGCAGCTGTTAAAGGAGCTACAGGATCTTGGAGTGCTAGATCTCTTGTAAATGTACTTAGAGCTAGAGCAGGAAAATGGAAATGGGACAATAATGGAAATACAGCTAAAATTCAGGATAATAGTGCTGCTATGACCAATGCAACTCCAGCTGTAATTGATATTAACTACATTCTTGCTGAACGTTCACGTGAATTTTTTGGCGAAGGATACCGTTGGTATGACTTAGTAAGAACACAAAAATGGAATGAAATTGCGGGTAAATATTCTATCGGAGGATCTAACTATGGACAGCATACGCCAGAAGTAGTAACCCGCACAATTGATCCGCATCATTATCTAAGACCAATCCCGCAAGGACAAATCGACGGAATGGAAATGTCTGCTGATGAAAAAGCAGCTTACCAAAATCCAGGATATTAAGTTTTATTTTTCTAAAAACTAATGCTAATCAAATAAGGTCAATTGTAATGAATTATCTTATTAGGGTTTATTAATTTAGTTTTAAACAAGCCGGGAGTAACCATCTCGGCTTTTTAATATTTTTTCGAAATTTACTTTAACAAACAATATAAAATGAGCAATAAAAAAAAGATTCTTATATCAGTTGCTGTTCTGTTTTGCTCTATCCTTACACAGGCTCAGGAAAGCACTATCCTAAAAAAGAAAAGCAGTAAAGATCCAATCTTTTCAAACGCAACTTACGTAGGAGATGACCAGATTTACAAAAGCAATCCGTTAAAAGAAGATGAATTTTATTCTCCGATTCTGCAGGGATGTTATCCTGATCCGGCCATTACAAGAAAAGGAGACGATTATTATATGGTGTGTTCTTCGTTTGCCATGTTTCCTGGAGTTCCCATTTTTCACTCTAAAGATTTAGTAAACTGGACCGATTTGGGAGGGGTATTAAATAAAGTTTCAGAGTTTAATCCTCATGATACAGGAATCAGTGCAGGAGTTTATGCACCTGGAATTACGTATAATCCTCATAATGATACTTTTTATATGATTGTTACTGCTTTTACAGGCGGTTTAGGAAATATCATTGTAAAAACTAAAGACCCTAAAAAAGGTTGGGGAAGTCCAATTAAATTAGCTTTTGACGGAATAGATCCTTCTATTTTCTTTGATGATGACGGAAAAGGGTATGTCGTGCACAATGATGCTCCCGATAAAGGAAAAGAACTGTATAACGGACATCGAGTAATTAAAGTTTGGGAATATGATTTAGAGAAAGATCAGGTAATTCCGGGAACGGACAAAATTATTGTGGATGGTGGAGTTGACCTTTCTAAGAAACCAATTTGGATTGAAGCTCCGCATTTGTATAAAAAAGACAATCATTACTATTTAATGTGTGCTGAAGGAGGTACCGGAGGAAATCATAGCGAAGTTGTTTTTATTAGCGATAGTCCAAAAGGACCTTTTAAACCAGCATATAATAACCCAATTCTAACACAGAGATATTTCCCTCAAAACAGACCTAACAAAGTAGATTGGGCAGGACATGCAGATTTAGTCCTTGGTCCAGACAATAAATATTATGGCGTATTTTTAGGAATTCGTCCAAACGAAAAAGATAGAGTAAACGCTGGACGTGAAACTTTTATGCTGCCAGTAGACTGGTCAGGTACCTTTCCTGTTTTTGAGAACGGTTTAGTTCCAATGGGGCCAAAATTAAAAATGCCAAACGGTGTGGTAAATAAAACAGGTAAAGATGGTTTTTTCCCTAATGGCAACTTTACATTTACAGAAAATTTTACATCACAGAAGTTAGATTATAGATGGATTGGATTACGCGGACCAAGAGAACACTTTATTTCTATTGTTAAAAAAGGTTTGCAGATTACGCCATTTGCTGTAAACATCAAGGAACTAAAACCAACTTCTACTTTATTTTACAGACAGCAGCATAATACTTTTTCTTTTACAACAACTTTAGAATATAAGCCAGAGTCAGAAAAAGATCTGGCAGGAATTGTATGTCTGCAGAACGAAAGCTACAATTACGTTTTTGGTATCACTAAGAAAGGAAAAGACACCTATATACTGTTGGAAAGAACAGAAAAAGGACAATCAGAAATTGTGTCAAGCGCAAAAATAGAAATCAAAGGAGCAATACGTTTGCAAGTTAAAGCAACAGGCGACGATTATCAGTTTAGCTATGCTTTAAACGGTGCTGATTTTGAAAATCTAGGAAATCCAGTTTCAGGAGATATTCTTTCAACAAATGTTGCAGGCGGATTTACAGGAGCTTTGGTGGGTTTATATGCCACTTCATCAAATAATTCACATCCGAAATAAAATTTACAACTCCCATTTATTTCAATTTGAAAAATGATTTATGGGAGTTGTTTTTTTAGCATAATAGCAGTCATCAAATTTTAGTAGAAATGATAAAAAGATATTTAAAATATATATTGCTTTTACAGCTTTTCACTTTAATACTAGGATGTAAAACCAATCAGCCTTTAGCAAATTCTTCTGAAAAGACGAAAGCTGAAAATTGGGTCGGATCGTGGGCTTGTGCACCAATGCTTGTAGAACCAAACAATATGCCTCCAGCCCCAGGTTTGGCCGAAAATACACTTCGTCAGATTATAAAAGTTTCGATTGGAGGAGAGCATATTCGTCTGCGTTTTTCAAATCTATTCAGCGATCAGCCTACAGTTCTAAAAAAAGTCAGTATAGCCAATGTGCTTGAGGCTCCTGCGATTGATAAAAACACACAAAAAAATCTGAGTTTTAATGGAAATCAAGAAGTAACATTAAATCCAGGCCAAGAACTATTTTCAGATAAACTGAATTTTCAGCTAAAGCAAGGTCAATTACTAGCCATAACCATTTATTATGGAGCTGCATCACCAAGAACAACTGGACACCCAGGATCGAGAACGACCTCTTATATTTTATCGGGAGACAATATCAATAATGATGTTTTCTCGGACGCCGTAAAAACAGATCATTGGTATTCTATTGTTGGCGTCGATGTTGTGGCATCAAAAAAGGCATCTAATATTGTTTGTCTAGGAAACTCCATTACAGATGGACGCGGTTCTGGAACAAACAAACAAAATCGATGGACCGATATTCTGGCAGCTAGACTGGCAGCCGATAAAGCAACTCAAAATATTGGAGTTCTAAATTTAGGAATAGGAGGAAATTGCGTTGTAAAAGGCGGACTTGGGCCAACGGCTTTAGAACGTTTTGATCGTGACGTGCTTTCGCAAACCGGTACAAAATGGCTCTTGATTTTAGAAGGAATAAATGATATTGGCGGAATTAAACGTGCAGAAGATGCTCCTGTAAAAGCACAAGAAATTATAGATGCTTATAAAATTATGATAGAAAAAGCACACGCCAGAGGCATAAAAGTCTACGGCTGTACGATTTTGCCTTTTCAAAAATCATTTTATGACGCGCCTTTCAAACAGGAAGCAAGAGATCTAGTGAATGCTTGGATTCGAAATAACCATTTTGATGCAGTAATAGATTTTGATAAAGAAATGGCTTCGGAAACCGATTCTAAAACCATTTTATCTAATATGCATGATGGGGATTTTTTACATCCTAATGAATTAGGTTATCAAAGAATGGGCGAAGTCATAGATTTAAATTTATTTAAGTGAAATCCCATTTAGTATTAAAACAACTTTAACAAGATATCATGAAATCAATAATTAGATTTTTCGCAATAGCAGTTCTTTTTTTAAAGGGACTGAATGGATATTCTCAAGATCCAAATTTTCATGTTTATTTAAGTTTTGGACAGTCCAATATGGAAGGCGCTGCTCCGATAGAAGCTGAAGACAAAATAAATGTAGATCCTCGTTTTCAGGTTCTGGAAGCTGTAAATTGCCCAGATTTGAATCGCGAAATGGGAAAATGGTATACTGCAATTCCGCCATTATGCAGATGTAAAACAGGATTAACATTGACAGATTATTTTGGAAGAACTATGGTAGCCAATCTTCCTAAAAATGTAAAAGTGGGAGTGGTAAATGTTGCTGTGGGAGGATGTAAAATCGAGCTTTTTGATAAAAATAATGTTGAAAATTACGTAAAAACAGCACCAGAATGGATGCTAGGCATGCTTAAGGAATACAATGGCAGTCCGTATGCAAGATTGGTTGAAATGGCAAAAATTGCACAAAAGAAAGGAGTTATAAAAGGTATTTTACTGCATCAGGGAGAATCTAACACGGGCGATACTCTATGGCCGAAAAAGGTTAAAATAGTATATGATAATCTGATGAAAGATCTAAACCTTGATCCTAAAAAAGTGCCATTGCTTTCAGGTGAAACCGTTCATGAAGAACAAAAAGGAAAATGCGCCAGCATGAATAAAATCATTGCAACACTTCCTCAAACCATTCCAACCTCTTATATAATTTCATCTAAAGGCTGCGCAGTAGCTCCAGATTTCCTTCACTTTAGTTCGGCAGGATATAGAGATTTAGGAAAACGTTATGCAGAAAAAATGCTTTCATTATTAGGCTATAAATCAGATAGCTCAAATGAGCCTTTTATAGTTCAAGCGCCAGTCGGTTTTGATCAGTTAAACCCATCAGTTCCATCAGGAAAAGTAGAAACGGTAAGTTATGATTCAAAAACAGTTGGAACAAGCAGAAAAGCCACTATTTATACGCCACCTGGATTTAGTAAAAGCAAAAGATATCCAGTTTTGTACCTTTTGCACGGAATTGGCGGAGATGAAAAAGAATGGCTTAATGGTGGAAGTCCTCAGATTATATTGGACAATCTTTATGCAGAAGGAAAAGTAGAACCGATGATCGTAGTAATGCCAAACGGAAGAGCCATGAAAGATGACAGCGCTACCGGAAATATAATGGCGCCAGACAAAGTGCAGGCATTTGCAGATTTTGAAAGAGATTTATTGAAGGATTTGATTCCTTTCATTGAAAAAAAATATAATGTTTACAAAGACAGAGAGCATCGTGCCATTGCAGGATTATCTATGGGTGGCGGACAGTCTCTGAATTTCGGTTTGACAAATCTAGATAAATTTGCTTGGATCGGTGGATTTTCTTCGGCTCCAAATACCAAGAAAACAGAAGAATTGGTGCCAAATCCTGAAGAAGCCAAAAAGAAACTGAAACTGCTGTGGATTTCTTGCGGAGATAACGATTGGCTGCTGGAAAACAGCAAACGAACACACGATTATTTATTCAAAAACAATGTCCCGCACATCTATTATCTAGAACCAGGAGTTCACGATTTCAAAGTATGGAAAAACAGCTTGTACATGTTTTCGCAGTTATTGTTCAAACCAGTTGATGAATCAAGTTTTGCAAAATATACGGTTTTAGGAGCCACAGCTCAAACCAACATACGTAATGCCAAATATCCTCAGATTCTGCCTGATAACAGAGTAATCTTTAAAGTCAATGCACCTGACGCATCAAAAGTGCAGATAGACCTTGGGAAAAAGTACGACATGCAGAAAGATGGTCAGGGAGTCTGGAATGTTACAACTGACCCTATAAACGGAGGATTTAATTATTACTCGCTTTTGATTGATGGTGTGGCAGTTGCAGATCCGTCAAGCGAAACTTTTTATGGAATGGGGCGCATGGCCAGTGGAATAGAAATCCCGAAAAAAGATAGTGATTTTTATGAATTGAAAACTGTTCCGCATGGTGAGGTAAGAATAATGAAATACTTTTCAAAAGGAACTAATTCATGGCGTGAAATGTATGTGTATACGCCGCCAGGATACGAAACCTCTTCACAAAAATTTCCTGTGCTGTATCTTTTACACGGAGGTGGTGAAGACCAAAGAGGATGGAGCACTCAAGGAAAAGCAAATTTGATTTTGGATAATTTAATTGCCGAAAACAAAGCAAAGAAAATGCTTATTGTAATGCTTGACGGCAATATGGGCAATACAGGCGGTATTGCAGGTTTTGGAGAAGAAACACTAAAAGCATTTGAAAACGAACTGAAAAATGGAGCCATACCTTTTGTAGAAAGCAATTTTAAAGTTGCGACAGACAGCAAAAGTAGAGCTTTAGCCGGTTTATCAATGGGTGGATTGCAGACACTTTACGCTGGAATTAAAAACTCTAATATGTTTTCAAGTCTGGGCGTTTTCAGTTCAGGCTGGTGGGCAAACAATCCGAAATTATCAGATCCCCAATATGAGTTTATGAAAAACAATGCGCAGTCAATAAATGCTAACTTAAAAGATTTCTGGATTTCGATGGGAGGAAAAGAAGACATAGCTTACGAGAATTGTAAAATCATGATGCAGAAATTTGATCAATTCGGCATAAAGTATAAATACAGCGAATATCCAGGCGGACACACTTGGCCAGTATGGAGACACGATTTGTTCCTGTATTCACAGTTATTATTCAAATAACACAAAACAGAATCAAAGATTTTGATCTAAAATAAGCTGAATCTGAAATGAATGATAAAAAATACCTGATGAAAAACTATTTGAAATTTATATACGCCTTGATTTTTGTTTTAGCAAGTACGCTATCAAAAGCTTCTCAGCCTTTTATAACAGAAGATAAAAGCCAGAATGTTATGGTGCTGAAAGAAAAATCGCTGTCACTTTCTTTTTTTATAAATCCAAATTTAGATGCAGGCATTTTGCGAGCTGTACATAATCTACAGTCCGATTTTGAGAAAGTTACAGGCCAGCGGCCGCTTATTTTAAACCAAAATCCTAATGCATCATCACCGCTCATTATCATTGGAACGATTGGATCTAATTCTGTTATTGATGATTTAATTAAACAGAAAAAAATCGAAAGAAAAGAACTCAAAGGGAAGAATGAAAAATTCATCATACAACACGTTAGAAGTCCTTTTAAAGGTGTAGACGATGCGCTCGTAATTGCAGGAAGCGACAAACGCGGTACGATTTACGGAATTTATGAATTATCGAAACAGATTGGCGTTTCTCCTTGGTATTACTGGGCTGATGTGCCTGTAAAACAGAAAGAAAACATTTATTTCATTAAAGGGATCTACACAGATGGAGAACCAGCTGTAAAGTACCGAGGCATTTTCCTTAATGATGAAGCACCAGCATTGAGTGGCTGGGCAAAAGCTACTTTTGGCGGTTTTAATAGCAAGTTTTATGAAAAGGTTTTTGAATTAGTACTTAGACTAAAGGGCAATTATATGTGGCCTGCGATGTGGGGAAATGCATTTTATGACGATGATGTGGCGAGCGGGCCTCTAGCAAATGAAATGGGGATTGTAATGGGAACTTCTCACCATGAACCAATGGCTTTGGCACAAACCGACTGGCGACGTTATATTAAAAAAAATAATTTGCCGAATGTTTGGGACTATTCCAAAAACAAAACTGTTTTAGACGAATTCTGGAAAACGGGGATTCAGCGAAGCAAAAATTGGGAAAAACTGGTAACTATTGGGATGCGTGGCGATGGAGACGAAGCAATGAGCGAAGGCACCAATATAAGTCTGCTGGAAAATATTGTAAAAGAACAGCGCAAAATTATTGAGAAAGAAACAGGGCAAAGCGCCAATAAAACACCTCAGGTTTGGGCTTTGTACAAAGAGGTTCAAGATTATTACGATCAGGGAATGCGAGTTCCTGATGATGTAATTCTTCTGTTTTGCGATGACAATTGGGGAAATGTCCGCAAACTTCCAGATCTTTCTAAACCGCTGCATAAAGGAGGTTACGGAATGTATTATCATTTTGACTATGTTGGAGGTCCAAGAAATTCAAAATGGATTAACATAAGTCCGATACAAAGAGTTTGGGAACAAATGAACCTTAGTTATGAAAATGGAGTCGATAAAGTCTGGATTGTAAATGTTGGTGATTTAAAACCAATGGAATTCCCGATCAGCTTCTTTTTAGACATGGCTTGGAATCCTAAAAACTTCAACTCTCAGAATTTATTTCAATATACAGAAAGCTGGGCAGGAGCACAATTTGGAAGCAAATATGCTAAAGAAATAGCCAGATTATTAAATACCTATCCGAAATTTAATCGTCGTGTTACGCCAGAAATGCTGGACAGCAAAACCTATTCTTTAGAAAATTATAATGAATTTGAAATGGTTGTTAACGATTACAAAAAATTAGCACTAGATGCTTACAGAGTTTACAACGAACTTCCAAACGAATATAAAGATGCTTATTTCGAGCTGGTTTTGTATCCTATAGACGCCTGCTGCAATCTTTATGAAATGTATTTTGCACAGGCAAAAAACAAGAAACTTGCGTCAGAAAAAAACGATCTTGCCAATTATTATGCAGATGAGGTTAAAGTAAAATTTGAACGCGATTCTATTCTTCAAAACAAGTACAATAATGAAATTGCAGGGGGCAAATGGCCTCACATGATGGATCAAATGCGTATAGGTTATAAAGCTTGGCACGATGGTCCCAAAAATATTCTTCCTGAGGTAAAATATCTTCCTGATAGCGAAATTATAGTTCCGAAAGTTTTTGCAGAAAAAGAGGGTTATGTTTCGATTCATGCAGAACACTTTTCTACGGTCAATAATTCAAAAAAAATACATTGGGAGGTGATTCCAGATTTCGGAAAAACACTGAGTGGAATAACCACATTTCCGCAAAATATTTACCCAACAGCAGATGATAATGTCTTTGTAGAATATGAAATCAATTTTGCTTCAACGGGAGAATTTAAGGTCGAACTTTTACTTGCTCCAACGCTTAATTTTAATAGCAATAAAGGACTTCGATATGAAATATCTTTTGATGGCGAAAAACCGCAACAAGTCAATTTTAATGGGCATTATAAAGGAGAATTAGGTAAATGGCAGGCAGAGCATATGATTCATTCTGTTACTAAACATACTATTTTGAAGTCAGGAAAACACACACTTCGTTTCAGGGTTTTAGACCCAGGAATTGTGCTTCAAAAAATATTGATTGACACTGGCGGTTTGAAGCCTTCTTATTTGGGAGCTCCAGAAAGTGAAAGAGTGTCCCAATAAATTTATCGGATCTTTTACTAGTGAGAAAGGATTTTAAAACTGATAAAGAAAATATATTTTTAGTAAAATAATTCAAATTAAATTCTCTAATGAAAAACAACATATTGTTTTGCCTATTTGCCTTATTGATGGTGACCAACTTATCGGCTCAAATGAAGTTATTTGATTTAAGCGAAGTAAAACTAAAAGATGGACCATTTAAAAATGCTCAAGATGTAGACCTTAAGTATATTTTAGCATTAGATCCTGACAAACTTCTAGCGCCTTATTTATTGGAATCTAGACTTCCGCCAAAAGCAGATCGTTATGGTAATTGGGAAAATATAGGATTGGATGGACATATAGGTGGACATTACCTTTCGGCTTTAGCTCTGATGTATAAATCTACTGGAAACAAAGAGCTTAAAGATAGGCTAGACTATATGCTTTCAGAATTGGCGCGCTGTCAGGCTAAAAATGGCAATGGCTATGTTGGAGGCATTCCGCAAGGCAAAGTTTTTTGGGATCGAATTCATAAAGGAGACATAGACGGAAGCAGTTTTGGTTTGAATAATACTTGGGTTCCGATTTATAACATTCACAAACTTTTTGCGGGTTTGACTGATGCTTATCAATACACAGGAAGTGAGCAAGCGAAAGATATAGTAATAAAACTTGGAGATTGGTTTATAGAATTAATCCGTCCACTTTCGGATGAACAAATTCAGAAAGTTTTAGCAACAGAGCATGGAGGTATAAATGAATCTTTTGCCGATTTGTATATCATTACAAAGGACAAAAAATATCTTGAAACGGCCGAAAAATTATCGCATAAAGCTTTATTAAATCCATTACTGCAAAAAGAAGACAAACTCACAGGACTTCATGCTAATACTCAAATACCGAAAGTGGTTGGTTTTGAGAAGATTGCCGCACTGTCTGATAATAAAGAATGGTCAGATGGTGTCCAGTTTTTTTGGAATAATGTAACGCAAAAAAGAACAGTTGCATTTGGAGGAAACAGTGTGGCAGAACATTTTAATCCAGTTAACGATTTTAGCGGCATGGTCAAATCAAATGAAGGGCCAGAAACCTGCAATTCTTACAATATGGAACGTCTTGCAAAAGCTTTGTTTCTCGATAAAAATGATGTGCATTACCTAGATTTTTACGAAAGAACACTTTACAATCACATTCTTTCTAGCCAGCATCCAGAAAAAGGAGGTTTCGTTTATTTTACGCCTATTCGTCCAAATCATTATCGCGTTTATTCTCAGCCTCAAACAAGCATGTGGTGCTGCGTAGGAACGGGACTCGAAAATCATACCAAATATGGAGAATTAATTTACAGTCATACACAAAGTGATCTTTTTGTAAATCTTTTTATTCCATCTGTTTTAAAGTGGAAAGAAAATGGAGTAGAGCTGGAACAAAACACAAACTTTCCTTATGAGAATCAGACAGAGTTAGTTTTAAAACTTAAAAAAACAAAAAACTTTGCTTTGAATATCCGTTATCCAAAATGGGCTGAAAACTTTGAAATATTCGTTAACGGAAAAGAGCAAAAAATAGCATCTCAGCCCTCTGAATATGTTTCGATTTCAAAAAAATGGAAAACGGGAGATAAAATAATTGTCAGATTTAAAACGTCAATACATTTAGAAAATCTGCCAGACGGTTCAAATTGGAGTGCATTTGTTAAAGGGCCAATTGTACTGGCTGCCAAAACTTCAACAGAAGGATTAGACGGCTTGTTTGCAGATGACAGCCGAATGGGACACGCTGCTAGAGGAAAATTTATTCCCCTTGATAAGGCCTATGCATTGGTTGGGGATAAAGCAGATTATATTTCAAAACTTAAAGAAACAGGTAACTTAAGATATAGCTTAGATTCATTAGAATTAGAGCCTTTTTTTGAAGTTCATGATGCCCGTTATCAAATGTATTTTCAGACGTATTCTAAAGAAGAATATAAAGAAAAGCAGGAGTTGCTGAAGAAGCAGGAAATAGAAGCCATGGCACTTGAAGCCAAAACAATAGATAAAATAAATTGCGGTGAACAACAGCCAGAAGTCGATCATTTGTATAAAGGAGAAAAGAGCAATTCTGGTTACGAGGACGGAAAGTTCTGGCGAAATACACGTGCCTATATCTCTTATCAAATGCTGAACAAAAACAGCAAAGGTCAGTTTTTGAATATAAGTGTTTTAGATGAATTCAATAGCGATAACATTAGTATTCTCATTAATGAAAAACCAGCTGTAGTAACGTCATCTGATAAAAAGACAATCAACATAAAAATAGATAACAAGGAAGTACTGAACATTAAAATTCTGGCAAAAGAAAGAAAAATAAGTCCGAAGTTTTCTCAGCTTAGAATTGTTACGAATTAACGCATAATATCTCTGTTAGACATTTTTCAGAGATCTCGAAAATAAACAACAACAATGAAAACAAAAGATTTTATTTATGGTTTTTTGGCGATTACATTTACTATTGTAACAAGTCATTCTCAAAAAGTAAAAGCCCAAAATCCTATTATTTTTGCAGATGTTCCCGATTTATCTATAATTAGGGTTGACGACACTTACTATATGAGCAGCACCACAATGCACATGAATCCTGGAGTGCCTATTATGAAATCTAAGGATTTAGTGAATTGGCATCTTGTTAATTATGCCTATCAAACCTTAGAAGATAATGATGATCGCTTGAATCTAGATCATGGTAAAAATGACTACGGAAGAGGTTCTTGGGCGAGCAGTCTGCGTTATCATAACGGAATGTATTATGTGAGCACTTTTTCGGGAACAACAGGCAAAACCTATATTTTTTCTACAAAAGATATCGAAAAAGGGCCTTGGAAAAAGATTGTTTTAAATAATTCCTATCACGACCATTCTCTTTTCTTTGATGATAATGGAAAGGTTTACTTGGTTTGGGGTGGCGGAAAACTTCAAATTGTCGAATTAAAAGAAGACCTGTCAGAAGTTAAAGAAGAAACAAAGAAAATTTTAATTGAAAATGCTAATGCTCCCGCGAAGAGCGATATCATGCTGCCGGCAGAGGGATCACAGCTTTTTAAAATTAACGGAAAGTATTATCTGTTTAATATCTGCTGGCCAAAAAACGGTATGCGCACCGTAATCGTACATAGAGCAGATACTATTGCAGGGCCATGGGAAGGAAAGATCGGACTGCAGGATTTAGGCGTTGCACAAGGCGGACTTATTGATACTCCAGACGGCAAATGGTTTTCGTATTTATTTAGAGACGCAGGTGGTGTAGGACGTATTCCATATCTGGTTCCTGTAAAATGGGAAAATGGCTGGCCAATATTGGGCGAAAATGGTAAAGTGCCTCAAAATTTAGATCTTTCAGCCAATAAAAGCTTAATTCCCGGAATTGTAAACTCAGACGAATTTAACCGTAAAAACGGAGAAAGCGACCTGCCTTTGGTTTGGCAATGGAATCATAACCCAGACAATGCAAATTGGTCGGTAAAAGAAAGAAAGGGGTATTTAAGATTAAAAACAGCCAGAATAGACAGCAGTTTTACGCAGGTAAAAAATATTTTGACACAGCGAACTTTTGGTCCTGTATGCTCAGCAGCCACAATGCTTGAACTTTCAAAGATGAAAGAAGGAGATGCTGCAGGTCTTTCGCTGCTGCAAAAAGATTTTGGTCTTGTGGGAGTAAAAGTAAATCAAGGAGCAAAAAGAATTGTGATGATGGATGCTGAGGAAGGAAATTCAAAAGAAATAGAAAGTGTACCATTAAATCAGGACAAAATATATTTTAAAGCTGAATGCGATTTTAGAAGTCAAGCAGATCGAGGAAGGTTTTATTACAGTTTAGATGGCAAAAAATGGATCAGCATAGGAAAACCAATCAAGATGCCATACACAATTCCGCATTTTATGGGCTACCGATTTGGACTGTTTAATTATGCTACTAAAACCGCTGGAGGTTTCGCTGATTTTGATTATTTCCGAATTGAAGAAAAGATTTCAGAAACGAATTAGCTTCTAATTAAAGTTCTAACGGTGATTTAAAATATAATTAATGAAAATATATCATATAATGTATTTAAAAAGAATAAAATTTCTAGCAGCATTTATCATTCCTGTATTTGGTTTTTCCCAAAACCCTATTGTACAGACAAGCTATACTGCAGATCCAGCGCCAATGGTTTACAATAATAAATTGTATTTGTATACTTCGCATGATGAAGACGATTCTACTTGGTTTACTATGAATGACTGGAAATTGTACACTACAGAAGATATGGTAAACTGGACAGATCATGGTGCTGTATTATCGTATAAAGATTTTAACTGGGCAAAAATGAATGCTTGGGCCATTCAATGTATCGAAAGAAAAGGCAAATTTTATTTGTATGCTCCAATTACAGATAATGAAGGGCGAAATGGGATTGGTGTTGCAGTTTCAGACAGTCCGTATGGACCATTTATAGATCCGTTAGGAAAACCTTTGGTGCAAAATAGTGACGCCGATATTGATCCGACTGTTTTTATAGATGATGATGGGCAAGCCTATTTATTGTGGGGCAATCCAGTTTGCCATTATGTGAAATTAAATGAAGACATGATTTCTTATAACGATGAGGTAAAGATATTTCCAAACACAATTGAATCATTTGGAAAGCGCACAGGAAAAGAAGATCCGCGCAGACCTACCACTTATGAAGAAGGACCGTGGCTTTATAAAAGAAATAAATTGTACTATCTGTTTTTTGCTGCAGGACCAATTTCTGAACACATAGGGTATTCTACAAGCAAAAGTCCGCTTGGGCCTTGGAAATACCAAGGGGTTGTAATGCCAACACAGGGAACGAGTTTTACAAATCATCCTGGAGTAGTAGATTTTAAAGGAAAAACCTATTTCTTTTACCATAATGGAGCTTTGCCTGGTGGAAGTGGCTTTACCAGATCTGTAGCCGTTGAAGAGTTGCTTTTTAATTCTGACGGTAAAGTCAAAGAAATGAACATGACAGAAGGCATCAAAAAAGGAATGGGAAGCCTGAATCCTTATGCTAAGTCAGAAGCAGAAACGATAGCTTGGTCTAAAGATGTAAAATCCATGCAGAATAAGGAAGTTGGCGTTTTTATTACAGCCATGAAAAACAATGCCTTCACAAAAGTCAGAGATGTTGATTTTCGTGAATCGGGCGCTTCAAAATTTACGGCTCGAGTAGGTACTACGCACAATGGAAATGTGTCTATGGAAATAAGATTGGATAGTCTGGATGGAGAATTGATAGGAGCAGTAAAAGTTCCTATGACGGGAGGAAATGACAGATGGACTCTAGTTACAACAGACATTAAAAAAGTTTCGGGAGTGCACGATCTTTATTTTATATACAAAGGCAATGCTGCCGAAAAAATCATGTATTTTGATTATTGGATGTTTTCGAAATAACATTTTTAGCTAATCCTACTTTAGTAAAAAGAGTTTAATCATTACAAAAAGAAAAATCTTCAAAGGTTATGAATCTTAAAAAAATAATATTCTTGTGTTTAGTTAGTTTCTTAAAACTAAACGCCCAATCAGTTGTAAAAAGTCCAGACGGAAAGCTTGCGTTATCGGTTTCTGCAGATAAGGGAATGCCCCAGTATAGCGTAACCTACAACGAAAAAACATTTATAGAAAAATCCCCATTAGGCCTAAAGACAAATGCGGGAGATTTCAGCTCCGGACTGGCTTTGAAAGCAAACGGCGTCCAAAATAAAATTGACGAATCCTATCAGCTGCGCAACATTAAAAAAAGCAGCGTGCATTACACGGCCAACGAGGCTGTTTTTTCGTTCACAAAAGAGGGCAGACCGGCTTTGGATGTAATCTTTAGGGTAAGCAATAATAATCTGGCATTCAAATATAAACTGTATCCGCAGAAGGAAACGTTTTCCTGCATGGTCCAGGAAGAGGCTTCGGGATTTCTGATGCCTAAGGGAACTGCGACATTTCTGTGCCCACAAAGCAATCCCATGACAGGATATGCGAGAACAGCTCCCAGTTATGAGACTTCATACGCTCTCGATGATGCAGTGGGAAAAAACGGCTGGGGAAACGGATACACGTTTCCATGCCTGTTTAAAGTAAACGGCGGATGGGTGCTGATTTCTGAAACAGGGGTGGACGGCGGCTACTGCGCCAGCAGACTGATCGGACATGAGAACGGATTATATTCAATCGGATTTCCGATGCCCGGAGAAAACAACGGAAACGGAACATCAGCGCCGGGAATTCCGCTTCCGGGAGAAACGCCGTGGCGTACTATCACTATTGGAGAAACGCTTGCTCCGATAGTGGAGACCACGATTCCTTTTGACTTGGTCAAGCCAAAATATGAAGCTTCCAAAGAATACCAGTACACCAAAGGGACTTGGAGCTGGATAATAAAAATGGATAGTAACACAACGTTTCCCGTGCAGAAGGAGTACATCGATTTCAGCGCGGCGATGGGATATGAAACCATTTTAATCGATGCGCTTTGGGATGTGCAGATTGGCCGTGATAAAATAGCAGAACTGGCGGCATACGGCGCTCAGAAAGGCGTTGGGCTTTATTTATGGTACAATTCAAACGGGTACTGGAATGATGCTCCGCAAGGCCCGAGAGGACTAATGGATAATGCGGCCATCAGAAGAAAAGAAATGGCTTGGATGAAAAGCATCGGAATCAAAGGCATTAAAGTAGATTTTTTCGGAGGAGACAAGCAGGTGACCATGAAACTGTATGAAGATATTCTGACGGATGCCAATGAATTTGGGATAATGGTTATTTTCCACGGCTGCACCCTGCCTCGAGGCTGGGAGCGCATGTATCCGAATTATGCCTCCAGCGAAGCGGTTCTGGCAAGCGAGAATCTTCATTTCGGACAGCAGAGCTGCGATAATGAAGCTGTAAATGCGGCAACGCATACTTTTATCAGAAATGCGGTGGGAAGCATGGATTTTGGCGGAAGCGCTTTGAACAAATTCTACAATAGCGATAATATTCCCAACAAAGGCTCTAAAAGAATGACTTCAGATGTATTTGCTCTAGCCACTTCAGTTCTTTTCCAAAGCGGTGTGCAGCATTTTGCTTTGGCGCCTAATAATTTAAATGATGCTCCAGACTGGGCCATAAAATTTATGAAGGAAGTGCCGACGGTCTGGGATGAGGTTCGCTTTTTGGACGGATATCCAGGGCGATATGTTTTATTAGCCAGAAGAAAAGGGGTAAAGTGGTATATTGCGGGAATTAATGCTGAAAATAAAATATTAAAGATAAAAGTGAAGCTAGAAATGCTTAATTCTGGTGCCACGGTAAATTATTATGCAGACGATGATCAGTTAAACGGAAAAGTAAGTTCACTGAAGATGAGCAAAAGCAAAGAAGTTGAAATAAAAATCCCTAAGAATGGAGGTATAGTGATAACAAATTAAAGGAATAATGTAGTCCGCTTAATTTATAATAAGCCAATTCAGAATTTGAGTTGGCTTTTTTATGCAATAAATTTTGATAGCAGTATGAATAAGCTTATTTCTTTTTTTATTGTAGTTAAATATTTCTGTAAGCTAAAAGGTCAATTTTACTAAGCAAAAAAACTGCATTCCTTTTTAACAACCGATTGTTATTTTGACTTTTTTTATTTCTTTTTAAATCAATATTGCTCTGATGTTAATTGCAAAACCTACCTTTTAACTATTTTAGTAAAATTTTACTTATTTTTTAGTAGTTTTTGAAAGTTTTATCTTCTTTTTTAAATATTTATATTTTTTGTAGAAAATGAGTCAGTTGGCTACAGATTTATTATTTTTTATTTTAATATTATTTTTAAAATGTATATTTCTTATTTTTTTTGGTTTAAAAATATTTTTAATGTTTTTATTTCTATTATTTTTTGAGTTTTTTTTAAATAAATTATAAAGCAACCGATTGTTTTATGAGTTGTTTTTTTATATTTGTGATGATCTCTTGTTTGTGAAAATGGATTCATTATGGAAATCGTCTTTTGCACAAAAGATTTTAATATAAACTGAATAAATATTATGAACCCTTACTAATTAAAAAAACAAAAAACCATTAACTATTTAAACCAAACAAAAACAATTAATATGAAGTTAAAGCTCAAAATTGCACTAATCGGACTGCTGATAGTTGGCAGTCATAGTATAATGGCACAATCAAAGACCATTCATGGCGTGATTACCGACCCTTCGGGATTTCCTTTGCCAGGTGCCAGTGTTAATGTAGAAGGTACGCAGAATAGCGCATCAACAGATTTTGACGGTAAGTACTCTTTAAAAGGAGTTAATCCTACTGATAAAATAACGTATTCTTACGTCGGTTTAGTTTCACAAACGATTACTGTAGGTGAAAGAAGCTCAATCAATGTAACTCTAGTTCAAAACACGCAAAACCTTAATGAAGTTGTAGTGGCCTATGGTACTCAAAAGAGAGCGAAGGTTACAGGAGCGATTTCTACGGTAAGTTCAAAAGATATTGCCGCAGTGCCTATTACCAATGCTGAATCTGCTTTGCAAGGACGTGCAGCAGGGGTTACAGTCGTAAACGGCGCGCCTGGTTCTAATCCTACCGTTAGCATTCGTGGACTGGCAACAATGGGAAACAGTGCCCCTTTGTATGTAATTGATGGAGTTTTAACTGGGAATCTTTCTGGTTTAAGCCCTAATGACATCGAGAGCATTTCTGTTTTGAAAGATGCTTCTACAACAGCTTTATATGGTTCTAAAGCTTTTAACGGGGTTATTATGGTTACTACTAAAAAAGGAAAAAAAGGTCCAGGTCAGTTAAGTTTTAGCACTTATGTGGGAGGACAGGAAGTAACAAAAAGATATAGTGTTTTAAATACACAGCAATACCTTCAATATGCTAAAGATTTAGGAAGCGACTTAACGGCTAGAGCAGCTGAGTTTGGAAACATCAATACCAACTGGCAAGATCAGATTTTTCAAACTGGTGTTATGCAGGATTATAACTTGAGCTTTTCAAATGGAACAGAAACTTCAACAGGACGTTATTCTGCTGAATATATGAAACAGGAAGGAGCTATTATAAATACTGGTTTCGAACGTTATTCTTTCAGAGCCAATAATACACAGGATATTGGTAAACTAAAGATTGGAAGCAACATGGGGGTTTCTTTCAGCACGATTAATCCAGAACGAAGCTCAGGCGGAAGAACATTATTAGAGCATGCCATTAAAATGGCACCGTATTTTCCGATTTACAATGAAAATAGTTTAGGCGGTTATCAAGGTCCTAGTGCCATTGATGGAAATGATGCTGAAAACCCAGTGCGTGTAGCGAATTTGGGGTATCAGAAAATAAATAATCTATCTATTATCGGAAATATTTATGCAGAATTAGAAATTTACAAAGGTTTGAAATTCAGATCGCAAGTTTCTTTAGATTACTACACAAGTAAAGACCATACTTTTATTCCAAGTTTTCAAGATGGTTCTTATCACAAACAGGCTTTTTCTTCAACCAACGAAACAAATTCTCAAGGACAAACTATCGTTTTTGATAATAGCTTAACGTACAAAACAACGATTGCTCAAAAGCACAACCTTGAAGTGTTGGGAGTTATCACTAAAATTGACGGAAAAGGACAAAGTTTAGCAGCGGGAAGCCGTTATTATATTTCAAACGAAATTGATCAGTTGAGATATAATGAAGGAAGTTTAGGATCTTCTAATTATGAAGAAAAAAACTTAGGATATATAGCTCGTATCAACTATGACTATGATGGCAAATATCTTTTAGCTGTTTCAGGGCGTAGAGATGCATCTTCTCGTTTTGGGGCAAATAACCGCTGGGGGAATTTCTATTCTGTTGCATTAGGGTGGAATATTGCAAAAGAAAATTTTATGCAAAATTCTGTTTTTAGTACTTTAAAACTTAGAGCTAGCACAGGAACAACAGGAAACGATAGAATAGATAATTACCAATACAGTGCTACTTTATTGGCAAACTACAATTACCCAATTGGAGGCGCAAATGCACCAGGAGTTTCTTTAGGTGTTGCGGCTAATCCAGATTTGAAATGGGAATCAAAATTAGATCGAAATATAGGGGTTGATTTTGGTTTATTTGATGATAAGCTAACCGGTTCCTTTGAATATTTTAATAATAAAAGTAGCGACATTCTTTTTGCAGTTCCTCTTGCTGCTTCTGTTGGTTCTGCAGGTGGTGGAACTCAAATTCAAAATATTGCAGACGTAAAAGTAAGCGGTTTTGAAGTTTCTATTGGTTACAATGACAGAAAAGGAGACTTTACATGGTCTGCAGTAGCAAATCTAGGAACAAGTAAAAATGAAGTGGTTGGTTTAGCGCCTGGAGTAACAAGCGTATTAGGAGGTCCTTCTGCAAGAGCAGGTTTAGAAAATTTCTCTAGATTAGAAGTAGGACAGCCATTATTCTATTTTTATGGATATCAGACTAATGGAATTTACCAAAATCAGGCAGAAGTAGATGCTGTTTTTGGACCAGGTCAGACTGCTATAAAACCAGGAGATATTAAAATTGTGGATCGTGATGGCAATAAAGTGATCAATTCAGATGATAAAACAAACATTGGAAATCCATACCCTGATTTTACTTACGGTTTAAACCTAAGTGCAGCATATAAAAACTTTGATTTCAATTGCTTTATCACTGGAGTGGCAGGTAACGATATTTATAATGCAAACACTTTTGACTTAAAAGGAATGAACCGTTTATTTAACGCCAGCACAGATGTTTTAGATAGAGCAAATGTTGTAAATGGAGTGGTAACAAACCCTTCAGCTACATTGCCTAGAGCACAGGGGGCAGACATCAACTGGTCTTCAGCAAATCAACGTTATATTGAAGATGGCTCTTTTACAAGATTAAAAAACATCGCTTTAGGATATACATTGACAGGAGATGCTTTTAAAAGTTATTTCTCAAAAGCGAGGTTCTACATCAGCGGACAGAATCTTATTACAATCACAAATTACTCTGGTTTAGATCCAGAAATTGCAAGAGCAGATGGTAATGCAAATTCAGCAGGTATTGATTTAGGAAGATATCCACAGCCAAAATCGGTAATTTTTGGAATTGATGTTACATTTTAATACTTAAAGACGATGAAAAAAATTAAATATATACTTATAGTACTGTCTGGAGCTTTAACTCTAACTTCATGTGACAGTAGCGAATTAGAATTGACTAATCCCAATACTTTATCGCCTGAAACTTTCTTTAAAACCGAAACGCAGGTACAGTCTGCTGTAAACGCTTCCTATGCCAACCTCCAGACAAGAGGACTTTATGGAAGAAATCTTTTCTTTGCCATGGACCTTATGGGACATGATGCTTTAGGAAATCCACAGTTAGAAGGTAACAAAAAGCCTTTTCAGGATTTTTCTTTTAATGCAGGAAATGATATTATTCAATACTATTGGGAATCTTGTTTTACAGGAATATCCAGAGCCAATTTTGTGTTAGACAACGAACCTAAAATCAATGCTCTTCCAAATTCTGTTTTGTCTCAAGAAAAAAAGAACAAATATTTAGGAGAAGCTCATTTTTTAAGAGCGTACTATTATTTCCTATTAGTAAGACGTTTTGGCGATGTGCCAATTTATAAAACAGGTACTATTGTCGGAAATCCAAGAAGTCCAAAAACAGAGGTTTATGCTTTGATTGAAGAAGATCTTGTATTTGCATCACAAAATCTTTTGCCAAAAGCTTCAGAGGCAGTTGGAAGAGCTAATAAAGAAGCAGCTTATGCGCAATTGGGTAAAGTGTTGTTATATCAAAAGAAATATAATGAAGCTTTAGCAGCATTAAACAATGTGACAAGTTATAGCCTTGAAGACAAAGGTAATTTTTACAACAATTTCATGGAGGAGACAGAACACGGTAAAGAATCGATTTTTGAAATTGAGTTTGATGAAAAAAATGGAACTGGTGATCAATGGGGAGCTGTTGGTGATAGCGGCGGAACTGGTTTTGATGAGTCAACTCTTAGAGGTCAGGAATACGGAAATCTTAGCTGGTACAATGTTTACCCATCAGATGAGCTTTTAGATTCGTATGAAGTAGGTGATAATCGCTTTGGAGATACTTTTTATGTTCCTGGTTCATCTTATCTAAAAGGAACCAAAGTTATGGTGGCAAGTAATTTTACTACCTCTGCAGGTATTAGGAGAGCAGGGTGGAAAAAATATCAAAACTATTACAATAGAGAAGATGAAGCGACACGTTCAAGCATTAACTTTAAAGTAATGCGTTATGCAGATGTATTGCTTATGAAAGCAGAATGTGAAAACCAAAGAGATGGCGGTTCTCAGACAGCAGCAATAGCATATATTAAAGAAGTTCGCGACAGAGCAAATCTAACAACTACTATTGCACCAACCAAAGAAGCGGTTTTTGCTGCAATTGTGCACGAACGCCAAGTAGAATTTGCTGGAGAACAATCTCGTTTTGATGATCTTATAAGATGGGGTATGGCAAGTACTGTATTGCAAGGTACAGGTTTTACAGCTGGTAAAAGTGAATTATGGCCAATACCAAATAGAGAAACATCTTCTAATCCTAATATAAAACCAAGCGATAACAATCCTGGTTATTAAGATAATTAAATTTTGGTTAGTTTAAGTTAAATAAGTCAAGTTAAGTTAAGTTAGTTTTTTGTAAACAGCGCATTTTACTGCGCTGTTTATTGTTTACAGAAATAAAACTGGAGAAAAAACTAATCGCATTTTCGTAATTATTTCAATTAAATCAAATAAAATGAAAAATACAGGCAAAATTTTATTTGTGCTCTTCTGTAATGTATTTGCAATACATGCAGAAGCACAAAACCCCATTATCAAAGATATTTTTACTGCAGATCCAGCTCCTCTCGTGCATAAAGGCACTTTGTATTTATACACAGGACATGATGTGGCAACTCAGGAAGATACTAATTATAAAATGGCCGACTGGCACGTTTTTTCTACAACCAATATGAAAGATTGGAAAGATCATGGAGCACCGCTTTCTCCGAGCACATTCTCTTGGGCCACAGGTGATGCGTATGCAGCTCAGTGTATAGAAAGAAATGGAAAATTCTATTGGTTTGTTTCTACATTTCATAAAAAAGACGAAGTAAGCCAAGGAGGTGCTGCAATAGGCGTGGCAGTTTCAGATAGTCCAACAGGTCCTTTTAAAGACGCCATTGGAAAAGCGCTTATCATAAATGAAATGACAACAGATATGAAGTATGGTTGGGATGATATCGACCCAACTGTATTTATAGATGATGATGGACAAGCCTATATGTTTTGGGGAAATGGAAGCTGCAAATGGGTAAAACTTAAGAAAAACATGATAGAGGTGGATGGAGAAATTACCACTTTCAAACCTAAAAATTATATCGAAGGACCGTGGGTGTACAAAAGAAAAGGACTTTATTATTTAGTGTATGCCAGCGCTGGAACAAAACCTGAAATGATAGAATATTGCACTGCAAAAAGCATAACGGGACCATGGAAGTATCAGGGAATTATCCAAGAAAATGTACAGAATAGTTTTACCACACATCCTGGAATTATTGACTATAAAGGAAAGTCATACTTTTTTTATCACAACGGAAGTTTGCCAACAGGAGGCAGTTACAGACGTTCAATTTGTGTAGACTATATGCATTATAACAAAGACGGAACTATTCAAAAAATTATACAAACCAATGAGGGTGTAGGTTTAGTAAAATAAAATCTCATTTTGTTTCTCTGATGGAGAATTACTATTTAAACAGATAAATATGATAGTATATAAAAACCTGAACATTAAAATTTCGGCGTTTACGTTGTTCATGCTGATAACGCCATTGTGGGTTATCGGACAGCATAAAAAGAAGACCGCTAAGACAGAGTCTGAAAGGCCTCAATATAGAAATCTCTTTAAAGAAGCAGGCTACAGCCAAATTGAAATAGACAAGAAAGTAGCCAAAGCTTACTTTGATATATTCGAAGGTCCAAATAAAGTATATTTTGAAGAAGGAGATTCTTTAGGATATGTTTCTGACGTTAAAAATAAAGATGCCCGTACCGAGGGAATGTCTTATGGTATGATGGTTGCCGTTCAGCTTAACAAGAAAGAAGTTTTTGATCGTCTATGGAGATGGTCTGTAAAATATATGCAGCATCAAGACGGGCCAAGAGAAGGTTATTTTGCTTGGAGCGTGAACCCGCTGACGAAAAAACAGAATTCTCCAGGTTCGGCTTCAGATGGTGAATTATATTTTGTTACAAGCCTTCTTTTTGCTTCTAACAAATGGGGAAACACTACGGGAATTGACTACTACAAAGAAGCCAGAAAAATACTAGATGCCATGTGGAAAAAAGATGGCACTGGCAATGTACATAACATTATAAACACCGAACACAAACAGATTTCATTTGTGCCTGAAGGAGGTGGTTATAACTGGACAGATCCCTCTTACCATGTTCCAGCATTCTATGAAATATGGGCATTATACGCTAAAGATGGCCATGAACAATTTTATAAAGAATGTGCAGAAGTTTCGCGTAATTTTCTACATAATGCATGCCATCCCGTAACAGGTTTAAATTCAGATTATACTGAGTTTAATGGCGAACCGCATCCCACGCCGTGGATGCCTCCGGGATTTCGTTACGATTCTTGGCGCGTTCCGATGAATGTGGCAATGGACTATACTTGGTATGGAAAGGATAAAAAATGGCAGGAAGGATACGCCAAACGTTTTCAAGATTTTCTTAGATCGAAAGGATTAGACAAGTTTGAAGATCAATTTAATTTGGATGGTACAACTCCCGACTTTATCCTTCAAGCTGGCCCTGTCAAAAAGCTAAGACATTCTATAGGATTAGTAGCCACATCAGCAACAGCATCATTAGTCAATCCCGATAAAGAAAGTTTAGATTTTGTTCATGCGGTTTGGAACGCAAAGCTTGAACCTTACGAAGACGGTTACTTTGATCCCTATTATGATGGACTGATGTATCTTTTTAGCCTAATGCATCTTAGCGGAAAATATCAAATTATTGTTCCAGAAGTAAAATAACTTTTAAAGCAAAAAAACATGAAACAGTATAAAATGGTTGTCTTATCGATTTTAGCAGGATTTGTTGGTTTTTCACAAACAAAGACAAATTCAATTATTGAAGATTTTAAGCCTTCAGTGCTAAATCAGCCAGGGCAGGAATATCCAAAAGTTAATTCTCAAGGCTATGCACGATTTCAAATTGCAGCGCCTGAAGCAAAATCGATTGTAGTGAGTCTTGGACTTGGCGGAGCCAAAGGTGGAACTGTCCTTACAAAAGATCAGGATGGTTATTGGAAAGGCACTACAGAGGGAGCAATGGATGAAGGTTTTCATTATTATCATGTAATTATTGATGGAGGTGTATTTAACGATCCAGGTGCGCTTAACTTTTACGGATCTACACGTTGGGAAAGCGGTATTGAAATTCCAGCGCATGATCAGGATTTCTATGCATTAAAAGATGTTCCGCACGGAAATGTGCAACAGGTACTTTTTCCTTCAAAAAGCACTAATACATCTCGCAGGGCTTTTGTTTATACTCCGCCTTCTTATCATAAAGATAAAGACAAAAAATATCCAGTTTTGTATTTACAGCACGGTTGGGGAGAAGATGAAACGGCTTGGAGCAATCAAGGACGCGTAAACTTAATTATGGATAATTTGATTGCAGAAGGTAAAATAAAGCCATTTATTATCGTAATGACTTACGGAATGACAAATGAAATTAAGTATGGAGGTTTGGCAAGTTTTAAAATAGAACCATTTCAAACGGTTCTGGTAGACGAGTTAATTCCTTACATTGATTCAAATTTCCGTACGATTTCCAATCAAGCAAACCGCGCAATGGCTGGCCTGTCAATGGGCGGAATGGAAACGCATTCTATTACGCTCAACAAACCTGATGTTTTTTCTCATTATGCGCTTTTAAGCGGTGGAATTTATAAGCCAGAGGAGATTAAAGATAAGTCAAAGCTTAAACTGATTTTTATAAGCTGTGGCAGCCGCGAAAGACCAGAATCAGTGCAGTCTGCAGTAAAAACATTAAAAGATGCAGGATTTAATGCTGTTTCTTACGTCTCTGAGAACACAGCTCACGAATTTTTGACTTGGCGCAGAAGTTTCAAGGAATTAGCTCCGCTTTTGTTTAAATGACACGCATTTTTTTATAAAAAATTAAACTAATAAGTAAGTATGAGACTATCTATTAACGCAGTGATTGCAATTTTTAGTTTGTATTTTCAGTCTATGAACGCTCAATCAGAGCAGATTATAACTGAAGATTTTAAACCTTCAGCAGTGAATCAGCCAGAAAGAATATTTCCTCAGGTTAATTCGCAGCGACGTGTTCGCGCTAGTATTTCGGCTCCAAATGCAAGCAAAGTACAGCTGGACATTGGCGGTGTAAAATATGATATGCGAAAAGATGATATGGGCGTGTGGACAGGAGAGTCAAATCCGCAAGATGAAGGATTTCATTATTATCAGTTAAATATTGATGGAGCTTCGGTTCCTGACCCTGGAAGTTTATATTTTTATGGTGCAGGAAGGCTAGGAAGCGGTATAGAAATTCCCTCATCAGATCAGGATTTTTTTTCCTTAAAAAATGTACCCCACGGCTTGGTAAGTGAAAATGTTTATTTCTCTAAACTGACCAATTCATTTAGACGCTGTTTTGTTTATACTCCAGAGGGTTATAACGAAAATACAAAAATGCGTTATCCAGTACTTTATCTGCAACATGGAAGTTTTGAAGATGAAACAGGCTGGTCTGCACAAGGCAAAGCTAACTTGATTTTAGACAATTTAATTGCTTCAAAAAAAGCAGTTCCAATGATAATTGTAATGGATAACGGATATGCTTATAAAGCTCAAGAAGGTAATTCCTCAGATAAAAATCCTAAGGAATCTGTTTTTGAAGACTTGCTTATTACCGAAGTTATTCCTATGATTGATGCTAAATTCCGTACAATTCCAAAACGTGAAAACCGGGCTATTGCAGGGCTTTCAATGGGAGCCAATCAGACCATGAGAATTATGATGAATCATTTAGATACTTTTGCGTATTATGGAGGATTTAGCGGTACAGCAAATTATCCAAGTTCTGATGCCATTGATGCTTCTACGTTTTTAAATGGAAAGTATAAAGACGGAAATGCCTTAAATAAGCAAATTAAACTTTTCTGGCTTGGATTAGGAACAAAAGAACCTGCTCCGTTTCCTAAATCAATTGGCGCTTTTCGTACCATGTTAGAACAGCAGGGAATTAAATATGATTATTATGAATCGCCAGAGACTGCTCACGAATGGCTCACTTGGAGAAGATGCCTACATCAGTTTGCTTCTAAATTATTTAAATAAATAGTCTAAATATTGAGTTGGGTCTGCTAATCATCATAAAAAAATAATGATTAGCAGACCCAACAGCATTTAGCCATTTGGTGAAATAATTCTTTTATCCAATCTCCAGTTATCGATTTCCAATTTAGTGCACAATGTTAATGAGGTAATTTGTACTATATTAACCCTAAATTAGTGTATGTTATCCAATTGCTGATGAAATAGTATTATGGCGAAATAATCTTCTATTTTTAGTGAAATTTCAACAAAATACATGGAGCCAATACAATTTATTTCAGATCATTTCATTGAAGAAAAATGCAATTTTAAAGAACTCATAGAAAGACTTCGGGCAGGATTTTCGACCTCAGATATCAAGGTGCCCATGCGTCATCATCATGATTATTCTAATCCAGAAGAAAGCAAAGATTCAACATTACTGCTGATGCCTGCCTTTCAAGCAGGTAAAGATTTAGGTGTAAAAATAGTTACAGTAAGTCCCAATAATGGAAAATATGATTTGCCTTCAATTCAAGGAACCTATATTTATTTGGATGGGCACAAAGGAAATATAAAGGCAATTCTTGATGCAAAATCACTGACAGGCAAACGTACTGCGGCAACATCTGCGTTAGCAAGCAGTTATCTTTCACGAAAAGATGCTTCTTCTATGCTGATGATTGGCACTGGAGCATTGGCTGTTAATTTAATTCAGGCGCATGCAAGTGTTAGACCAATAAAAGAAGTTTATGTTTGGGGAAGAACGTTCGAAAAAGCACAATTGGTTTGCGATGCACTTAAAAATTCTTCACTTATCTGCAAACCAGTTCCCACTATAGAAGAAGTCATTTCTGAAGTTGATATTATTTCAGCAGCGACTTTATCGCCTGTCCCACTTGTTTTAGGAAAATGGCTGAGAGCCGGACAGCACGTAGATCTTGTTGGGGCATATAAAAAAGATATGCGAGAAGCAGACGATGAAACAGTTTTAAAAGCAAGCTTATTCCTTGATACTTATCAGGGCGGACTAAAGGAAAGTGGCGATATCTTGATTCCGCTCACAAATGGAATTATCACCAAAGAAAACATAAAAGCAGATTTATTTGAACTGTGCAGCAATGCAAAACAGGGAAGAACATCATATGATGAAATTACCTATTTTAAATCTGTTGGACATGCGTTGGAAGACCTTGTTGCAGCGGGATATTTTTATGAAGAGTATAATTTAAAAACACAACAAAATGCCTAACATCTACCAAAATATTTGTAATAATACAGATTATAAATCCGATCCATCGGTATTACAGATAAAAACCATTGATATGCACACAGGCGGTGAGCCCTTACGTGTAATTGTTTCAGGTTTTCCAGAACTGAAAGGAAATACTGTTTTAGAATACCGAAGAGATATAAAAGAAAATTATGATTATTTAAGAACAGCACTGATGTTTGAACCTCGTGGTCATGCTGATATGTATGGCTGTATCTTGCTTCCGCCAAATGATGAAGACGCTGATTTTGGTATTCTTTTTATGCATAACGAAGGTTATAGCAGTATGTGCGGTCATGCTATTATTGCGATAAGCACGCTGGCTGCAAAAATGAACTGGATCAATGTGAAAGAAGGTGAAAATGAATTGAAGATAGATGCTCCTTGCGGTCGCATTATTTCATACGTCAACATATTAAAAGGTGAAGTAACAGGAGTGAGGTTTCATTGTGTGCCTAGTTTTGTAGTAAGTTTAGATCGTATTGTAAATGTGCCGGGCATTGGCAATGTAGTTTATGATTTGGCTTATGGCGGTGCTTTTTACACGTATGTCGATCTGAGAAAAAATACACATTTGAATTTTGGATTAACGGAAGAAAACTACAGAGCGATTATTCAAGCTGGAGTAGATATAAAGCATGCTGTAATGAGTCAAGATAAAGATATTCAGCATCCGTTTGAGGAGGATTTGAGCTTTTTATACGGAACTATTTTTATCGATGAGCCAATGGATATAGATAATCACAGCCGAAATGTTTGTGTTTTTGCCGATGGGGAAGTAGATCGTTCGCCAACAGGTTCAGGTGTTTCTGGAAGAATAGCAATTGAAAAAGCAAGAAATGCAATAGATACGAATGAATTTATCACGATAGAAAGCATAACGGGAAGTACCTTTATCGGATCGCTTGTGAAAGAAGAAAAATTTGGTCCTTTCAAAGCTGTAATTCCGCAAGTTGAAGGAACAGCATTTGTAACAGGAATAAATACATTTTTAATAGACCCAAAAGATCCGATGAAGAATGGGTTTATACTTAGATGATTAATTTTATATAAAAAAAAACTGTAGGTCATTAGATTCGCAGTTTTTTTTATTTCTATGTTTAGAGCAAAAAAAATCCTAATCTTTGATTAGGATTTTTGTGGGAAGCAGAATTTTAACTTTTAAATTTGAACCACTTATTTCACTTTTATTTATGTCTTAAATCTTTGCGCATCGATTCTGCTATACTATTGCTAGGCCATTTGTATATTTTGGAAATCTTAGAAGCGATTAGATAGTTTTGTGTAAAAATAAGTCTTTGAGAACTTGTTACAAGGAGTAGGCCAGCAATGTTTTTCTAGCCCATTTTCCCCAATTTTTTAAAGCTTCCAAAAGTGTTTTGTTTAGTTCTTTATTGTCAGTGGGCTTACCTTTTGTAGGAGGAGCCAAATCTTTCTCGAGCACTGGAATTTCAGTAACTTTTGTGGCAAACCATGTAATGTTTTCATGTGGAAGAGCTAGACCTAAAATCGTTCCGGGCAAGCCTGTAAAAGATTCAGGGCCACCTGAGAATGGAATTTGAATTGTGTAATAGGCAACTACATAGACAGAATCGATAATTATTGCATTTGCTCTGCGGCATTCATAACCCGCAATTTCTCTGGTTTCATCGGTAATTTTCCAGTCAATTTTACGTAAGCTGTCTTTAACTAAATATAAATTATCGTAAACGTTTTTTTGTGTGATACTGGTTTTTGTATCTAGATCTGTGGCTATAACATTTTTTAAATTGGCCATTGCATCGTCAGAAATCCAACTATTGCTTGCTGATTGGTTTGTTTCATCCCATTTGTATAAACTCTTGTTTTTTGAAAAACTGAGAATGCTTTTTGTAGTTTTAAATTGGGGATTGTTTTTTTTATAACTTTCAAAAGCAAGTTGATAATAACTATCAGTTTCTCCTTTTATTTTTTTTGCAATCAAAGCATACATATTCGATTTTTTCTCAAATTCGATTATGCCATTTTGTACAAAGTGGTCGTTTTGTGAAAAAGTATTGCAGCATGTCAATATAATTATTAAACTTAAGATGTGATTTATTATTGTTTTCATGGTTTTAGTTTTGTTTAATTTCTCCTCCGCCCATTTTGCTAAAATCCCAGCTTACGGAGAACATAAAGTATCTTTGGATAGTCGTATAAGTGCTTTGGTTGATATTTCCATTGAATGCAGAACGATTAAATCCTACATTTTGGTTCAAAAGATCTCTTCCCGTTATAGAAACTCTTAAATTATCTGATTTTAAGAATTTTTTGGTGACAGATGCATTCCAAATAAAACGTTCAAAACTTTCCTGAATAACTTGTGTTTTTCCATTATATTGATAATTACCATCTGTACTGATTTCTAGTTTGAAAGGCAACTGTATACTGCCCCAGAAATTTCCATTAACCCCCCAACCATTACTATCACTATTTTCATTTATGCTTGCTTCTGCAACATTGTAAGTAGGTCCGAAGCTAGTATTAAAATTATATTTTTTTTCTTTATACTTTGATAAGTTTAAATTAAAGGAATAAGTCGAATTTTTAGTTTGATTCAGTTTTGTATTGATGTAATTGTAATTTACATTTTTGTTAGCGCTTAAACCAATTCCTGCATTCATGTCTATGGCTTTGATTGTTCTGCCAAAATTACTATTCAAATAATAATTTGTTGTCGCTTTGTTTTTTAGGTTTACAAATTGAGAAATGCTTTGTCCTCTATCATTTGTAACCACATTACTTATTATTGGATTTAGCGTAAAATTATACGATCCATTAACCGAAAAATATTGATTGCTAAGTACTTTATACGAATAATAACTACCTCTAAAACTATTTTTAAAAGAAGGATCTAAATTTGGATTACCCAAAATCGTATTTAATGGGTTTTGATTATTTGGTATCGGTTGTATTTGTTCTAATGTTGGCTGCTCACTGTTTCCGTTATACGACAAACGCAGTGATTCTCTCTGTTTAAAATTATATTGATAGTTTATCTGAGGCATGTAGTTGATAAATTTTCGATTAAAAGAACTATCTCTATAAACATCATATTGCTTAAAGTTTACACCACTAAATTTAGATCCAAAAGAAAAAACAGTTTTATTTTTTTTGTAATTAAAAATAGCTCCAAGCTGGTTTATCGTTTGGTCTAATTCATAATTATTACTGAAGATGGAATCCAAAACATTATAATCGCCATTTGGAGATTGATTAAAAGATTTGCGATCAGCTTTTCCGTTACTAATGTTGAATCCATAATTAAGAATTACAGTAAAACTCTTGGATAACGGTTCGGTATAGATTAAATTCGATTTAAAAGCTGTATTTCTAATATTATTGACCTTATTTTGATCGACTACTTTGGTGCTATCTGGACTAATTACGGATGGTGTAAAAAATTCAGCTCTAGAATTTAAATAACCATCACTTTTGCTATCTGAACTTGATTGGCTTAAATTAAGAGATAAAGTTCGTCCTGTTTTTTTAAGTCTTTTGGTTAACAAAGTATTTATATTAAATATTTTATCATCAACATCGTTTGTAGTTGTCTGTTTCAAATTATTCAATTGGTTACCTTGTTCGTCAGTACCTTTTCGCATTTCTGCTTCACTTGAATTACTGTTTTTAAACAACCCATCTACATTTAATTTTAAAGTTAAAGTTGTATCAATTTTAATTTCATAAGCAAGATCAAGTTTATTTTTAGTCATGTTTTTCTCAAAACTCTTGTCTGAAGTATTATAAATACTGCTAGAACTTAAATTTTGCTGGTTAATATCATTGCGGTTTCCTGAAAGTTTGATATCGCCAATTTTATAATTTACATTGATAGATTCTTTGTCTTTATTCCATTTATTGTCAAAATGTATTCCGCTGGTTTGAGTTACAGGAATTCCTTCACCATTGAATTGTCCATCCCAGCTGTCAAATTCATCATTTCCATTGTTTGAAAAATAAATACCGCCGTCATCAGTTACTTGATAACTGCTTTGTCCATATTTATCTTTATCTCCCCATCCTAGTCCTACTTGCCCTGTGTTGCCTAAAATGCCATAAGCCGCTAATTTTTTCTTATCCCAAAACTTATTAAACATAGCTTGCCCTTTGTAAAAATTGTCGGTTCCTCCTCCGAGTTCTACTTTCCCGAAATGACCATTTTTTTTATCTTCTTTAAGTTTAACATTCAGTGTCTTGGTTTTTTGACCATCATCAATTCCCGTAAAAGCGGCCTGATCACTTTTTTTGTCGTACAACTGTACTTTATCAACCATGTCCGCACGTAGATTTTTTGTAACTAAAGTGGGATCATCACCAAAAAATTCTTCACCATCAACCAAAACTTTGGTTACTGTTTCGCCTTGAGCGGTAATTTTTCCATCTTTATCAATTTGTATTCCTGGGAATTGTTTTATCAGATCTTCTACTTTTGCATTAGGTTCTATTTTAAATGCTTTTGGATCAAATTCTAACGTATCTCCTTTGATTTTCATGGCAGCTCTATTGCCTTTTATAATTATCTCGGATAGTAATCTTCCTTTATCAGTCAAATTAATTTTACCGTAATCTTTGATTAGCTTTGTGGAATCAATAGAAAATTGATCTACAAAATCAGCATATTTGGGATAAGAAACCAACAAAATAAATTTGCCAGTTTTAATATTATTCAACTCAAAATAACCATTTTCTTTAGCTCGGGTAAATTTTATTAAAATGGAATCCTGCGCTCTTAATAAAGAGACTGATGCTTTCGACAAAGGAGAATTATTTATGGTATCTATTGCATATCCTTTAACTGTGCCTGATGTTTGTGCCCGTAAAATATTTGATAAAAAAAGAAAGCAACATAATACTAGAATAGTTTGTCTCATTAATTGGCTGTGGTTTTTTGAAAAATAGGCATGATGGTTCTATTCCATTTTTTCAGAAATAGAAATAAAATGCATTTGTTGTCTGATTTGTTTTTGGGTAAGCAGGATTGCAGAATCTAATACAGAAATTGAGATCGTGACTTTTGATGCAGGTTTGCTAAGGTGTGGTGGTTTGATTTTATGAAATTCATATTTTTTTGCTAGGTTTTGATTGTTAGTGCTATGTATTTTAACAGTTTTATATTGTTATGGTTGCTATAATAGTTAAATGTGGATATTGTTCAAAAGTATATAAAAATACTACAATATTAAAAAAAGAGTTGCTTTTGTAACAGAAATAAATACACTTTTAGCAGACCCTAAAAATCTTATGGAGAATGGGGGGATTTTGATAATTTAATTCTGTAAAACAAAAAATAACTGAAATTATTTAATAAGATTTACAGTTTCTTTTTATTCTGAAAATAGAGCAAAAAAAAATCCTAATCAAAGATTAGGATTTTTGTGGGGAGAGCAGGATTCGAACCTGCGAAGTTTTCACAGCAGATTTACAGTCTGCCCTCGTTGGCCGCTTGAGTATCTCCCCGAATCTCTAGCGTTGCGCTTATTGTTCTAAGCGGTTGCAAAGATAGGAACGTTTTCTACATTTCCAAACAAATAAAGGACTTAATTTTAAGTTATTTTAAGGTTGTTTTTTAATTCATTGGAATTGAATAAAATAAAAAACCTTCACATTGTGTTTTTTAAAATTTATTTTTTGAAATAAGAATATTCTTATTGTGTTTTTTGATTTTCTGCTGTAGATTTATTCTTTAATAAAACTTTAACCATTACTTTTATTGATGTTTTGAGTGAATATTAAAGAGGAAACAAATTATTAAATGCTGTTTGAAATAGGGTTTATTCTATTTTTGTAAACATTATATTTTAAATCAGAATTGCTACTTCATTTTGATGAAATTTTACTTTTAAATGGCATATTTCTCAAAACAACAAAAAAATCTCCACTAGGGAGATTTTTTTGTTTTATTTTAAATGTAGAATTATTTAGCTAACAATTCTTGGATTTTTGCTTTAAGTTCAGCACCTCTTAAGTCCTGAGCTACGACTTTTCCTGATGCATCTAGAATGAAAGTTGCAGGAATAGACTCAACATTATATTGTTTTGCAATTGGCTCATCCCAAAATTTAAGATTTGAAACATGAGTCCAAGTCAAACCGTCTTTTGCAATAGCTTCTTTCCATTTTGCCGCATCTTTATCTAGTGATACTCCTACAATGTTTAATCCTTTAGAATGGAACTCTTTGTATAGAGCTACTACATGAGGGTTTTCTTGTCGGCATGGTCCGCACCAAGAAGCCCAGAAATCTACGATAGTTACTTTGCCTAAGCTTTCTTTAAGCGAAACTACTTTTCCTTCCGGATTTGGAGCCGAAAAATCTGCTCTTCATTTAGCGCTGCCTACTGGTGGAGCTGTAGCACCAACAGACGGCATTTTTGCTTGACCAAATCTAGTTTTGATTTCTTTTCCAGGAGCTGTGTTTTTTAAAGACTCATCCAAACCATTATAAAGTCCTTCTAGTTTTTTCATGTCAGCTGTTGGATCATTCAATAAACTTTGGATTATTAAAGCTGTAATGAAAGATTTAGGGTGACCTTCAGCATAAGTCAAATATTTCTTTTTGCTGCTTTCTTGTACTTCTTTCTGAATTTCCATATATTGTTTCATCAAGCCATTGATAACTGCTGTATCTTGCGCTTGTTGAGCTTGTTTCATTTTTTCATTGTTCTTTTTTTGGAAATCAATTAAACTTTTTTGAGTTTTATTCATTTCTTCCATGAAAGCAAAATACTCGTCGTTGTTGTAAGTTCCAGAGATTTTAGATTTGTGGATACTATCTTTATCAATAGCAATATTAATTTCTCCAGTTTCAAGGATGAATGGGATAGGACCATTAGCACCTTGTAAAATTAATGTGTGGAAAGCTGGTTCTGTAACTTTTCCTTTTATTTCAAATTTTCCGTTTTCAACTTTTACTGTATCAAGAGAAACTGGCATTCTCGTAGCAGGGTCCTGACCTTGTAAGATGATAGTTTTTCCGTTTTCAATTCCTGTAGCAGTACCTGTAATAAGGTATTCTCCATCTTTAACTTTGCTGCAAGAAATGATAGCCGCAGAAGCTGTAAGTACAAAAAGTATTTTTTTCATTATAAAAAATTAATTAGTTAATTGATTTGTGTGACAAAAGTATCTAAAAATATAAAACATACAGAATTTTGTAACCTAAAATTTTGTTATAGTTTTTTTAGTCTTAAAACGCATGAAATCAGTATGTTTGTTGGCTTGATTTGATGAAAAACTCTTAATGTGGAACATATTTGAGAGATCTCTATTCAAATTTTTAAATTTTTGGCATAAAAAAAGCACTCGTTTGATAGAGTGCTTTTTATAAAATATAGTGTTATAAAACTATTCTTGATTTGTTTTCTTTCTCCAAGTAAAAGCATTTAAAATATGTCTTTTTGCAAATCTTGCAGGAGAATCAGCATTTACCATTTTCACGTAAGTTGCTTTAGGAACACTGATGTATTCATAGACACTTCCGTTAGAAAAGTCAATAATCAAACGCCCTTCAACATATTTAAAATCTGTGATAGAACAAGTCGAAATTGTTTCTGTGTATTCAGGTAAATTAAGTTTAATAGTATCAGGGTGAATACTTACTAAAAAGTGGTAAGCTTCGATAATCGTTTTACTTTTTTCTTCTGCTTCTTTTAAACCAGCTTCATTTCCAACAAATTTATCAGGATGAGATTCTTTCATCGCATTACGATAAATTGTTTTTAAATCTTTTAATTCTGCAGTTTTGTCTACGTTTAGTAACTTGCGGTATTCAACTATTTTTTTCATAAATAAAGGTAACTACTTGTCTATTAGTTTGAAATCGTTCTTTTTTAGTTCAAATCGACAAATTTTTTGCAAAGGTACACTTTTTTTTAACTTTTTAGTTTTGATGTAAAAAATATTCAAGAAAGTTGGGGTATTAAAACATTAACTGAATAGTGGAATCGTTTTTTTTACCGCAAAGTACGCAGAATTACGCAAAGAACGCTAAGATTTTTTTTACCGCAAAGCACGCAAAGGTTTACGCAAAGAGCACAAAGTTTTTTTAAGCAAAATGTTCATAAACATAAAGTTCGCAAAGCTTTATCTATACAAAGCTTTGCGAACTTAAATCTTCTCAACTTATAACACTCAGAAAAAATAAACTTAGCGTTCTTTGCGTTAAAAAAAAGCGTTCCAACAAAACATGAAACTTGAAACCTGAAACAAAATAAATCTATTCCGGTTTATGATTGGCCTTATCGAAGTTTCTTGATTTTTTAGGGTATTTATCGTAGCTCATGTCGCTTGGGTTTTCGATAACAGATTTTATGGTAATCCAATCGCCGACATTAAATTTCGCTTGAACCATTTTATAGTCTAAAAGATATTCTCCGCAGAAATAATTATTATTTTCATCTTTTTCGATAATGCCGGTAAAAACTCCTTTTTGCGGCATTTTTTGTTCTATATCTTTAGACATGATTTTTTTGTTTTGAATTAAGAAGCAAAGGTAAGCAATTTAGGTTTGTTTTAGGGAGTTCGCCGTAATCTGAGTATATTTGCAGCATGCAGAAAAACTTTAAGCCACATCCTAATTCTTTTAAAAACACTTTTTGTGCTTTTAACGAAGTACTTCCAGATGCCATAAAAGGTTTAAAAAAACAGTTTGAAAGCAAAGCAGGAAGTGCCTATTATTATATGGAAGAAGGAATGTATCGCGTTTCTAATCATTGGGGAAGACTAGCTAATAGTAAGTGGCGCTTGATTGCCCGTGATCCTGAAACAGAATCAAAGACTAAAATTGGTTTTGCGAAATGGACAGAATTTTATCCTGATAATGCAACTGATAAACTGTATTATATAGAAGCCGATTTCGAAAAAAATCTAGCCAATTATCAGCATAAAAATAATCCTAAATATGATGGAAAAGCGGTGTTGAGAACAAGTGCTGAAACCACAAAAAGATTAAAACAGATTAGAAATCTGCAACAACTGACCAATTGGGCAAAGCATTTTGATTATGATGATATTGATGATTTACGAAAACAGCTTATCAACGAATTAATTTTTACTGAAAAAACTTTGGAACAAATTAAAAGAGAAGTATAATGGGACGCAATAACGAAAAAAACATCAAAAAGCACAACGATAAATTGCACAAAGCCCAAGCAAAAGCCAAACAAGCAGAAATTGCCCGAAAAGAAAAATTAAAAGAAATCGTGAAGAAATTCAACGAAAGTAAAAACGAAGAGTAAAATATTTGTTTCAGGTTTCAGGTTTCAGGTTTCAAGTTACAAGTTAACGAAGCGAAACTCAAACTTGAAACCTGAAACTTGAAACAAAACAAACAATAAACAAATGAATAGTAAATTCGAAAACCTTAAAGCAAACGTACAGGAAATCATTGATTTGATTGCTGCGAAAAACGACAGAGAAGCAAACAACAAATTGTTGGAAGTAAGCGAAACATTGGATGAAATGATTGATTTTGCTGAGGAGGATGAAGAAGTGAGAGAAATTACCCGTTATCAAGTTTTGCTAAATCAGCTTCATGTAAAAATTAATGGAGAAGAACCAGTCGATGGAGAGTAAAAAATGTTTCTGTGATACAGGACTGTTATTTGAAAACTGTTGCGGACTGTATCTAAATGGCGGTCAAAAAGCTCCTACAGCATTGGCTTTAATGCGTTCCAGATATTCGGCATATGCAACTCACAATGCCGATTATTTGATGGAAACTACTTATGTTTCGGAAAGAAAGTATTATTCAAAGCCCGAAATTTTAAGATGGGCAGTTTCCAATAAATGGCAGAAATTAGAAATTCTAAGCTTTTCAGAAAACACGGTAGAATTCAAAGCTTATTTTTTAGATTCAGATAATAAACCGCAAGTGCATTATGAATTTTCTACTTTTAAAGTCGAAAATGAAGCTTGGTATTATTTGGATGGAAAGTTTGAATAATTATTACATCTAACACTGTTAGTTGAGAATTTTGGTTAAATATTTTAACTAAAAATTAATAAACGTTTCGTTTTTCATAATTCCAAAAAGATGTAATTTTAGATTTATGAAAAACGAATTTAAAAAAGGCTTTTATTTTAAGACTTACGAAGCTCCTTTTCAGTCTCCGTTTGACAAACTTTTTACGATTTTTAAAGAGTTGATCACCCATACTTCGGGTGATTTTGATGAAGCCATCAACTGGCTTCGGGAACTGGACAAAGAATACAAACTTACCGACGAGAACTATACTATTGACGATTTTATCGAAGACCTTAAGAAAAAAGGGTACATCAGAGATGAAGTAAAAGGTGATGGAAGTTCTGGTTTTGGCATTACAGCAAAAACTGAAAGAGCCATTAGACAGCAAGCGTTGGATCAGATTTTTGGAAACTTGAAAAAGTCTGGAAACGGAAATCATAAAACAAAATATGCTGGAAGCGGCGATGAACACACAGGAGAATTCCGCGAATATAATTTTGGAGACAGTTTAGAGAGAATCTCATTAACGGAAAGTCTTCGAAATGCTCAAGTCAATAATGGTGTAGAAAGTTTTATGCTGACTGAAAACGATTTGATAGTAGAAGATGCTCAGTATAAAGCTCAAATGAGTACCGTTTTAATGATCGACATTAGTCACAGTATGATTTTGTATGGCGAAGACCGAATTACTCCTGCAAAAAAAGTTGCTATGGCTTTGGCAGAATTAATCACAACAAGGTACCCAAAAGATACACTAGATATTTTGGTTTTTGGTAATGATGCCTGGACCATTCCGATAAAAGATTTGCCGTATTTGCAAGTTGGACCATATCATACCAATACAGTTGCGGGGTTGCAATTGGCGATGGATATTTTGCGAAGAAAACGCAACACCAATAAACAGATTTTTATGATCACTGACGGAAAACCAAGTTGTGTTCGCGAGCGAGATGGTTCTTATTATATGAATAGTAATGGTTTGGACGAATATATTGTCGATAAATGCTACACTCAGGCACAACAAGCAAGAAAACTTCATATTCCGATTACGACTTTTATGATTGCCAGAGATCCGTATTTACAGCGTTTTGTAAATCAGTTTACTGAGGCTAATCAAGGGAAAGCATTTTATACCGGAATTAAAGGTTTGGGTGAAATGATTTTTGAGGATTATGAAGCAAATAGGAAGAAGAGGATTAAATAGGGTTGCTAGGATACTAAGGTTCTGAATAGCAAAGTAACAAAGAGACAAAGTGATAAAGGTTTCTTTTGAAAATGAATATAAGCAACGAATATCGTAGAGAAGCACTGTAGTGAGTCTAACCCATTAATTGTCATGCTGAGCGGAGTCGAAGCACACATCAATAAATAAACAAAAACTATATTTCAACACAATGGAAATAAAAACTATAAAGACATTAGGTCAATTAAAAGCCGCTGGTTATAAAAGTACAAGCATAAAGGATGAATTGCGAAATAATCTTCGTGAAAAAATCAAATCGGGAAAACCTGTTTTTGAAGGTGTTCACGGATTTGAAAACACAGTTATTCCAGAATTGGAACGTGCAATTTTATCTCGTCATAATATCAATTTGTTGGGACTTCGCGGACAGGCAAAAACACGTTTGGCTCGTAAAATGGTCGAATTATTGGATGAATACATTCCGTTTGTTGAAGGTTCAGAAATCAATGACGATCCGTTACATCCGATTTCTCGTTTTGCGAAGGATTTAATCGCAGAAAAAGGAGATGAAACGCCAATTGCATGGCTACACAGAAATGAACGTTTTTTTGAAAAACTAGCCACTCCAGATGTAACGGTTGCCGATTTAATTGGCGATGTTGATCCAATTAAAGCGGCAAATTTAAAACTGTCTTATGCTGACGATCGCGTAATACACTTCGGAATGATTCCAAGAGCCAATCGTTGTATTTTTGTAATCAACGAATTACCCGATTTGCAAGCCAGAATTCAAGTAGCATTGTTTAATATTCTGCAAGAAGGCGATATTCAAATTAGAGGTTTTAAATTGAGAATGCCTCTCGATATGCAGTTTGTTTTTACAGCAAATCCGGAAGATTACACCAATAGAGGAAGTATTGTAACGCCTTTAAAAGATAGAATCGGTTCTCAGATTCTTACGCATTATCCAGAAAGTATCGAAATTGCAAGAACGATTACAGAACAAGAATCCAAATTAGATAAAAACCAAACCGACGTTGTTTACGTTCCGAGTTTGGCTAGAGATATTTTAGAACAAATTAGTTTCGAAGCCCGAGAAAGCGAATACATCGACAATAAAAGTGGTGTAAGTGCCAGAATGAGTATTACAGCTTTCGAAAATTTAATCAGTACTGCAGAACGCCGTGCCTTAATTTCTGGTGTTGATAAAACCACTTTGCGTTTGTCTGATTTTATCGGAATCATTCCAGCCATTACAGGAAAAGTAGAATTGGTTTACGAAGGAGAGCAGGAGGGAGCTGATGTTGTAGCGGAAAGTCTGATTGGATCTGCGATTAGAACTTTATTCCCAGAATATTTCCCTAAAATAGAAAAATTAGAAAAGCCAGACGAAAAAACACCATATTCTGATATTGTAGAATGGTTTTTCGCGGAAAGCGGCTTCGAATTATTAGATGACGCTTCTGATGCAGAATACAAAAGTATTTTGGATGAAGTAACGCCGTTGGATGAATTATTAAAAAAATACCAGCCACAATTAGCAAAGGAAGATATTTATTTTATGAAAGAATTCATCCTTTGGGGGTTGGTTGAATATAAAAAACTGAGCAAAGACCGTTTTGCAAAAGGAAATCAGTTTAGAGATATTTACGGAAGTTATATTAGTAAGTTCTAAAAAATGAGATGAAGTTTTTTTTTAACACATAGAAACATAGTTTTTGCAAATTGAGAAAAAGGCGTTTCACTAATTTAAATTCACATAGCAGCTATGTGTTAAAGCTTGCTTTTTTTGCAATCTTAAACAGAAAGAATAAAATCTATGATTCTATGTGTTTAAATTAAATTTTATTGAATTGCATTAAAACTTAATCTGGTCTAGCTGGTTTTTTAAAACTGGCTGGACTTTTTTATTTTGCAATACTTACTTTTACAATCCAAATATAAATTTATGTTGTTTCTTATTTTAAGCATCTTATGCAGTGTTACAGTTGGCGTTATATTCAAAATTTCAAGAAAATATAATGCTAATCCTTCTCAGATAATTTCATTCAATTATATAGCAGCAATTGCACTTTGCTATTTCACTTTTAGTCCAAATCTCAAAGAATTAGATCATAATGCGCCATTAGAAATTTATACTTCTGTTGGAATTTTACTTCCAATATTATTTCTTTTTCTGGCACTTTCGATAAAATATATGGGAATTGCAAAGACAGATGCTGCACAAAGATTATCATTATTTATTCCGATTTTGGCGGCTTGGCTGTTATTTAATGAAGGATTTAATAGTTATAAAGTTATTGGAGTTTTAGTCGGTTTTGCTGCGCTTTTATTCATCTTAAAAAAGCCATCAGACAACACAGAAAACAAATGGATTTATCCAGCAACGGTTTTACTTGGTTTTGGAATTATAGATATTCTTTTTAAGAAAATAGCTTTATATACTGTTGTTCCTTACACAACATCTTTATTTTTTGTTTTCCTAATTGCTTTTGCCGTTTCTATTGTAATCGTGCTGTATAAGCTGTTTATAGCGAAAGAAAATTTTGTTCTAAAAAGCATTCCTTTCGGAATATTGGTTGGAATTTTCAACTTCGGAAATATATTATTCTATTTAAAAGCGCATAAAGCATTTGCAGAAAATCCATCGACAGTTTTTGCCGGAATGAATATGGGGGTAATTATTTTAGGAACTCTTATTGGCGCTTTTTTCTTCAAAGAAAAGCTTTCCAAAATCAATATTTTGGGATTGTTTTTAGCTCTTATAGCGGTTGTTTTTATATTTTTATCGCAATTGCAGTAATTTTTTTTAGTTTATAACCCTTTAATTTACAGCTGTTTTTGTAAGTAAATTGAAAATGTTTTAAATTAACTCGACTAATTCTATAGAATTTATAAATATATTTTTGTAGCTTTGTCTCAACAATGAAAAACTATAGTCAAAATATAAGAACGTCTTTTCCATGCTGCTTTGCGATGTGCTGCATGATGAATCACGTTTTGAAATGGCGTTAATAGAGAAAGTACTTGTTAGTTATTTTTTTTTTAGCCTTTCATTGCACCATGAAAGGCTTTTTTTTGAATCGTTAAAAAATCAAGATATGAGAACCAACAGAAATATGAAAATTTTGATGCGCCGCTGCTTAATCAAGATTCCGTGTTGCAACTAGGAGACAGTATAAAATAGACACAATCTTCAGAGAGAAGGTTGATAAACATAAAAAATAACCCAAACCTAAAAACTATATAGTATGAGCTCAGAAACTATAAAACACAATCCGTTTCAATCTATGATTGATCGCTTTAATATCGCTGCAGATATTTTGAATTTAGATGATTCTATTAAACAAAAACTGCAGCGCCCAGAAAAACAAATAACGGTAAACTTTTCTATCACTTTAGATAACGGAAACGTTCAAAATTTTGAAGGATATCGTGTAATTCACAACACCGCTTTAGGACCTTCAAAAGGAGGAATCCGTTATGATACCGGTGTTAATTTGGATGAGGTAAAAGCACTTGCCGCCTGGATGACCTGGAAATCTGCTGTAACTGGAATTCCATTTGGTGGAGCAAAAGGCGGCATTATTTGCGATCCTAGAAACCATTCTAAAACTGAATTAGAAAAAATTACAAGAGCTTACACCAAAGCTTTAGCTGATATTTTCGGACCAGAAAAAGATGTTCCTGCGCCAGATATGGGAACAGGCCCAGACGAAATGGGATGGCTGATGGATGAGTTTTCAATACTGCATGGAAGACCAATTCATGCTGTAGTTACAGGAAAACACCTTCATTCTGGCGGATCTTTAGGTAGAGTAGAAGCAACGGGAAGAGGCGTAAGCATCATTACGATTTTGGCGCTTCAAAAATTAAAAATCAGACCGGCAAGAGCTACAGCAGCAATTCAAGGATTTGGAAATGTTGGATTACACTCTGCTTTATTTCTGCATGAAAAAGGAGTGAAAATTGTAGCAGTAAGCGATGTTTCTGAAGCATTTTATAATCCGAACGGAATTAATATTCCTGAACTGATTTTGTATTACAATCTGAATAACAAAACCATAAAAGGATATCCAAATTCAGTTGCCATAAAACATGAAGATTTATTGCTTTTGGATGTTGATGTTTTAATTCCAGCTGCTAAAGAAGATGTTATTACGCACAAAAATGCAGGCGACATTCAAGCCAGAATTATTGTTGAAGGTGCTAATGGCCCAGTTGCTTCAGATGCAGATCAGATTTTGCATGATAAAAATATATTAGTTGTTCCTGATATCTTAGCCAATGCAGGCGGTGTGACCGTTTCTTATTTCGAATGGCTTCAGAATTCGCTTTTGGAGTCTTGGAGAATCCATCAGATTAATAAACGTCTGGAGGATATATTAGAAAAAGGTTTTGAAACTGTTTTTAGAGTGGCAGTAAAACACAATGTAACGCCTCGTATTGCTGCTTATATTATTGCTTTGAAAAAAGTAGCCGAAACACAATCGGTAAAAGAAGTGGCTTTGGAAGCTCCTTTGTTTAAGCAAAATTAAATCAGGTTTATTTCGTAAAAGATCATTTTCGTTGATTACGTTTTTTGTCTGCTGAAAACGGAATTGATGGAAATGTCTTTTTCGTTTGATTATTAAAAGAAAATTATTAAACACATAGAAACATAGTTTTTGTTAGTCTATATAAAGGCGTTTCACTAATTTAAATACACATAGCTATGTGTTAAAGCTTACTTTTCTTGTAATCTCAAGAAGAGGAAAAACAATAAAAATCTATGTTCCTATGTGTTAAAATTATATTACCCAACATAATTTTTAGAATCGAAAAAGCATCACATAAATGAAAAACATCAATTTTCTAGCATTTGCTATGCCGGCCTTTTTTCTTTTTTTGTTTTTAGAATATAAGCTTGCCCAACGCAGAAAAAGGCCTGAAATTTTTAATTATGAAAGTTCCGTTTCCAATATTTCCATCGGAATTGCAGAACGTTTGATTAACCTATTTGTTGCGGCCAGCTTTTATCAGTTGTATTATTTGATTTATGACGATTATAGAATATTTGAGATTCCGAGCAATGCCTTGGTTTGGTTTGCATTAATTCTAGCTACTGATTTTGTCTGGTATTGGTATCATAGATTAGGGCACGAGGTCAATTTTTTCTGGGCGGCACATATTGTTCATCATCACAGTGAAGAATTTAATTTTACGGCTGCGGCCAGAATTACTACATTTCAAGCTATCATCAGAACGGGATTTTGGTGTGTGCTGCCTTTAATCGGTTTTCATCCAAGTATGGTAATTACCATGCTGATTGTGCATGGCGCTTACTCCTTTTTTACGCATACCCAGCTCATCGGAAAAATAAAATGGTTGGAATATGTTTTTGTAACGCCTTCTGTTCACGGAGTGCATCACGCTTCTGACGAAAAATATCTGGATAAAAACTATGGCGATATGTTCACTTTTTGGGATCGTCTTTTTGGAACTTTCCAGACTGAAGAAGAAAAACCAAAATACGGATTAACGCATCCGCTGAAAAGCTATAGTTTCTTGTGGCAGCATTTTCATTATTACTTCGAAATCTACGAATTATGGCAACGCTCCAGCGGATTTAAAGCCAGATGGAATGCCGTTTTCGGAAGTCCAGCCGATATGGATCAGGATATTCGTCCGATTCTCGAGAAACGTTTTCTGCAAGATAAAGCAGCTCCAAATCAGAGACTTCGATTTAAAAATTACCTATATATACAGTTAGGAATCTGCACGCTTATTTTAACTGTTTTCACTTATTATTTTGATTATTTGGACTTGTATGATAAAGTTTTTGTGCTTTCGCTAGTAATTATAACCTTGATCAATTGCGGAGCTCTATTAGAACAACGAAAATGGATTTATTATCTTGAATATACTAGGTTAGCGATGATTTCGACTTACTTTTTATATGAAGAAGATTTAATCGCATTTTTCTTTGTTCCGATTGCTGCTATGATTTTTGCAGAACAATTATTTTCATTGAGTACCATTTATCAAAATACCATTTTGCAATTGGAATCAGGGGAATAACTTTTTTTAGCCACGAATTCACGAATTATTTTTTAATATCTATTCGCGTAATTGTTGCTTACAAATTTCACGTATCATTTTCAATAAAAATTCGTGAATTCGTGGCTAAAAAAAACTTAGCAGCTTAGATTGTCTTAATCTCCATAATCTTCTGCTCAAAAGTATCTTTAAAATCAGATTTGCTTTTAATTCTGGTTTTATACGTGTAAATGGTAGCTACAGAAAGTTCCAGAAATTCAGCCATTTGACTGCTGTCTTGGATTCCTAACCTGTATAAAGCAAAAATTCGTAATTCGGTATTCAAAAGCTCGCCTTTTTTGACAATGCATTTATGATCGTTTGGGAATAATTTATTGAAATCCGTTACGAATGTAGGGAACAGCTTCAAGAAGATTTCATCGAACTGATGGAAAAGGTTTTCTCGTTCTTCCTTAACATTATAACGTTTCAAACTCGCAATAACTTCATCTGTTTTTTTGGTGATGATTTTATGAAGCGTACTTTTCTGGATATGATCTATTTTATTGATGAAAGCCGAAGTAGCTTTGATAAAATAAGTAATATATTCTTCTTTAATTGCATTGGCTTCGCTCAAACTCACATTCATTTCCTGCAATTGTAAATACGAATCGGCCATGATTTTTCTCGCTTTGTTTTTTTCTTTTAATTGCTTGAAAATGATGCCGAGAAAAACAAAAATAATGACCGTTAAGATTGTCAAAAGAATAATAATTTTCTCCAGCTTATCATTCTTATCCTTTACATTATTTAGCTGTGCTTTTTCGATAATAGGTAAAATGGACGAAATCTCAATTTTTCGATGTCTTGCATTATAAAAAGTGGCATCATCCATTGCGATGTTGATGTATTCGTTTGCTTTATCCAAATAACCCATTTTAAAGAGTTCGTTGGCTAAATTTCGAAGCGCTACGGTTTCTTTCGTAGCATTTTTAACATCGGCAATTGCGGCGAGAGCCAGGTATTGAATGGCTTTTTTGGTATAACCTCTTTCGGAATAAATATAACCAAGGCTCGAAGTTGCGATTCCATAATAGTCTGGAGGCAGATTATAGTTGTTAATCCAATAGCTGAAAGCAAATTCGGCGCCTCTCCAGTCTTGTTGTTTCAGGCGTTTCAAACTTTCTGCCGCCCAATATTCATTGGTATTTGTTCCGATTAATTCTAAAGCTTTTTTAAGAAAATGGTTTCCTTGCTGTATATAATGAATATTAAAACGCTGATCACTGCTATAATCGGCCAAATCATAATAAGCACGCGCTTTGATGCTGTAATATTCAAATTTATTTTTGATCTCTAATTGGCTTTCATCAACCACATTTAAAGTATCAATTGCTTCTTTAAAAAGTCCAGAAGAAAGGAGGACGAAGCCTTCTTTTATTCGGCTTTTGGCTAAATGTTTTGGGTTTTTTAAAACTTTTGCTTTGATTTTTGCCTGATCTAAATAATAATACGCCGAATCATATTTAAAAGATTTGTATTCGTCAAACAATGACATATAGCAATTGTATAGTTCTTCATTATTCTGACTAAGGGTAAACTTTGATATATTTTTCTTTAAAGATTCAATTTTTCGATATTTCTGTTTCAGATAAATCTCTTTTTTCAAGAGCGCTTGATCTAATTCTTCTAAATAAGGATTTGTCTCTTTTGCAGTAAGAGAAAAAATGCCTAGGAAGAAAAACAGCATCCATATTCTTTGCATGATTTGTTTTGGTTTAGGGAAAAAGGTTGGTTGATAGATATAATTAGTTAATAGGTTTTAAAAATAAGAATAAGTTTGAGATTAAGCTAAACCTGTTTTTTAAGTGTTGTAAAATGTTTAATAACATCGCTTTAAAGGGGATTTTCAGGGTGAAAATAAGCTGTAAATGTTAAAAACAGGTAAATTATTTGCAATTATACAATAAAAAGTGGTTATATATATGCATAGTGAAAAAAATATACTTATTATTTTACATATTGTCATTTTTACCATTTAAAAACCGCTACTTTTTATCTTAACACCATCTTGATTTTTTGTTTATGTTTAAAATTGTAAACTGTTAATTTTTAAGTGCTTAAGTGTTTTGTTGTTTGAATTTTATCTTGATTTTTCTCAGATTTTTTTTTTAGGATTTATTTAAGGTCTAGTTTCGCTGTATCCTTTTGAAGGGGATAACAAACTAACGAAAACCAAAAATTTATGAAATGTAAAAGTCTTTATTGGCTAGCTTTTATGATGTGTTTCTTTGCGATCGGATGCGATAACACAGATGACGGAAGCTACGTAGAACCGATTACTCTTTATGAAAAAGTAAATGGAAATTGGGGATTAACAAATCTGAAAATGGTTGATGAAGTTGCGAAAGCAAATAAGATCGAACCAAACGAAGAAAACTTGAGTACTTATTTTAACTACGAAGATTTTAAAATCAAATTTAACGTAGATGAAAAGAACAATCCAACAAGTTATGAAGTAACAGGAGATGTCCCTCCATTATTTGCTCCTAAAGGATATTGGGCATTAAGCTCAGATTTTCAGCAGACCAATGGTGTTGGAACAAAAATCTATTTGTACAGCGATGCTCAAAAAACGCAGAAAACAGATGAATTGAGATTAGTTTCAGTTCCAGGTAAAACCAAAGAAATGCAGATTCAATTGACACATGCTTCTGGAGGTGTAGATTTTGTGTCTTATGTGTTTAAATTAAATGCTATTAATTAAAAAGTAACATGAAAAAGTTTATATATACAATTTTACTTGCCTTGTTGATGGCTCCTAATTTTATTCAGGCACAAGAAGCCGCTGGAGCTGTAGGGCCTATATCGTCATTTCCTGTTGTTTACAAATATGATGAACAGGTTACGTGGTATTTTGACATGTCGGCGTCGACATTTGCTGAAACAGAAGATTTATACATCTGGATTTGGTCTCCATCTGAACCAGATGCTGGACACTGGGAAAACTCTTCTGACTTTGCAAAATTAAAGTATGAAGGAAATAAAATCTGGAGTTTTACTTTAACTCCAACAGTTTATTTTTCTAAAACTCCAGAACAAATAGCTAAGAGCGATGGATTTTGGTTTCGTTTGAAAAACAAAAACGGATCTAAACAGAGTGATGTTGCCAATGTGCCATATACTGATTTTTCATCTTTTTATACAGCAAATGAGTTAATCAGATCTTATCCTTCCAAACCTTTGATTGATAAACCGGTAAGTATTTTATTCAATTCAAATTTAAAAGATGGTTTTGCAGGTGTGCCAAGTGTTCACTTTCATAGTGGTCTAAACAACTGGGCTGTTTTGCAAGAATATCAGGCTTGGATTCCAGAAGTTTCTGAAAAGACAAAATTGAAAGATCTTGGAAATGGTTTCTACAGAATGGATTTGATTCCACAGCAATACTACAATACCGAGCCAGGTTTTGTGATGGAAAACATCACTTTCCTTATGGTAGCAAAAGATTGGACCACAAATTCTGGTGATCAGATTATTTATGCCGGAGAATTTATTCCGCCGCCGCCTCCAAGTTTTGCTTTCTTTCCATCGCAAATTAGCCAAAAGGATTTTCTTGGAATGTCGCGAAAAAATAACGAGGTAGGGGTAAACAAATTGATCTACACGATTACAGCTGGACCAAAAACGATTTCTGGTGAGTTTACAGGGGGAACTTCAGAAATTAAAGGTTTTGTCAATTTAGTTTCAGAACTAAATGGAGTTCCAAATTTAAGTGAAATCCACGTTTTGGTAAAAGATAATAAAGACAAAACGATTTCGGATACGACGATTCCGCTTAAAACTTTAGATAAATAATCACTATTAAATTAAAACACCAATTCTAATGAATAGTAAAAATAAAAAAAGCGTCCTGCATCAAATGTGGACTGCTAAAGGAGCGGTATTGATGATTTTTATGCTTTTTCTTTCTGCCAGCACTTTCGCGCAGACGAAAAAACAAATCTCAGGAACCGTTTATGACAATACAGGTACGGTATTGCCGGGAGCTTCTATCATTGAAGTAGGAACAAAAAACGGAACTACAACAGATTTTGATGGTAAATTCAGTCTTCAGGTAGCCGTAGGAGGTGCAATTGAAGTTTCGTTTATCGGATCAACAACACAGAAAATTCAAATTACCGGAAGTACTTCTAACGTTGAGGTTCGTCTGCAAAATGACGGCTATACTTTAGCAGAAGTTCAAGTAGTTTCTGTGGGTTATGGAAAGGTGAAAAAAGCAGATTTGACAGGAGCAATTTCGACTGTTGGAGCAGATGATTTAGTAAAAGGAAACATTTCTTCTACAGAGCAGGTTTTGCAAGGAAAAGTAGCGGGATTGAATATTATTCGTCCTTCTGGAGATCCTGCGGCGGGTTCTACAATCCGTCTTCGTGGAGGAACTTCTTTAACAGCAAGCAATAGTCCGCTAATCGTTGTGGATGGAATTGCTGGTGTTGACATAAACGTGGTTCAACCTTCAGACATTAAATCGGTGGACGTTCTTAAAGATGCTTCGGCAACTGCAATCTACGGTTCTCGTGGTGCAAACGGAGTAATCATGATTACAACAAAATCTGGAACAAAAGGAGTTTCTGTTGTATACAACGGACAAACTGGGATAGGTTACGTAAATGATAACTTAGATTTATTATCTGCAAATCAATGGAGAGGATATGTTCGTCAGAATCAAATTGCAGATGCGGTTGATTATGGAGCAAATACAAATTGGCAAAAAGCAATTGAGCAGACAGCAATTTCTCAATCTCATACTTTAAGCATCAATTCTGGAAAAGCAGATAGCGGTTTTAGAACTTCGCTTTCTTACCTAAACAACGAAGGCGTTATTAAAAAGTCAGGTTTAGAAAGATTAAGCGGGAATGTTAGCGCTTATCAATTTTTGGGAGACAACAAAGAAGTAAAATTTGATATGGGTTTATTTGCAAATATTGACAAATGGCATCCAATCGATTACAGAATTTTTGAAAGAGCATACAACTTAAATCCGACAATTCCAGTTTACGATGCCAACGGAAATTTTAGTGTGGTAACAGGAAACATTTACGAAAATCCAGTTGAGATTTTAACTAACAGAACTTTCGATAATGAGAGACACAGACTTTTAGGTTATTTTAAAACAGATGTAAAATTCTTGAATGACTTTACTGCTACAGCGAATATTTCGTTAGAACATAATGCTGTAAAAGGAGGTACTTACAAACCATCTTATGCGGTTATGGAAGGACAGACTGAAGGCGGTTTTGCACAAAGAACGTATGCAGAATATACCAATGCACAAGGTGAACTTTATGTAAACTACAGCAAAGTTATCGACAAACACAACATCAGTGCTTTAGCCGGTTATTCTTACCTTGAAAATATCTACGAAGGTTTTGGAGCGCAAAGAGGCGGATTTGTAACAGATGCTTTCAGCTATAACAATTTAGGAGCTGGTTACAATTACCGTTTGAGTGATGTTTATTCATACAAAGGAAAATCAAATTTAGTTTCTTTCTATGCTCGTGCTAACTACGGTTACGATGGCAAATATTTATTGACAGCAACGGTAAGACGTGATGGATCTAGCCGTTTTGGAGAAAACAATAAATGGGGAACTTTTCCATCTGCTTCTGCTGCGTGGAGAATTTCTAACGAAGAATTTATGGAATCTTCAAAAGGATGGTTGGATAATTTAAAACTTAGAGTAGGATACGGAGTTACAGGAAATCAGGACGGAATTGGTGAGTACAAATCACTTTCTATTTTAGGAGTTGGAAACGACAGTTACTACGATCCAGTTACAAAAACTTGGAGTTTGGCTTATTCTCCAAAACAAAACCCGAATCCTGACTTGAAATGGGAATCTACAGAACAAGTTAATATTGGTTTCGATTTTGGACTTTTCAACAGAATTACAGGATCTTTTGAATGGTATTCTAAAACAACCAAAGATTTGTTATATACATACGAAGTGCCTCAGCCTCCATATTTAGTAGGAACAATGCTGGCAAACGTTGGTGAAATGTCAAACAAAGGGGTAGAATTAACTTTGAATGCTGACATTATTCGAGGAGATAAATTCAATTGGAATGCTAATTTAACTCTTGGACACAACGTTCAGAAAATTGAAAAACTGTCAAACCCAACCTATAAAACAGATGTTATCTATAGCGGATCTCTTCATGGTTTAGCAGGTATGTCTGGACAATATTCTCAAATTATTGCTGAAGGATATCCTGTTGGAACTTTCTGGGGATTCAAAAATGCTGGTTTAGATGCTAACGGAAAAATTCAGTATTACAATGCAGCAGGACAAGTTGTTGAGGAAAGCGCTTTGGTTGATGCAGACAAAACAGATTTAGGAAACATTCAGCCAGATTTGACTTTAGGTATCGGAATGAATTTTACTTACGGAAATTTTGATCTTGGATTTTCTGGATACGGAATGTTTGGCCAGAAAGCTTTAAATGCTACCAACATGATGTTAAACGACCCGAACAGACTGCCTGCTTTTAATGTGCCAGATTCTTTCTTAAGTAGCGGTATTACTTCTGCCCCTAAGTATTCTGATTACTGGATTGAAGATGCTTCTTTCTTTAGACTTCAGACTTTGACTTTTGGTTATACTTTGCCATTGAAATACAAGAAATCTAAATTTAGAATGTATGTAATGGGAGAAAACTTATTTGTAATTACAGGTTACAAAGGTGTAGATCCAGAAATTGGCTTAAATGCTCAAGATGGTACAGATCAAACTGGATTGGCAGCTCCTGGTATTGATAAATACAACAATTATCCTCGACCAACTACAATTTCTGTTGGACTAAATTTTACGCTGAATAACTAAGCGAATTGATAACCATAAAATATTAAAAATGAAAATCAAAATAACAGCAGCCCTACTTTTAAGCATGCTTTTTACGGTATCATGTACTGATTTGGACGAACAGTTGTATAATCAGGTAGAAGACGGAAATTTTGGAAACACAACCAAAGAAATTGATGCGCTGGTAGGTGGAGCTTATTCTTCGTTAAGAGGATTCTCCGATGCAATCTCAAATAATTTTCCAACTTGCGAATATGTTTTCTTTTTGAATGAAGTAGTTTCAGATGAAGCTACAATTCCGACAAGAGGTACAAACTGGTACGATGGAGGACAATATCAAGATGCTCAAAAACATACTTGGAAATCAGATAACAGAATGATTCTTTCGGCTTGGCGATACAACTATACCGGAATCGCTAAAATCAACGCGATTATTTATCAGATCAATAAATCATCTTTGTCAGATAAAGCAAAAGCGCCAATCTTTGCCGAATTAAAAGCGCTTAGAGCCTATTACTACTACAATCTTTTAGATTTGTTTGGAAATGTGCCAATTGTAACCAATTTTGAGGATACAGACCTTCCGTCTAATTCAACAAGAAAACAAGTATATGATTTTGTCGAAAAAGAGTTAACAGATGCTATTCCGTATTTAAATCCAAATGTGGTGTATTCTAAATTCACTAGAAACGTAGCCTATGCTGTTTTAGCTAGACTATATTTAAATTCAGAAGCATTTATAGGTCAGCCTCGTTGGCAGGATTGTTTAGATATGTGCCAGAAAATTACAGGTTACAGCTTAACACCAGATTTCTTCGCCAATTTCGTGACAGAAAACCAAACTTCTCCTGAAATTATTTTTGCAATCCCTTACGATTCAAAAGCAGGAACAGTTGGAAATTACATGAACTCAATGTCTTGCCACTACAACCAAAAATTGGCTATTTCTGCAATACCAAACAATTATCCTTGGAGTGCAAACGGAATGTGCGCGCAGCCAGGCGTTTACTCAGCTTTTGCAGACACAGACAAAAGAAAAAAATGTATGCTAGAAGGCGATCAAATCAATCTTGCAACAGGTTCTGTGATTATGATGGACAACGGAGAACCGTTAACCTATACTGAGAATCTGACAAGTTTAGAAGATGCAAAAGAGAATGAAGGGGTTCGTTTGGCAAAATATGAAATGAAAGCAGGAGAACAATGGGAGCGTGATCATGATTTTGTATTAATCCGTTATGCAGAAATCTTGATGATGCAGGCAGAATGTTACGTTCGTTTAGGTTCGCCAGATTTAGCTAGACCATTTGTACAGCAAGTGGCGTCTCGTGCAGGCGAAGAATTGCCTGCAACAATTGACCTTGCGTTCATAGATCAAGAGTTGTTGAAAGAATTTACATTTGAAGGGAGAAGAAGAACAGATAATATCCGTTTCGGAACGTTCTTCCAACCGTGGTGGTCAAAAGGTACAACGGAGAAATATAGAGCAATTTTCCCAATCCCAAGTACCGTTTTAACTACTAACAAAAACTTAAAACAAAATCCTGGGTATCCAAATTAGGTTACTAGAATGTCAGTCTTCCATGTTGGTTAGTCGTGGAAGGCTGACATGTTTTTAAATGTTGCATTAAATAGATCGACAGTGCTTAAAATATATTTAACACATAGAAACATAGGTTTTTATGTGTAAAAAACAAAAAGGAAAGAAACTAGTTTCTCACACATAGTCCCGATAGCTATCGGGATGTATTTATGTAAGTGAAAAAGCCTTTTTCTAAGTTTCAAAAAGCTATGTTTCTATGGTTTAAATTATTAAGTAAATAAAATAATATCTCAATATGAAAAGATATATCACGTCGTTGGTTTTCGGTTTGATGAGCATTGTGATGGCTGCTGGCTGCAGCAACGATGACAAGGGGCCAGACAAACCAGTAGAACCAGAAAAAACAGTACCTGTTGCGATTGAGAAAACCAACAGCACCAAGATTTATATGCACTATATGCCGTGGTTTGAAACCAACGAAAGTAGTGCCGATAAAAAATGGGGATATCATTGGACAATGGCAAACAAAAATCCGAACAATATAGGAGCAAATGGCCGAAGAGAAATTGCATCGTATTATTATCCGCTGATTGGACCTTATCACTCAGGCGATAAAAATGTGATTGAGAATCATTTGCTGTTGATGAAATATTCAGGAATTGATGGAGTTTTAATCGACTGGTATGGCACTTACGATGTAAATGATTATAGAATGGTTAAAGAAAATACAGATCAGCTTATTGAAATGCTAGACAAAGTAGGTTTAGAATATGCCATTGTATACGAAGATCGATTTTTGACGAATGTTGTCAATGCAGGAAAAGCAATTTCAGTAACTGGTGCAGCAAAAACAGATCTGGCTTATGTAGAAAAGAATTATTTTTCTGATGCTAATTATATTAAGATCAATAGCAAACCGCTTTTAATGAATTTTGGACCAATTGTTCTAAAGACCCCAACTGAATGGACAAATGTCTTTAATACTTTAACAGCAAAACCAACTTTCTTGACACTTTGGGATCACTCTTCAATGGCAGGAGAAAATGCTTCTGGCGAATATGCTTGGGTATACAAAGACAACAGTTACCTCACAAATTTCTATACCAATACCAAGCCAAAATTGAGTGTAGCAATGGGAAGTGCTTATCCGGGTTTTAAAGACTTTTATGCTGAAGGCGGAGGTGGCGCAGCGATAGGTTGGACCATTGATCATAAGAATGGAGCAACGCTTGATGAAACTCTTGCTTTAGCCAAAAATGCCAATGTAAATTACCTGCAGCTGATTACGTGGAATGATTTCGGAGAAGGAACCATGATGGAGCCAACAGTTGAGTTTGGCTATTCTTTTATCGAAAAAATAAAAACTTTCTCTGGAATAAAAAATACAGAAAGCGTATTTCCAGATATCAGCAAATTGTATGATTTACGCGTACAGAAAAAAGGAAATGTCGAAATCCAGAAAAAACTCGACCAAGCGTTTAATTATTTTGTTTCAATGCAGCCAGCAAAAGCAAAACAAGTAATAAACGAAATAAAATAGAGCTGTAATTAATACAATTTAAATAATGAAAAACAGAAAATATAGATACTGTCTATTGGCTTTTGCATCAATGCTTATTATGGCTTGCAGTACTAAAAAAACGTATAAAATCAGTTCTCCTGAAAAAATCTCTGAATTAACCTTTGAATTGACACCTTCTGGACAACCGCAATACAGTTTTTCTTCTAATGGAAAATCGGTTATTGAGCCTTCTCTCATGGGATTTGAATTTCAAGGTTTAGCAAAAATGACTGATGGTTTTGAAGTCGTTTCGACAGAAGAAAAATCGGCAGATGAAACTTGGGAACAGCCTTGGGGCGAATTCAAAAAAGTAAGAGATCATCATAACGAACTGATTGTTCACTTAAAAGAAGCAAAAGGCGAGGAGCGTCTAGTTGATATCATTTTCAGGGTTTTTGATGATGGTGTCGGATTTCGTTATGAATTTCCAAAACAGCCTCATTTAGGAAAAGTAAAAATCTCTAACGAAGTAACGCAATTTACATTTAAAGACAACAATGACGTTTGGTGGATTCCAGTTCACCGCGAAAACAGTTATTACGAAAGCGAATACCGTAAAACGTTAATGAGTAAAACAGATACGATCAATACGCCAGCAACTTTTGAAACTAAAGACAAATTGTATGTAGCCATTCATGAAGCCAACCTAACAGATTTTGCCTCAATGACGCTTTTGAAAACTACAGACAAACAATACAAAAGTGATTTAGTGCCGTGGGCTGATGGTGTAAAAGTATACGCAGAAACGCCTTTTAAAACGCCTTGGAGAACTATTGTTGTGGGTAAAACTCCTGGTGAGGTAGCAACTTCAACCATTATGCTAAACCTGAACGAACCTTCAAAAATTGAAGATTTATCTTGGATCACTCCATCTAAATATATTGGAATTTGGTGGGGAATGCATTTGGAAAAATACACTTGGGGACAAGGTCCAAAACATGGGGCCACAACCAAGAACACAAAAGAGTACATCGATTTTGCTGCTAAAAACGGTTTTGACGGAGTTTTGGTTGAAGGATGGAATGAAGGTTGGGATGGCGACTGGACCGCTGACGGCAATACATTTAGTTTTGTAAAAGCTTATCCTGATTTTAATTTGGAGGAAATTACAAAATATGCTGCCATGAAAAATGTTCGTTTAATCGGACATCATGAAACAGCTGGAGCAACCAAAAATTATGAAAACCAGTTGGAAGATGCGTTCAAATTGTATCAGAAAATGGGCGTGAATTCGGTTAAAACGGGTTATGTAAACAAATATTTGGACAAAAAAGAATGGCATGATAGCCAATATGGCGCTCGTCATTATAGAAAAGTAATCGAAACGGCGGCTAAATATCACATTATGATTGATAACCACGAACCGATGAAAGGAACGGGTTTACAGCGTACGTATCCGAACTTCATGTCGCAAGAAGGCGGAAGAGGACAGGAATACAACGCATGGTCTGTAGACGGAGGAAATACGCCTGAGCATTTAACAACTCTGCCTTTTACAAGAATGCTTTCTGGACCATTTGATTATACACCAGGGAACTTCAATTTTGATTATAAAACGCCATCTGGAGCAAAAGTGCAAACCACTTTAGCAAATCAATTGGCATTGTATGTGATTATTTTCAGTCCGTTGCAAATGGCATCTGATTTACCTGAAAATTATGAAGGCAAACCAGAATTTCAATTCATAAAAGATGTGCCTTGCACTTGGTCTGACACGAAAGTTTTAGATTCTAAAATTGGAGAATACGCTACAATTGCCCGCAAAGATTGGGATGAAAAGAATTGGTATTTAGGCTCGATCACTAATAGAAATGCAAGAGATTTAAAAGTTGCTTTATCTTTTTTAGATAAAGACAAAGAATACGAAGCAGAAATCTACGCAGATGGTCCCGGAGCAAATTATAAAACTAATCCATATCCAGTTACAATCTCTAAACAAAAAGTAAACAGCAAAACTGTTTTAAATATCAAATTGGCAGCTGGCGGAGGAACTGCAGTGAAATTCTCTCCAATCGAAAAATAGTTTTTTAAGATTCTAAGATGCTAAGAATCTAATTTTATGAGATTTAAATTTATAAAGTTTTATTTTGAGTTAAGTTAAGTAAGTTTAAGTTTGGCAATAAACCCGATAGCTGGAGAGTTATCGGGTTTGTTTTTTTATTTGTTTTGTTTCAGGTTTTTGAAAAACTTTGCGTGTCATTTTACCGCAATGAGCGCTAAGAATTTACGCAAAGGCCGCAAAGAAGCTTTTATTGAGAAGCTAATAGCGCCTATAAGAAAAGTTCGCAAAGCTCTATTGGAAAAAAGCTTTGCGAACTTCTTATTTTAAATGACTCTAAAGAATCTTAGCGACCTTTGCGAAAAAACTTTGCGCTCTTTGCGGTTAAAAAAAACTTAGAACCTAGCATCTCAGAACCTTAGCACCTTTATTTAGTAACTTTAACATGCTTTCCAAAAGTGTATACTGCAGTTATTGTTGGTCCATTATAGCCCCATTTTAAGAAACCGTTTAATCGATCCTGAACAGTATCAACTCTAAAATTCAAACCAGTATAACCTGCAGTAAGGCTGAAATTTTGTACAACATTATATAAAACCGATAAATTATAGCTTATGATTCGTCCATCAGTTTCATCAATTTTTATTGCTAGATAATTTACGTTGGCATATAAACCCCAACGCTTTCCAAGAACAAATTCGCCCCATATTCCAACATCTGGCAGCGGAGCAGTAAAATCAAAACTATCATGATATTCTACACTTTGTGTATTAGCTTCTAATCGTAAGCCGAGATCTGCAAAAAGAACATGCGCACCAATTAATAAACCAGCTTGATATTTAGGTTTAGATAGGATAGCGTATCCATAAGCAATTCTAGCAATCTGTACATTAAAAGTACCTTGAACCCTACCATCTACTGGATACGTATGGTCTCCAAAATTAATATCTCTTTGCAGCGTTTTGGTTGCAGTTCGGTCTAGCACAAAATACTCAAAACCTAATCGTGATCTTTTAGAAATACGCCAGTCAAACGTTCCTAGAAATGATGCGGTTGATTTAGAAAATCCTAAATCATTTTCAAGATCAATTTCAGTACCTATATTTCCGTTATTGCCTTCAACTTTAACGACGGTATTATTTACGGGAAAAAAACCACCGGCAGAAACTTTAAATTTTCTATTGTGCCAGGGCAGATCATCAACGCTATTATCTTGAAAATCGTCAGTTTCAGTTTTAAAAGTTGTTAAGTCTTCATTTTTAGTGGCTTCAGCAACTGTCTGAGCGTTTAGCGGAATCCAAAGGAGCATCATTACCAAAAAAATAAATAATTGTTTCATCAGATTAGTTTTTAAGTTTTTATTAGGTAATATTTAACATTTAAAGTTAGTAAAAATAATCGTTCATTTTTGATTTTGAGGTCGAATTATTTTTTGGAATATATTGTATATCAGTAAAATAAGGATTTGTATTAAAATAGTTGGTAGTGAACTGTTTTTATAATTTCGGATTATGTAAATTTAACTTACCGAAAAAACAGTTTTTCCAGTTATTGGAAAGAAGAAATATTAAGCAACTCTAAAAATGACAGAAAATATAAAACGTTATTTCATAAAATCTTTTATTGTATTAGCCGTAATTCATCTAGCTTACTTTTCATATGGTTATTTTACTTTTAAGGGGCTGAAAAATATTAATATTTATACCGAATTCTACCGATTTAAATTTTACGATGACGTTTCGATTTCACACTTTTTTGTAAGCGGATTGTTTTTACTTATTTTCTTGATTTTTCTGATTCGAAATCATTCGAGAGAAAATTATAAAGGTGGTAATCTTTTTAAAGTTGCCATTTGTCTGCTGCTGATTTCATTTTTGACTTTTTCATTTTTTATCAGTTACAGTTTCGGAATGAACGCTAAACTGAAAACAGAATTGTCTGAAAATGATTTTAATAATGACAAAAAACTTTTGAATGTTTTAAATCCGTTTTTGTATGGATATACTTCTTACAGTTCTGAGAAATTATTCAATTACGAGAACATTTTATATCCAAAACCATATCCTGTGATTAAGCAGGAAGATACCATTGTAACGGGCGAATATCCAATTACTGAAACTAGTTATTATAGTATTGATACCATAAAAGCGCTGACAAGCACTTTTGATAAAACAACCCATAAAGCAGATAGTATTTTTGATATTCTTGGTTTTGACAAAGAAGAGTTGTACAAAAGAGTTATCTCAAAAACAGTTATTGGAGATAGTACAGAAATTGTTTTTAAAGGTATTCAGGTTCATCCAGAACATGATAATGATATTTGTATTTTCTTGGAAAACAAATCTTTATTTAGTCCTGTTCATGGAGATTCTATTGGCAAACAAACTTACCAGGCTGCTGTAGATCGTTATAAATTACTGTATAATTCTAAGAAAGATTCACTTACCTATACTTTTCAGAGATTAGACACGATTTTGAGAAAATACAATATCGAAACGAGTTTAGTTCCGAAGCAATTAACTCAAGATGTGTATCATTACAGAGATAACAAAGAGGAACCTCTTAATGGAATTAGAAATACTTTTGATAGAAAAGCTTTAGCAGAAAAAATTAAGACGCTAAATAAGTTATTTTACGAACCTAATTACTTACACCCGAATATTATGGCAATTTATTTTGCTGTAATCGTTTTGGTTTGGATGGCACTCTTTCTGTTTTATCTTATTTTTAATAGAAAGAAAAGTCAATGAAAATGAAAATCACAATGAAAATCACAATGACAATGTGAATGACAATGATAATATCAAAAATCAATAATTAATTTAAAAAATTGAAAATTGATATTGTTATTGAATTTTGTCATTGAATTTTGTCATTGTAATTGCCATTTTAAACTCTGTGATAATCTGCTTTCCAGTGTACGATGGCTTTTTTGATTGCGTCTCCCGTTAAGTTGTTTTTTAAAACATCTTCTACAAGTGGAATCAATTCGTTGTCTGGCGCAAAACGTAAGGCAAATATCTGATCGTCTGTAAGTTTGTATTCAAATTCTTCAAATCTTTTGCCTGTTAATGTAAAATATCGGTAACGCATTTCTAAACGTACAATTCTATTTTGCAGCGTTAATGCATAGTGTTGGCGAAGCATATAAGCCAATACAAATAAAAATACAAACGCGGCACTTATAAATGACCATATTAAATGATCTTCTGTTGTAATACTCAAATAAATGCTGGCAATTAAAAATAATATTAAAACAGGATAATATATAAAATGGTGTGGGGTGTAAAACCGTATATGATTATAATAAGTCTGAATTTTCATGTTTTTATCTTTAAATGGTAGCTTATAAAAACAAAACTACTCTATATTTCTATAGAGTAGCTTTTTCCCAAAAATAAACTAACATAACCAATGTTCTCTTTATAGACTAAACTTTTTACAGTTTGCTTTGTAAATTTTAATAAGAATTAAAGCCTTTCTTTTCGTGAATCAAATCTTCAATACGGCTTATTTTTCTTTGATGTAAAATTAGATTGGGAGTGGCTGTATTTTGTTATACTTTAAACGGAAAAAGTTACATGATTTCAATATTTGCATTGTAATTATATAAAATTGCTGCCTTTATAATAAGGTTTTAATGATGCTCCATTCGTTGAATTTATCTTGGAAAGCCTTACTAGCATTGGCAGGACTTGTTGATGGAAGTGTAAAAGTTTTATATTCTTTTGTTAAATGAACATATTTTTTAAAAAATGCTGCGGCTTTTTGCCCATTAAAAAGAATGGCTTCTATTTGCGTATGAGTTTCTAAGAAATTTTCAAAATCATTTGCAATTTCATTTTTTATGGCGCTGTCCAAACTTCCAACACGCTCGCAAAATTGTAAGACATCCCAAAGAGCGATATTATTTTTAATTAATAAGCTTTTTCGTATTTCGTAATCCTTCGAAAATTCTTCTCCAAGAATCTGAAACATAAATTTCCAAAAGTTATTCTGGTTATGGCCATAATATTGATTGAGTTCTAAAGATTTAGTTCCAGGCATCGTGCCTAAAATCAGAATTTTAGAAGTGGGAGAACTAATAGGAGCAAACGAAAAACTTTTCATACTTGTAAGTTGAATAAATATTGATTTACGTTAAAATAAACATTTATAAGGAATTATAAAACAAAACCAAAAAATTATATAACATTTTTGGCGGGTCTTTAAACGAACTTTGACTTTCAGATTTCTAGAAATAATCTGTTAGCAAATTATAATTTTAAATCCGGCGAACCATGAAAATTGTTACTATAAATACAGAAAAAACTCAAAATATATTTGATGAGCTTCAGACTAGTTTTGGCGGAAAGGTGGCTTTTGACTCAGACGAATATACATTAGAAGTTGAAAATAGTTTTGCTGAAGGTTCAATAATTGGCGCTTCTTTTAACGATAATATCTCTTACGTTCAATTTGACATGACATTTTCAACAGATATTAGACTAGATATTCTAAACGTAAAATCGTCGCCAATTTATTTTGCTTATTGTTCTAAAGGTAATTTATCGCATAGTTTTGGACTAAATGGTGAGGAGCGAAAACTCAAAACATTTCAGACGGCAATTGTTTCATCAAAACAAAATAAGGATAACGTTTTGTTTTTCGAGAAAGGAAAAAAAACAAAACTGACTTTAATTATTGTTGGAACTCAGATTGACGCTGCAAATCAGGCTCATTCTTTAAATCAGCAGGTAAAAGATACTTTTTTTGAAAATAACCAAACATCAGATTTCTTCTATATCGGATCTTATAATTTACAGATTGCCGAAAAAATCGAACAGCTTAATTCGATCACACAAACTGGAGTTGTTAGAAATTTATTGAAAGAAGGAATTATGAGAATCATTCTTGCGATGGAAATTCAACAGCATTCTGATGACTTGCATGCTTTTGCAAACGAGTCAAACGGATTGACATTGAGAGAACTAGAAGAAATAAAAGAACTTTCTGAATTTATAAAATCAAATCCAGAAGAAGCTTTTTCAATTAAATCTTTGAGCAAAAAATCTGGACTTTCTCCAAATAAACTTCAAGAAGGTTTTAAAATGATCCATAATCGCACGGTCAACGATTACATTACGCACATGCGAGTGCTTAAAGCAGAAATTCTTATCAGAACTTCTGATCTAAATATTTCAGAAATAGTGTATTGCATTGGTTTTACTAGCAGAAGCTATTTCTCAAAAATTTTCAAACAAAAATTCAACTGCAGTCCAAAAGAATATAAGTTTAATTTGAATTCTTTGGCTATTACGGCCTAATGGCCGAAGTTGCTAAGGTTCTGAGACGCTAAGATTCTAAGCTTTTTTGCCATCTCAAAAAAATAAAGTCGCTAGCTCTAAAGCAATATATAAAATAAAACCCTCAGATTTTGAGAACTCAAAATCTGAGGGTTTTATCATATACTTAAAATAAAAACTTAACACCTTGGCGTCTCAGAAGCTTAGCATGTTTCTAACGTCCAAATCGATAATAATCCAAATCTGTATTTTTTTTGTTGTAAAGTGAATCTAGAATAGAATTTGTTCCCAATATGCTGAAGGTGATTCCGTTTCCGCCGAAACCTAAAATGTAGTGTTCGTTTTTTCTCGGATTTGGCTTTCCGAAATAAGGAAGACCATCTTTAGTTTCTCCGAAAGTTCCTGCCCAGGAATAATCAATTTTAAAATTTAAATCTGGGAATCGTTTAAAAAATTGTTTTAAAAGGTATTGTTCTTTTTTAGGCAGCAATTTATCACGTTTATTGGTGTCTTTAAAATCTTCGTCTCCGCCACCCATTATAATGCGGTTGTCTTCTGTAGTTCTTATGTAATGGTAAGGCGAAGCGGTATCCCAAAATATAGTATGCCTGAAATTTTCTGGAAGATCAGACTGGCTCTCAGAAGCAATTACATAGGTGCTTTTTAAATCGACCACTTTTTCCTTCAAAGTCTCTGTGCTTTCATAACCTGTGCAGTGTATTATGTGATCGGCCGTAATAACATGTTTTGAGTCTGTAGTGGCAATAATTTTACCTTTTTGATGCTGTATGGAAGCAATATTAGTACGGTCAAAAATCTGCATTCCTTTTTCATGACAATGAAACAGAAGATCACTGGCAAGTTTAAACGGATCCATAACAGCTGCAGTTTTAGATTCAATTCCTGCAATGGCATTCAGACCCATTTTTTGCAATTCTGATCTGCCCAGCCAGCTGATTTCAAAACCATGTTGCTTTCGGGCTTTAAACTCATTTTTTAAATAAGGCACATCCTTTTTTAAAGTAGTGAAATAAATGCTTTTTTTGAATTCGAAACCACAATCGCAACCTACTTCATCAATTATGTTTCGAAGGTCAAAAATTGCTTTTTTTCCATTCTGATAACTGTCTACAGCGCATCTTGTGCCGCGAAGTTTAATGAGTTGATGCAGTGGAACATCAATTTCATATTGGAGAAGTGCCGTACTTCCAGAAGTGCTTCCGCCACAAACATCGCGACGGTCTACAAGAACAATTTTTTTTCCTTCATTTAGTAATTTATAAGCAGTTAAAGCGCCTGTAATGCCGCCGCCAATTATTAAAATGTCGGTGGTAATATCAGAATCTATTGAAGGATAACTTTGTTTTATGGCATTTTTTAATGGCCAATAGGTTTCAGTAGAGCTCAATTTCATTTTTTAGTTATTTTTTTAGAGGTATTCTTGGTAGTTTTTTTGATGTTATCTGGTTTTGTATTTTTTTCTTTTTTACGATTATGAAGTTCATTTGCTTCGGCAATGGAATGCGAAGTTCTTATAGTTCGGTCTTTCTTTGCCAATTGGCTCAAATGATGATAATATTTCTGGATAATGATCATCTCTTCTTCGGTCATATTTTCAATGTCGACTAAACTATTGCTGGATAATTCATTTGATGCCACGAGTTCATTTAGTTTTAACTGAATGGCAAGCGAATCTTTATTTTGCGCTTTTTGAATTAAAAAGACCATTAGAAAAGTAATAATGGTTGTGCCGGTATTGATGACCAATTGCCAAGTTTCAGAATAATCGAAAATAGGTCCCGAAGCCGCCCAGCCCACAACAAGGGCCAACGCACCAATAAAAGCTGGGGTACTTCCTGCAGCTTTAGACACTTTTGTAGCAAACTTTTCGAAGGCACTGCTTTTATGTTGGGGTTTAGAACTCATTATTTCTTTGTTTTGGGGTTGCTTACTTTTTCTTCTCGAATAACTTTATTGTTTTTTTCATCATAAACAGCAGGATCAATTTCTTGCCCTGTCTTACTGAATATTTTAATTTTTGGAGCATCATGCGTTCCAGTAATTACGATCGGAAATCCGATGATTCCAAAAAGCGGAAGACCTAAACGCATTCTCAGATCCAAAAGCCCGTCAAAGCTTGTAGTTCCTTTAATGGTTGGCCTAAAACTGGCTACACTAAAGGTAAATGGCTCAATATTTATAAGATTTTTATCTATTGTCGATTTAATTTCAATTCCTTTCATATCAGGATTATTCAAACCGTTTTGCCCTGTTTTAGAACTGATTCCATCAAAAAGTTTCAATCCTTTAATTTTCACATCACGTAAATTAATCGTTCCTCCACCTTGCATTGATTCATAAATTGGCCCCATATTTCCGTTCAAATCTCCTTTTACCTTATAGTCGACAGAAATTATTCCGTGTGCTTTTTCAGCTGCTGTGACCATATCATGAAACATCGGAATTTCTTTGTAAGCTCTCTGTACATCAAAGTCTTTTGCCGTAAAATGAGCATCAAAATGTGCAGAGGTTGGAGACTCATCTTTATAAAAAGCATTAATCCCTAAAACACAGTCAATGATATTAAAGGTAATATTTTCTAAGTAAAATCCTTCTTTTTTTATACCTATTTTTCCATTTAGTTTGTTAAAAACCAATTTATTATATTCAATTTTATCTGCATTTGCATTTAAACTGATATTCAGGTTTTTCGGAATAATGACCACACCGCTCATTTTCGGATGATCTTCTTTGGCATATTCCACTTTAATGTCTCGATCATTATTTTCTCCTTCTTTGAGCGCCATAAATTCATCCACGTTAATCAATTTTGATTTCAGATTGAAATTACCGCTTAAAATTCCTTTTGATTCTAAGAAGTAATTAATGGTGTTCAACAGATAGCCATTGATATCAAAATCTGATTTTCCATAAGCAGCATTGAATTTTTCAAACCACATTTTTTCGTTCTGAAAACGGAAATTTCCCTGTTTGATATAGAACGCTTTTGGAAACAATTCGGAGGTTGCTTTTATATTTTTTAGAAGTAAAGTTCCTTTATTATCTAGTTTGTCATACTGTCCCGTTGTGGCATAACTTTGTTTTCCTTTTAAAGAAAGATCAGCTTTGGCATAACCTGTTAAATCCAAACCTTTTTGCGAGAATACCTGATAGATTCTGCCCACATTCAACTCGCCTTTAATCTTTGCATTATAAGCCAAATCGCTAAAATCGGATAATGTAGCATTGACATAAACCGGGTTTCCTTCAAAAGCGAAAGAGAAAGGTGCCACAGCAATGATCAAATCTTGATAAGTTCCCGCTTTATTCAGCATATTGGCTATAAAAGTGATATTGGTAATAGGATTTGGATAATACTTTGTTTTTAGCCATCCGTTTCGCAAAGAAATACCGCCAATAGTTTTTGGGAATAATTTTTTTGAAGTGCTAAAAAGCCCGCGAGCCTGAATATCGGTTTTTAAAATTCCTTTTAAATCCATGTTTTCAAGCCCTAAGGCAGCATCTACTACAGCAAGGTCTAAAGCACCTTTTACGCTTGCATTTATCGACATTTCGCTTAAACCTTTGCTGTGTAGATAAGCATTAAAATAATCTTTTTCGCCAACTTTAAATTTCAATGTTCTTAAATTAACCAGCAATTGTTCCGTATCCAGAGACGGGAGCATGGCATTCAAATTCATTTGAAAATCAGTTAAAGGTACAGGAGCATTTTTATAGTTTACCGAACCTTCGTTGATTTTTAAATTAAAAGCTAAGTTTGGTTTTTGTTTTTTCTGAACGTTGTAATCTCCTTTAAAACTAAGAAGCAAATCGCTTCTTCCTGAAATTTCTGTTTTTTCAAGCCACGTTAAATATTCGGGAGGCATTACAGACAGTAAATCTTTTACAGTTGTATTTTCAGAAGCTGCTTTTATATTGATTTTATATCCGTTTCTTAAAATGGTAAATAAACCTGTAAATTTTAGAGGCAGTTTATTGATATGAAGTTCATTTTTTTGAAGAATAAAGGTAAGTGCATGCGTATTGATGCGGGTAATTAAATCGGCGCTCACTTTTTTTCTTCTCAAATAGCCAGTTCGATCATAAAAGAAATCTAGATTATCAATTTTGGCATCGGTTGCGAGGTCAAAAATATCTTCACTCAAATTTCCTTTTCCGATATAATTAAAGCCTTTTGCGTCAACCAAAATCTTTGCGGAACGGTCGTTATATTTTACATGACAGTTTTGTAAATCAATGCGTTCTAGTCGAATTGCAGTTCCTTCTTCTGGAGCATTCGGATCTTCTTTTTTATCTCTGTCTTCAGGAGCTACATAAATGTTATAATTGGCCTGACCTTTTTCATTGATCATTACATTAATCAAAGCATCAGAAACATACAGTTTGTTGATTTTAACTTCGTTATCAAAAAGCAATCTCTTAATGTCAATTCCAAAAGCGACCTGATCTGCTTTTAGCAATGTATCATTGCTGAAAGGCTTAGAACCCGTTAATGACAAATCATCAAGAGCAACAGTTAGTGAAGGGAAATGTGTAAAAAATGACAGCTTAGATTTAGTAAATTCCAATTTGGTATCCAGACGTTCGTTGGCGATTTTCTTTACTTCTGAGGCAATTTTTCCGGGAAAAAGCAGTGGAATAATAAACAGCAAAAACAGAATCACTGCAATCGTAATTCCAGTAATTTTTAAGACTTTTAAGGCGGTATGTTTTATTGAACTAGGCATATACTTTTTGATTGTGAATTATGAATTGTGAATTATGAATTGTGAAACATACGCTCAGGAAAGCATAAATGAGAATTGGAATTTTGGAACTTAAAATTTGGAATTATTTTTTGGCCTCTTCCTGTTTTTGCTGTTCTTCTTTCTCTTTTTGTTCCTTTTCCTCTTTTTCTTTCGCGGCTTTTTCTTGCTGTTCTTTTTTAGCCTCTTCCTGTTTTTCTTTTCTTTCCTCTTGTTTTTCTTTTCTTTCCTCAGCCTTCTCCTTTTTCTCCTTTTCTTTTTTCTTGAAGTAACCTCTAAAAAGGAAATTACTTTTTGCAGCTTCCATATTTTCGCTGAAACCTTTTGTTCCAGTTTCTAGATTAGAAAGCGTATTCGAAACGCTGTTGGCCATTTTATCGTCTTTCACCAATCTTGCTAAAGCACCGTTCCCATTGTTCATACTGTGGCTGAAAATGGCAAGTTCCTCAGAAATGATACCGACATTATCTACACTTTTCTTCACGCTTTTCATCAGATCCTGCATTTCAATTCCGTCAACAGAAGCAATCTGTCCGTTGTCTTCGATAACTTTTTTAGATTTGGCGCCGGGTGAAATGGTCAGCACTTTGTCGCCCATTAGACCATCTGAACCAATACTGGCTGTGGCATCGGTTTTAATAAATTTTCGAACTTCTTCTTTCATTACTAAAACCACTACGACTGTTGAGTCATTTTTTAGCTGAATTTGTTCTACGGTTCCCACATTAATTCCAGAGAAGCGAACATTGTTTCCGACTTCTAAACCGCTTACCGTTTTAAATTGAGAAGTGATATGAAAGGTAGATCCGAAAAGGTTTTGCTGCTTTCCGATAAAGTATACGGCCATTATAAAAAGCAGTAAACCTATCGTTACAAACATTCCCAATTTCCAAGTATATCCAGATTGCTTTTCCATGATTTCTATTATTTATTTTGCTTTATTCAAAAAATGAGCGTACCCATTCGTCTTCGTCTTTTTCTAATTCTTCGTATGTTCCTTCGGCGTGAATCACACCCTCTTTTAAAACCACAATTCGGTCGGCAGTCATTTTTGCGCAGGCCATATCGTGAGTGATAATAATCGAAGAGGTTTTTTGTTTGTGTTTAATGTCCAGAATCAATTCACTTATTTCTCTTGATGTTATAGTGTCCAAACCCGTTGTGGGTTCGTCATACAAAATGATTTCTGGTTTTAAGATTAAAGTGCGAGCCAAGCCAATTCTTTTTCTCATACCACCCGAAAGTTCAGACGGCATTTTATCTACGGCATCTGCCAGTCCTACATTTTCTAGCGCTTCCATTACTTCGTTTTCCACTTCTTCAGGGCTTAAATCTCGTTTGTGTTTGGTCAATGTAAAAGCTAGATTTTCTCTAACTGACATCGAATCGTAAAGTGCTCCGCTTTGGAACAAAAATCCGATTCGGACTCTAATTTCATTCAGCTCGCTTTTTGAGATATTAAGAACGTTTTGATCAAAAACTTTAATTTCGCCTTTGTCTGGTTCAATCAATCCCACAATACATTTTATGGTAACCGATTTTCCAGAGCCTGAACGTCCTAAAACCACTAAATCTTCGCCATTATTCAAAGTGAGATTTACGCCTTTTAAAACGGCATTATCTTTACCAAAAGTTTTATGCAGATCTTTAATCTCGATAATTGGAGTCTGATCTTTTTCTTTTGTTTTAGGTTCTTTATGTAATTTTTCCTTCATCATTTTAAAAGAATAAATCGGTTATTTGTACAGCGACCATATCGATAATAAAAATGCTCAACGATGCTGTTACCACAGCAGAATTGGCAGCTTGTCCCACGCTTTCTGTTCCGTTAGAAGCATTAAAACCTTTGTAACAGCCAATAATTCCGATAAAAAATCCAAAGAAGAAAGTTTTGAGAGTGGCTGGAAGCAGATCTAAGTATTCTAAAGACTGTACAATCTGGGTTAAAAAGCGGTAAAAGTTGACATCGCCATGAATGTTAATGCCTACATAACCGCCAATAATTCCAATGGCATCAGCAAAAAATACCAAAATAGGAACCATCAAAGTACAGGCTAAAACTCTGGTCACTACCAAGTAGTTGTACGGATTTACCGCTGACACTTCCATGGCGTCGATCTGTTCTGTAACTTTCATCGATCCTAGTTCGGCACCGATTCCAGAGGAAATTTTTCCTGCACAAATCAAAGCAGTGATAACTGGAGCAATTTCTCTTATTAGCGAAAGCGCCACCATTCCAGGAAGCCAAGATTCGGCACCAAATTTCACCAATGTTGGGCGTGATTGAAGCGTAAGCACCAGCCCCATAATAAAGCCTGTGATAGCAACGAGTGGGAGAGATCTATAGCCAATGACATAACATTGTCTGAGAAACTCTTTGGTCTCATAAGGCGGAATCAAAACTTCCTTAAAGAACCTTTTGGCGAATATAGTTGTCTCTCCAATTTCGGCGAATGTATTTTTAATATTGAGAATCAAAATAGTTTTGTTTTTAGTGTGAATTATGTAATTTGAAAATCAATTATTTAACAGTTTTTTTCAACTCATTAAATTCTATACGAAAGTTAGCCCTATACTTGTTAAAATATATTACACAACTTTTTTGAAGCCTTATATAATTTTCATAAACACGCAATAATTCAAATAAATCGACGTTTTGAGACCAAACAAAAAAATCCCTTTCATTACGAAAGGGATCTAAATTGATTTATACTTTTTTAGCTAAATATTATTCTGTAAATTTTTTAAATATAGAACTGGCTACATGACCACCAAATCCAAAAGTATTACTCATTGCATAATTCACTTCTCTCGATTGTGCTTTTCCAAGAGTTAGATTAAATTTGTCTGCAAAATCTCCTTCTACGTTTTGAGTGTTTATAGTTGGTGGTACAATATTTTCTTGAACAGATTTTATGCAGGCAATTGCTTCAATTGCTCCTGCACCGCCAAGTAAATGCCCAGTCATTGATTTTGTGGCACTTATATTCGCGTTTGGATTTATTCCAAATACTTTTTCAACAGCTTTAAGTTCACTTAAATCGCCAGTTGGAGTAGAAGTTGCATGGGCGTTAATGTAATCAATTTGATTTGGTGTAATTCCAGCTTCCTCTAAAGCAAGTTCCATTCCTAAAACGGCACCTTCACCTTCAGGATGAGTTCCTGTTAAATGGTAGGCATCGGCAGCTAATCCGCCACCAACAATTTCGGCTAGGATTACTGCATTTCGTTTTATAGCATGTTCATAGCTTTCTAAGATAACAACTCCGGCCCCTTCGCCCAAAACAAATCCATCTCTTGTGATATCAAAAGGGCGTGAAGCTTTGGTGTAATCTTCATTTAATGTAGACAATGCTTTTGAAGCATTGAAACCGCCAATTGAAGATTCTGAAACCGAAGCCTCAGAACCGCCGCTAATAATCATATCGGCTTTGCCCCAGCGAATGTAATTAAATGCATCTATGATGGAAGTATTACTCGCAGAACAAGCCGCAGCTGTAGTGTAATTTACTCCTCGAAGACCATATTTAATAGAAATAACTCCCGAAGCTATGTTAACGATTCTTTTTGGTATAAAAAAAGGACTAAATCGTGGAGATCCATTTCCTAGTTTATATTCTCCAAATTGTTCTTCAAAAGTTGATATGCCTCCATCACCGCAGCCCCATATTACACCAATTCTGTTTTTATTTAAGTTTTCAAAATTGATATTGGCATTTTTTATGGCTTCGTCTGTAGCATGCAGAGCATACTGTGTAAAAAGATCGTATTTCCTAATCTCATTTTTTTCGAAAATATGCTGTGCATCAAAGTTTTTAACTTCACATGCAAATTTAGTTTTGAAATGTGTTGTGTCAAATCTTGTAATTGGAGCGGCGCCGCTTACTCCATTTATTAATGAATTCCAATATTCCTGAACACTATTTCCAATCGGAGTTACTGCCCCTAATCCTGTTATGACGACTCTTTTCATTATTTCTTAGGTCTTAATTCTGTTAATATTGTTTCTTTTACCAATTCAAAATCATCGTCGCTTGTTAGTCTTGATAGCTGGACGATCGCGACCATATTGGTAATTATCATTATGGCTTTTGTTCTTGGTAACATTTCATAGGCAAATTGGTTAAGTTCTTTTCCTTCGATTAAAATTTCAGTTAGCCAATTGATTACAATTTGGGCAAATTTCTGAAGTTCTGTTTTTATGGAATTGTCCAGCGTATTTAAGTCTGTAGCTAATGATCCTACTATACAGACCTTATTTTCCTTTTTGATTTGTGTCTGAACCTCTAAGAAAGCTTGAAGTTTTACTAATGGAGACTCATTGGCAACTTTTTTCTTTAAAGCTTCACATCTTGCAATATGTTCCTTAATGGTCGCTACGCCAAGATCTGATTTTGTTGGGAAATGATAATGAATAGAAGCCGTTTTTATGCCTATATCATTAGATATATCTTTAAAGCTAAACGCATTGTAGCCTTTATCTCGAATAAATTGATCTGCTTTATCTATAATATTTTCTTTTGTAGTCATAGCGATAATTTTTACGGCAAAGATACTACCTATTAGTAGGTAGGCAAATTTATTTCGATATATTTTATAAACAAAAAATCCCTTTCATTAAGAAAGGGATTTTCAGGGTTTAAATGAAGTATTTGGTTAGCTTCAATTTCTTTTGTTATAAATTTATAGCAATGCCGCTTCGTGATTTCATTAAAGGAATGACACGTGATTGTGACATGGCCAGTTTTTCCATTAATAATCTTGCGGTTAAATAGCAAACTGTAGATTCTGCACCTTGATTTAGGTTGACATTATGTTTCTCAAGCCCGTCGTAACCACCACCGCTTACTGGATTATACATAATCTGGTTCAAATGATTTTTTCCTAAAAACCAGTTAAATGCGGCTCTCATTTTCTTTTTGTATTCTGGGTTTTTAAAGGCATTATAAAATGCATTTAAAGTCTGAATCGTGTAGGTAACATCAATTGGCTGTTCTCCGTACTGGCTTGGTTCTGAACCTTTATGATGCCAGCTTTGGTTTGAAATAGCTTTGAAAGTTCCTTTTATAAACGTTTTTGAAATCAAGAAATCTAAAGAGTCCAATGCTACTTTTTTGTAAACTGGTTTATTGGTAATTAAATAAGCGTAAAGCATTGATTCTGGCAAAATGCTGTTTCCATACGTCAGATAATTTTCAAACCATTGCCAATCTTCTGTGGCAGTGTCTTCGTAATTCGCCAGCAATTTTGCATTTAGCTTATTGATGATAGCTGCAACATACAAATTCGGAATGGTTGAATGGTATAAATACAATCCTTTTGTAGCAAAACCAATTGAACGAGGCGATTGGATATTTTCAGCCCATTTTAAGGTATTCAATAAACATTTGGTTGCCTTTTTGGTTATGGCTTCTGGGAGAATATCCGACATAGAAACAACAGTTCCTAAAGCCCAAATGGCTCTTGCATTTGAATCTTCAAGATTTACTTCGGCATTTTGCTCAATATGTTCGCGGTTTTCCTTATCGACATAATTGATAAAATCTCCTTTTGGTTTCTGACAGCGCTGAATGAAATCTAAATAAATTAAGATATAAGCGAGATCATCTTTGTCTTGAGTCAGTTTATAATGCATGCAAAACGCTATTAAAGCTCTTGCATTATCATCTAAAGTATATCCAGAATCTAAATCCGGAATAGAAATTTTACTGAACTGAATAATTCCTAATTCTGTAGTCAGTTTTTTGATATGTTTCAGCTGAATAGGAGGGTAGCTGTATTTAATTTCTGAAGGATTTTTGAATAGGTTTTTATAAGTATTCATTTGCGTGATGGCAACATTTTCCCATGATGAAGCTCTCATTTTGGTAAATGAATTAATTCCCATTTCGTGTCTTAAATTCTCATCTTCAATCAATTTAATTGCTGCGGCCGCAAATTGATCAGCATCTCCAATATCACATAAAATTCCAGAATCTGGAGTTAAAACCTCTCTGGTGTGCGGAATTTTAGATGCCACGATCGGACACGCACAACTCATCGCGTAAGCAAATGTGCCGCTCACTGCCTGATTCGGGTCTTTTGACGTAAACATATAAATATCTGTTGCTTTTAAATATTCTAAGAGCTCATCGGTATCCAAATATTTATTAATGAAGCGTACATTGTCTTGAAGATTTAATTCTTTAACTAAACCTTCCAATTTATCACGATACGTGTCAATTCCGTCTTTAATTAAGTTAGGGTGTGTTTTGCCAATAATAAGATACAAAGCATTTGGCGCTTTTTTGATAATTTTTGGCAAAGCCTGTAAGCCCGTTTCTATATTTTTACCTTCGCCCAAAAGTCCGAAAGTAGCCAAAACCAATCTATCTTGAATTCCTAATTTTTCTTTTGCCTGTTCTGGAGTTTCGTATATCACAATATGAGTTCCATGAGGCACGCAAGTAATTATTTCTTCATTGATATCGTAGTCTTTGATTAAAATTTCTTTCGATTTATTAGTCATCACAAAAACCGAATTGCTGTAGTCCAATAGCAGTCTTACGAATGTTCTCAATTCGTCATTCGGATTCGGAATTACACTATGAAACGTAAACGTAACAGGTGCTTTAATAACATTTAAAAAATCTAAAAGATGGTCACCGTAATTTCCTGAAAACAAACCAAATTCATGCTGAATATGCACTAATTTCACAGTTTCATCTTGATTAATTTCCTCGGCAACTCTAGCGTATTCTTCTCGATTTTTAGTGTTTAAGGTAAATGCCTGCGTTGGCTGATCTTTGGGTTTATCAACAAGTTCACATATTTCGCATTTGATAGATTTACCGTAAACATCTGTGATTCCTTTGATGGTATCTTGAGTATAGGTTGCTATGCCACATTGCGTAGGCGGAAAAGTAGATAAAAAAACGATTTTTGATTTATTTGATATTGTTTTCATGAGAGTTCATTTTTAATTCGGTTAATAACTCGTTAAGGTTCAGAGATGCCACCGCAATCTTATCATCGGCAGCGCCATAATAAATATATAGTTGGTCATCAAAAATGGCAGTCCCTGTCGGGAAAACCACATAATTGACATAGCCATGTCTTTCGTAATATTCTGAAGGAGTGATAATTGGTTTTGGCAGTCTTGCAATAACTTTTGACGGATCTTCTAAATCCAGTAAAACAGCTGCGGCATGATAAACCAAACCTTTCTCTCTCCTTTCAGCAGCATGATAAATTAAAAGCCAGCCGTCTGCTGTTTCTATCGGCGGGGCTCCAGGACCAATATGACTTGTTTCGTGATCATATTTTGGTTCCATTACAATATGATCGGGAAGATTTTTTAAATAGTTTTTCCAAAAATCTTCTGTCAGTTCTGATTTCTTTTCAAACGAAAAAATCTGAATGGATGGAAATAAGCGATGCAGGGCAACAAACTTTCCATTAAATTTCTTCGGAAAAAGAACCACATTTTTATCCCATACAAACAGATTCTCTTTAATAGTTTCCGTAAGCGGATAATTTCTTTCCGTATTAAAAGCTAAGATCTTTGCAATGCTCGGATTCTGTAAATGCTTTCTAATAAGATTTGTAAATTCGTTAAGAATAAATTTTGGCGTTATAACTCCCTTCTTCTTAAAAATTTTTAAATCTTTTGAAACTGCCAAAGCGCCACAAGCATTAATTCCATCATAAGTAACATAAGTCATGTAAAACCTGTCGCCTATTTTAGTAATTCTCGGATCTTCTACACCATGAATCTCATAAATGTAATCTGGCACAAAAACCGGCTGAGTGCTTCTTTCAACTAATGTAGTTGGACCTTCAAAACGACAAAATCCAATGGTTGAAAAATTTCCTCTTTTGGCCGCTCTGTAAAACATGTGTACAGTATTTCCGTCTTGATAAATGGCAGGATTTAAAACACCTAATTCCTCAAAAGCCCGATCTGTTTTTTCTAAGATGACACCATGTTTCCTAGCTTCTTCCATTACCCTTAAAAATTTTATCTAAAATTACTTTGAGATGGAAGCGGCAATTAATCCAATCGATCAAAAAATTAACTCAAAAGCGTAAACATGGTAATTCTGTAAGGCTTTGAAATAATAGTGAAAGTGGCGTGGGTTCTAGTGTTGTTTTAGTTTTATTGAGATAATAATAAAGCGCATAGAGTTAACAAGATTTGTAGGAATAAAAGAACTTTGAGATAAACAAAAAGGCTTATAAAAACAGTCATATTAAGAACTTAAAAATCAAATATTATGTTACGTTGGACAGTTATATTTATCATTTTGGCTATTATAGCCGGAATTTTTGGTTTTGGCGGAATTGCCGCTGGAGCCGCAAGTATTGCAAAGGTTTTATTCTTTATCTTTTTAGTGCTATTTATCATATCATTAATAACAGGAAGAAGAAAAGTTTGATTTTAAGGGGACAAAGTACCAAAGTTCCAGAGTTACAAAGTGTAAAGTATTTTAACCTTTGTAACTTTGTCTCTTTGTAACTTTGTCCCTTCAATTAGTACCATTTTGCATAATATTTCCGAGTTATAAATGCTATCGGAATCCCTACACAAAAAATCACAATAAGTATAGAAAGCAATAGCGGAAAATCTAGTTTTTTTTCTGGTAAAACTGGAAATACGATGGGGAGAACCACAAGATTCATTACAACCCAAATAAAGAAGCCATAAGAAACTCCTGAGAGTAAAGTGTTTATTTTAAAAAATGGGATATAAGGGAAAATCTTAAAATAAAACCAAGCAAAAATAAAAGCAATTAAGAAATGAAGTCCCAAACCCACAAAAGTCATTTCTGTTCCTGCTGTATAAGCCTCTTTTTTAAAAATTCCGCTTGCAATAGATTGTAAAATTTTTTCGGCTGTTGTTTTATGTAATATTCCTGCATAAATCAAAATAGCGGCAGTAATATCTAATGTCCCTGCAACTAAACCAGATGAAACAATGGTTCTAACTTTTGATCTCATAAAAATTGTTTTGAGTTAAATACTGATTTATTGTTTTTTAATATGTTCGTAAATCGATTTTAACTGCTGCGTATGTCTCTGCGTGTGTACAATGGCAAAATGAAGCCATTCGTAAATCGTGAAATATTCAAAACCAGGTACTTTAGCATCCAAGCATGTCAGTGTTAAATCGTAAGTTTCTGCAGCTTCAAACAAATCATTTTGTATTTTTTTTACAGAAGCCAGCAGAGTGCCTTTTTCATACTCAATAGCAGGTGGTTTTATGTTTTCGGGTGATTGGTATTTACTAGTATAATCTAAAAAGATGGAGTCGAGTCCTTTTACGTTTTCGTCAGGTTCTCTATTGGTTTTTTCGGTTTTTCCAGCAAATAGCATGGTAAGACCTGAGCAGGCTAGAATACTGTGCTGTGCGGTTTGTCCAGCCGTCCAGCTTCCTTCAAACGGAACAACATTGATTTCTTCTTTTGAAAAAGAAGAAAGTAAGTCGCCCAATTTACTGTAGGTTTCCAGTATGGTATTTTGAATAGCGCTCTTCATTTTTTTAATTTTAGAAATTGAAAATTCGACAGTATAGGTTTACCGATTGGTTAAGAAAACCTCAGTACATAATCTGGCGAAATTAAATTTATAGAATTAGGGGAAATGATACTCCTTCAAATATACAATAAAAAATATTAAAATGCTATAATTCAGGTATTTGAGAAGTGTTAATTTTTTAAGGAAGCACTTCGCAGAAGTAACCGTGCGAATTTAAAATGTCGATAATTTTTGTATTCGAAATGGCGGGTGCATGAATGCGGAGGATTTTGTCACAATCTTCTAAATCGAAGTTGATCGAGCCGTTGGGATAGTGCTCAAGAAGCTTCTCAATGATGATGTTGCATTGAGATTCTTCTTGAACATTTGTTTTAAAAACTTCAATCATAAAGTTTTGATTTTTAGAGCGCTATATTTTTATAACGCTGTATTCTGTGATATGTTACATAAGAAATAATTAAAACTGCAAAAACAATTAAAGGAAAGAATCCTTGAAAACCTATTCCGTCAACCGCAAAATGGCTTATGGAAGCAAAAATGAAATCAAAAGCAAATCCTGCATAAGCCCATTCTTTGATTCGTCCAGGAACTTGCGGAATAATTAAAGCTAAAACGCCAAGGATTTTAAACCCGACTAATGCATTTCCGAAATATTCTGGATAACCCAAATGTTTGATTCCTTCTTTGGCTAATTCAGTTTGAGAAGTCAATGCCGGCATAACGCCTTCAAATAAAAAGATTAAAATAGTAGTAGTCCAGAAAATGATTTTGGTTGTCTTCATTGGGTATTTGTTTAAAAGATTATTAGTTAATGTATTACAAATGTACTATTCTTATTTTTTAACAAAATACCTATTTATGACTATTTTGGGGGCATTTGGGACATTCTTGATTTTAGATTTTAGAAGTTAGATTTTAGATTGAAAATAGTTCTCGCAAAGGCGCAAAGGCGCAAAGTTTTTATTTTAAAGCCACAGATTCAAAAGATTTAAAGGATTTGTTTCTCGCAGATTTGGCAGATTATTTATTAAAAAATCTAATCTGCTTAATCTGCCAAATCTGCTAGAGCTAAAAAAAAATTGCGACTTCGCGACCGAATTGGAATTTGGATTTTAAAATTTGGAATTTAACTCAGTTGATAATTCGTAATCGTAAACAAATCCTCAAAACCTAATCTCGTATAAATGCCTTTTCCTAATGCAGAAGCTTGTAGTTGCGCATATTCGCAATTGGCATCAATAGCTTCATTGATAGCAAATTTCATGATTTCTTCTGCGAAACCTCTTTTGCGCATTTCTGGGATTACGCCGACACCGTGAATTCCCATTGTTTTGTAGGTTTGAAAAAGAGTAAGCGTTCCAATCGCTTTTCCTTCAAAATGAACTAAATAAAACTTTGCATTTTCGTAATTAGCAACCAAGGTTTCTTTACTGATTACATAACTAAAAGACATTGGATAAATATCTGACCAGGTTTTGGCATCTTCTTCATTTAAAACTCTCTTGAAAGTAAGATTGTTTTGAAGCGGAAATTGTTCTCCCAGTTTTAAAGCCATCGCTACAAGCTGAATTCGGATATGAAAGCCATTTTTTTCGAAAATTTCTTTAGAATTGCTTCCAAAAATATCCCAATACGGAATAACCAAACCTGGATTTTTCTCCATCGTTTCCTGAATCTGCAGAAAGTTTTCTTCGGTAATATCTTCTCTAGACCATAATCTATTTGGCCAGCCTGAGTTTTTTATTTGAGAAAATTCAAAAGGATCATTTTTATGATAAGAAAGGAGAGGAGTTGCAACAGTTTTCCAAAGAGTGGTTAGATTGTCAATATTGTCTTTAATGAGGTTTATATGGTCCATTTTTATGACGAGTTTTAATTATAACACAAAAATAAATTGGTTCTCTTAGAAAAGCCTTTACATATGTTGATTCACGAATCTTTTTCCAGACTTTTTCTGATTCGGCTTAACTGCGTTGGCGTAATGCCTAAATGCGAAGCAATATGCAATAACGGAACCCGATCGGCGATTGTTGGGTGCGTTTCAAGAAGATTAAGGTATCTTTCTGTCGCATTCTGCATAACTAGCGCGACTTCTCTTTGTTCTTTTTCAATAATCCAGTTTTTCTCTAAATAGGCAATGTAGAAGGTTTTAAGATCATCGTTTTCGCTAATCAACTGGATATATTTTTTGTAATTAAGTCTGATTAAAATACAATCTTCTAAAGCTTCGATCGTAAAACTAGAAGGAGTTTGCAGTATTGATGAAACTTTAGAGCATGCCAATTTGTTTTCAAGAAAAAGGTTTTTGTTATAGAAATTTCCTTGTTCGTCTGTAATAAAAGTTCGTAAAATTCCTTTTGCAATAAAATAGAGATTTTTGCAGATTTCCCCATTTTCTAATACTATTTCTCCTTTTTTGACGGTCTGGAAATGTGTTAAGTTTTCAATTGATTTCCATGACTTTTCAGAGATAGGAGCGTAACTTTCGAAATATAATTTTAGATTGTTGAGGTATGTTTCTTTGTTGAAGGTCATAGATTGTTTTGTTTTTGCCACAATCCCGATAGCTATCGGGACTAAGGCATAAAGTTTATTGCCACGAATTTCACGAATTTTCGCGAATTATTTTTATAATTAGAGAGAAAAGAAATTAGTAAAAATTAGTGAAATTCGTGGCAAACAAAAAAACTTCGCGTCCTAGCGCCTTTGCGGCAAAACGTAAAAAACGCCATGAAACCTAAGTCCCACAGCGTTTTCATCTCAAAAAATAAATAATTAACGGGTAATGTAACGAGGTATTATTTCCAGCCTCCGCCTAAAGCGCGGTATAAATCTGTATTGGCTGTAAGCTGTTGTCTTTTAATATCAGCAAGTTCTAATTCGCTTTGCAAAAGATTCGCTTGAGCTGTTAAAACTTCAAGATATTCTGCCAAACCATTTTTGAACAAAAGATTTGCATTTTTAATAGCCTGCTGTAATGTTTTTACTTTTTCTTTCAAGAAAGTTTCTTGCTGCTGTAATTTTTCTACTTTAACCAAAGCATCAGAAACTTCGCTTACGGCAACCAAAACCGATTGTCTAAAAGCTAAAACGGCTTTTTCTCTTTCTGCTAAAGCAATATTATATTGCGTTTTAAGTCTTTTGTTATTCAAAAGCGGTTGTGTTAAACCTCCTGCAACAGTTCCGAATAAAGAAGCCGGAATGTTGAACCAATTGCTGGTTTCAAAAGAGTTTACGCCGCCTTGAGCCGTAATTCTGAGAGCTGGGTATAAATCCGCTTTCGTGATACCGACATTTGCGTTGGCGACTTTAAGAGCCAATTCGGCACTTTTTACATCAGGTCTTCTGCTCACTACGGCAGAAGGAATTCCAATTGCTGTATTATGTTTTACTTCTAGTGCGCTTAACTTAACGGATCTTTCTTTTGAATTCGGAAAAGAGCCAGTTAGCACACTCAAAACATTTTCCTGAATCGCAATGTTTTGTTCCAATAGTGGAATCAATTGCGCTGAATTTAATTTCTGTGCTTCAGATTGTTGAATCGCTAAATTGGTTACCTGACCAGCATCGTATTTTAATTTGATAATGTTCGTTGTACTATCATTTAAACGTAAATTTTGTCTGGCAATGTCCAATTGTGCGTCTAACATCAAAAGATTATAATATCCTCTAGAAACATTAGCCACAATATTGGTTTGCAATGCTTTTTTTACTTCTTCAGATTGAAGATATCCTGCGTAAGCCCCTTTCTTTTGGTTTCTGATCTTTCCCCAAATATCAGCTTCCCAGGAAAGAGAAGCTCCAGCAGAATAGTCGTCAATATGTTTGGCGCCAATGGCCTGATTTAAGTTTAATCCTGTAAAACTATTGTCTGACGGATTGCTTGTACTGGCATTAACGAATAAGTTAACTTGAGGCACATTTCCCCATTTTGACTGTGTAAAACGGTATTGTGCAATTTCGATGTTCTTTTCGGCAATCTGAAGGTCGTTGTTTCTCGCAACGGCGCTGTCAATTAATTTGATAATATCTTTTTCTGTAAAGAAATTTTTCCACTCCACATCGGCAATACTGGTTGTATCACTCGAAACCAATGCATTCCTGAAATTGTCAGGAAATGCATCTTTTGGAGTTTCAATATCCTTAGAGACTTTACAGGATATTAAAGTCGTGATCAGAATGGCGAAGGTCACGATTTTGGTTATATGATTTTTCATTAGTCTTTTTATTAAATTTCTACCCGTTGGGTTTATTCTTTTAAACACATAGAGACATAGTTTTTTGAGGCTCTAGAAAGGCGTTTCACTTGTTTTAAATGCACATAGTTTTGCTATGTGTTGAAACTAGTTTCTTCTAATCTCTCTTTTAGACATACAATTCTATGTCTCTATGTGTTAAAATATATTTTTTTAAATCTCACTAGCAGATTAAATTTCTGTACAAGTATCTTTTCTAGTTTCAAGATCTCTAGAGATTCTGTACGATATATATCCGATGCCAAATATGATGGCGACAAGTATGGTTGTGATATAGTTTTCCATTTATTATTTTTCTTCGTTATGAATTACAGCGATTGGTTTTCCGCTCACTTTTTCTTGTAAATGCTGGAAAATGATGAATAAGACAGGGATGATGAACAAACCTAGAATTACTCCTGAAAGCATCCCTCCAGCTGCCCCGATACTGATGGAGTGGTTACCTTGTGCTGATGGACCTTTGGCACTCATCATTGGTATTAATCCCACCACAAAAGCAAGAGACGTCATGATAATTGGTCGCAAACGTAATTTTGCTGCCATAATTGAAGCTGCTACTAATCCTTGTCCTGATCTTCTTCGCTGTGCTGCAAATTCCACAATCAAAATGGCATTTTTAGCGAGAAGCCCGATCAGCATGACAAGAGCAACTTGTACGTAAATGTTGTTTTGAATTCCTGTTAAACCAATAGCAGCGAATACTCCAAAAATACCTGCAGGAATTGACAAGATTACTGCCAAAGGCAAAATGTAACTTTCGTACTGTGCAGCAAGTAAGAAATAAACGAATATCAAACACAGTAAGAATATAGTTGCCGATTGTCCTCCTGACGAAATCTCCTCACGCGTTTGGCCCGAGAATTCAAACCCGTAACCTGCAGGCAATTGTTGTGCTGCTACTTCTTCAATAGCTTTAATGGCATCTCCTGAACTAAATCCTGGTTTCGGAATCGCATTAATTGAAATTGAGTTAAACAAATTATATCTAGAAGCGGTTTCAGAACCATAAATACGAGTCAGTTTTACTAAAGTATTTATCGGCACCATTTCGCCTGTTTTGTTTTTTACAAAAACTCTGTCAATCGAAGTCGGATCGGCTCTGTCTTCAATATCTGCCTGAACCACTACACGGTAATATTTACCAAATCGGTTAAAGTCAGATGCTTGTGCGCTACCAAAGTACGCTTGCATCGTTTGTAAAATGTCTTTTACATTAACACCCAATTGATTTGCTTTTTCGTCGTTAACTTCCAATTGCAATTGTGGATAATCGGCTTTGAAAGAGGTAAAGGCAACGGCAATCTCAGGACGTTTCATTAATTCTCCGATAAAATTCTGAGAAACTCCACTGAATTTATCCAGTTTTCCTCCTGTTTTATCTTGCAGCACTAAATCCAACGCTTCAACGTTGCTAAATCCTGGAACGGTTGGGAAACTGAATACGAAGAAACTTCCTCCAGAAATAGATCCCAGTTTACCACGAACCTGATTCATGATTTCGTCAATATTTTTTATTTCTCCACGTTCTTCGTTTGGTTTAAGCAATACGAAAACTACTGCAGAAGATGGGCTCGTAGAGTTAGTCAGCAAGTTGAAACCTGAAATTGCGGTTACAAATCGAGAAGCGTCTAGTGCTTTTAAAGTATTCTCAGCTTCTGTCATTACTTTTTGAGTTCCGTCTAATGACGTTCCAGATGGCGTATTTACTGCAATCGCAATAAATCCTTGATCTTCTGTTGGAATAAACCCAGAAGGAGTTGTTTTTACCATCACCACTGTTGCCAAAGTAATTAACGCTAATCCGCCTAAACTCAACCATTTTCTTCTGATTAAGAATTTAATTCCGCCAACGTAACGATTGGTAAGTGATTCAAAACTGCTGTTGAAAGCACTGAAGAATTTTTCTTTAAATCCTTTTTTCTGATAAGGTTCATTGTGATCGTGTGCTCCATGATTATCTTTTAAGAATAATGCAGCAAGCGCTGGACTCAATGTTAAGGCATTTACAGCCGAAATTACAATTGCAATTGCCATCGTAAAGGCAAACTGACGATAGAAAACTCCCGTTGAGCCTTCCATAAAACCAACCGGCAGGAATACAGCAGCCATTACCAGCGTAATCGAGATAATAGCACCCGTTATTTCGTGCATTGCTTCATGGGTGGCGATTTTTGGAGACAAACGTTTGTGCTCCATTTTCGCATGCACCGCTTCGACTACCACAATGGCATCATCGACCACAATACCAATCGCCAGAATTAATGCGAAAAGTGTTAAAAGGTTGATCGAAAATCCGAATAACTGCATGAAGAAGAACGTTCCTAAAATTGCTACAGGTACAGCAATGGCCGGGATTAATGTTGATCTAAAATCTTGAAGGAAGATAAATACCACAATGAATACTAAAATGAAAGCTTCAATTAAGGTATGTTCAACCTGTTCGATAGATTGGTCTAAAGATACTTTTGTACTATAGAAAATATTGTGTTTAATGCCTTTTGGAAAATCTTTAGAAGCTTTTTCCATCATTTTGTTAATAGCAATCTGAATATCATTTGAGTTGGATCCAGCTAACTGGATAACTCCAATTACAATTCCTTTTTTACCATTTAAACGAGTTAAACTGTTGTAAGAGTAAGCTCCAAGTTCAACTCTCGCTACATCTTTTAAGCGAAGTACTGAGCCATCTGCATTAGAACGTATAGCAATATTTTCATAATCTTCTGGTTTGGTTAATTTTCCTTTGTATTTAATAACGTATTCAAAAACCTCTTTGCTTCGCTCTCCAAATTTACCTGGAGCCGCTTCCAAACTTTTGTCCTGAATAGCGCCCATAACTTCGCTTGGTGTTACTTTATAAGCTGACATCTGTGTTGGATTCAGCCAAACACGCATAGAGTAATCTTTTACACCACCAAAAATACTGGCAGAACCTACACCAGGAATACGTTTTAATTCCGGAATAATATTAATCTGTGCATAGTTGGCCACAAAAGTTTGATCGTATTTGGCTTCGTCATCAGTATACATACCAATAGCCATGATGAAACTGTTTTGCTGTTTAGCGGTAATAATACCTTGCTGAACAACCTCGGCTGGCAATTGGCTTGTTGCTTGTGCCACACGGTTTTGCACGTTTACTGCAGCCTGATCGGCATCTGTACCCAGTTTAAAGAAAACTGTAATAGCCAAAGTACCGTCGTTACTGGCAGTAGAACTCATATAAGTCATGTTTTCTACACCATTTATAGACTCTTCTAGAGAAGGAGCCACAGAACGTAAAACCGTTTCTGCGTTGGCTCCTGGATATACCGCCGTTACCAAAACCGATGGAGGCGCAATATCAGGAAACTGTTGTAAAGGCAGTTTAGTTAAACCCAATACTCCCAGAATTACCAATAAAATGGAAATTACGGTTGCCAGTACAGGTCTTTGTATAAATATTTTGAACATTGTGTTTTAGAATTATTTTTGATTAGTTACTTGGGCAACTTTAGTTGATTTTTCAGGCTGAATCGCTTGCCCGTCCTGAAGTTTGTCAATACCGCTTAACACGATTTGGTCGCCGGTTTTTACACCTTCTTTAATTAAATAATTAGTGCCGCTTTTACCTACAACAGTTATAGGCATTTTAGTTACCTTGTTGTCTTTGCCTACAGTAAAAACAAATACTTTGTCCTGCATTTCTACTGTAGCCGATTGTGGAACTAAAATCGCATCGTCGTGATTTAATCCTAAACGGATTCTTCCTGTGTTTCCAGAACGTAACACGCCGCCTTTGTTAGGGAAAGTCGCTCTAATAGTGATTGCACCAGTAGTTTTATCAAACTGACCGTCAACCATATCGATTTTTCCAGTTTGAGGGTAAGCATTGTTATCAGCTAAAATCAAAGTAACTGGAGGTAATTTTTTGATTTTATCGCCTAATGAACTTCCTGCATATTGCTCTTTAAAGTTGATGAAATCAGTTTCACCTAGCGAGAAATAAGCAAATACTTCGTGAACGTCTGATAAAGTAGTTAAAGGTTCCACATCTGTTGCAGAAACTAAACTTCCTTGTTTTTTGGGCAATCTTCCAATGTATCCACTAACTGGAGCCGTTACGTTGGTATATCCTAAATTAATTTTAGCAGAACCTACCATTGCTTTTGCTTGTTCGATATTGGCAGCAGCAATTTTTTGAGAAGCTTTAGCTGTTTTTAATTGATAATCAGAAACTACTTTGTTCTGAACTAACGGAGTCAATTTGTCAACTTCTAAATTAGCGTTTATTAAAGCCGCTTCAGCTGCGTGGAGACTTGCCAAAGCATTGTTTAACTGCTCACGATACGGACGCTCATTGATTTTAAATAAAGTTTGTCCTTTGTTTACATATGCGCCTTCGTCTACATAAATTCTGTCAAGGTTTCCGCTCACTTGTGGGCGAATTTCAACATCAACAGTTCCTTGTATTGAAGCAGGATATTCAGAGTCAGTAGTTGTGTTGGCACTTGTGATAGCCAATACTGGTAAAACCGGTGGGGGTGGAGCAGTAGGCGCCTGATTTTTGTCGGCACAGCTGCTTAAAACTAAGGCCAGGATAAAACTGGTTATAATTACATTTTTCATTTTCATTGTGGTTTTAATTGGTTGAACATTTTCTCGGATAAAATTCTTTGGTATTCTGGCATTCTCGGGATTCATATTTAATTGAATTAAATTATCTAACGTTGTTAAGTAAATGTGCGCAAATTTCCATACAGTAAGCCTTTCCAATTCTATTTTAAATCAGTATTAAATTATCTAACGTTGTTAAGTAAAAGTCTAAAAAAAGAGCTTTTATTACCTTTATTAAATTTTCTAACAGTGTTAAGCGAAAGTTATAAAAAAAAGGATTTTATGTTATCCCGTTTAAATCATTTTACACTGTTAAGTAAAATTGAAAAATTTTTTTATTGTATAGATTTGATGATACCAGTAATAGCATCCTTCAAAATCTGAGCATTTATGGTTTCTAAAATATCACTTTTATTAATGATGTTGATGGCGATTAAACCATGAATAACAGAAAAGAAAGTAAAATATTTTTGTTTTATGATATCTTCACTAGGATTGCTGTCCTTCATAATTTCAGCAATGACACCAGTAAATAATTTGTAAGGTGCTTCCTGAGCCGAACATCGCTGTGCGCAGCAAGTCATTTGAACACCAAACATAAGTTGATACATTTCAGTATTAGTAAAAGCAAAATCCCAATAAGTCATCCACATGGCTTCTAACTGATCTTCTGGTTTTTCAAACTTGTCTTTCGCAGTCTGCAACTCTTTAGCCAGTTTAATAAAACCTTTGCCTGTCAGTTCTTCTAATATTGCTTCTTTATTCGAGAAATATTCATAAATAATAGGAGCAGTATATTCGATTCTGTCGGCAATTTTACGCATACTCAAACCATTCCAGCCTTCATCTTTTACGATATCATAAGCAGCGCCAAGAATATTATTTCTTGTCTCTTCTTTTTGTCTTAAAATTCGATCTTTGCTAGCCATTGTATTCAAGTATTAAATCGTTTAACACTGTTAGGCAAATGTATGGCGGATTTTCGAATTTCAAAATATTTTTATCATAATATTTTCTTATTGTATTATAGAGAGTGTTAAAACACTTGTAAAATAAGGTGTTTCGAAAGTTTTTGTGCTTTGTAAAATTTAGTTTAAAACAAAATTCAAACTAAATTTGAGTCAAAATTTAGATGATTTTCAAGTTTTTTTAATCTGAAAAAGCGATGATTTATCGATTATTTCATTCCGCGAACATTCATTTCTATCTTATAAACACTTTTGCTGGCAGTAATAAATAATGTTTTAAATTTTTTTCCTCCAAAACAAACATTAGCTGTCCAAGGTTCAGGAACATCAATATGAGCTATTTTTTCTCCTTTTGGATTGAATATGGTAACTCCTTTTCCGCATAAGTAAATATTTCCTGACTCGTCTATTGTCATTCCATCTGAACCCGATTCGGTAAACAGCGTTTTTTTACTTAAAGAGCCATTACTTTCGATTGTATAAGAGTACGTTTTGTTTCCTGCTATATCCGCAACGTATAACGTTTTTCCGTTTGAAGTTCCAATAATGCCATTTGGTTTTACAAGATCATTCTCAACGTTAATAATTTTGGATTTATCAGGAGATAAATAGTAAACGCATTCTTTCTCTATTTCTTTCGAGGTATGTTTCCAGTAATCCCTTCGGTAAAAAGGGTCTGTAAAATAGATGCCACCTTTTGGGTCAACCCAAAGATCATTAGGGCCATTTAGCCTTTTTCCTTCGAAGTTGTTTACTATTACAGTATAATTTTTGTTTTCATCTATTTTCCAAAGTTCATTTTTTTCATCGGCACAAGCCAAAAGATTGCCTGTGTGATCAAAATACAAACCGTTGGCTCTTCCTGCATTTTCCATAAAAACAGAAAGTTTGCCATTAACCGACCATTTCATGATTCTATTATTAGGCTGATCCGTAAAATAAATATTTCCTTTTTTATCTGAAGCAGGTCCTTCTGTAAAACTGAATTGGTCTGATAGCTTTGTGAGAACTGCTCCTTTTGCTATTATCAAATTGCTTTTCTCTTTTAATGACTGAGCGTATATAAAATTTGTAAAAGTTAAAGTAATAAGAAATAAAAAGTGTGATTTTATTTTAAGTTGGAGTGGTTTCATTATAAAAAGGTTTAAAAACTTGCTTTTGAAGCGGTTTTAAAAGTAGTTTTTATTTCTGATATTAAATGCAATGAAATTAGAATTTTATTTTAATTTCAGTTTATCAAAAGCATTTTTCGTAACATTACAATAAAAAAATGAAAACGCTAACTATCCTAAAAACCACAATCGCTGTTTTATTTTTCCAAAAGACCTTCTGTCAGGAAACTAAAAAAGAGACTCCGCAATACACCATCGAAAACTGTGTCAATCATTTTGATATCAACAAAGCTACCAAAACTAAAGTAGGTTACCAATATTGGTTTGCCAATAAAGATTTTACTCAAGAAAACACTTTAAAAATGAGTATTGTTGAACCTGGAAAATCCACGCATGCGCCGCACCATCATCCTGAGGAGGAATTTTTCTACATTTTAGAGGGAACCGCCGAATTCTTCCTTGACGGAAAAACCGTTACAGCAGGCCCGAATACGAGTTTTTATTGTCCGCCAAATGCCGAACATGGAATCAGTAATGCAGGAAAAACAGACTTGAAATATTTAGTTATTAAAAAGGATTTGAGATAGGTTGCTTTCTTGTCTTTTGAAATTTTGGTCATTTTCAATCCGAAGTAAATTAGCATTGAGGGCACCATTAATCTGCATGTTTTGCAAAATAGATAGAAGCCATTTCCACGATTGCCTCTTGTGTTGTAAAACTGTATTGCACTCCGTGATTGAGGGTATAAGAATCTCCCAGTTCGGGATAATGCTGTTTTCCATCTATTTGAAACGGATCTAGAACCGACAGCCAAAGATTGCGATGCCGATCTTTAAAATAAAACTGATTCCGATCTGAAACAACTAAGATTGTTCCGTTGTCATTATCAAGAATCGAAGTATGATTGCTGCCCTCGTAATCGCCCAAAATAGTAATATTGGTATTGTACTTTTTGGACATTAATTCCGCAATTTTTTTTGTAAGTGGCATAAGAAGTGGTATTTGGTTTGTCTCGAGGTCAGTAAATTTAAAACGGCATATTTTATTGATATTACCCCTAAAAGTTTTTTTTGTATTAAAATAAGGTTTTTTTTAAAAGTTTTTATGTCGTTATAGTTTTTAAGTCTGAAAAAAAATCTGTAGAAATGAAATCTTGATTGATTCATAAATGCTTATAAAATAGTAAACCAAATTGACCTAAATTTTACATAATTTCATTTTATTTTTTAATAAAAATTTGATTGCCAATTAATTAACTTTTATTAAAGAAAGCTTTAACACGGTCTATTTTCTTTGGCTTTCTCAAATAACTAATTTTAGGTAAATCAAAATTAATAACGTTTAAATATTTGAAATTATGAAAAAGAATATCGCCATATTAGCCACAAACGGTTTCGAAGAATCTGAATTAGCATCGCCTAAAGCCTATCTGGAAGAGCAAGGCTGGAATGCAGATATCGTCAGTTTGAAATCTGGAACTATCAAAGCTTGGAAAGACGGAAATTGGAGCAACGAATATAATGTTGATGTCGTATTAGATCAGGCAAATGAAGCCGATTATGATGCTTTGGTTCTGCCAGGAGGAGTTATAAATCCTGATTTATTAAGAAGAGAAGAAGCTGCAGTACATTTTGTACGTTCCTTTTTTGAAAGTAAAAAACCGGTAGCTGCAATTTGTCACGGACCTCAAATTCTGGTTGATGCTGATGTTTTAGAAGGCCGAAAAGTAACTTCGTTCTTTTCTGTGAAAAACGATTTGAAAAACGCCGGAGCGCAATGGGAAGACTCAGAAGTAGTTGTAGACAACGGACTAGTTACCAGCCGAAACCCGAATGATTTACCCGCTTTTAATAAAAAAATGGTGGAAGAAATTAAAGAAGGCATACACGAGCGCCAGAGAGCGTAAAAAGTCGTTTTCTTTTAGATTTATCAAATTATAAAAAATGCAAGATCAAAATTGATCTTGCATTTTTTTATAATAGCTAGTTTAATTTCTTATCCCCAATTTTGTCATTTCGAGGAACGAGAAATCTTCGCAAGTAGCTCTACAAAGATTGTAGATTTAGATTGCGGGCTTCGACATCGCTAAGCCAGACAAATCTTTGCCATTTTTTCCGCGCAGTTTGTCATTGCGAGGAACGAAGCAACCACATTTACAAAATCAGACTTTGTGTCTTATGTTTAGTGGGATTGCTTCGTTCTTCGCAGTGAGAAAACCATGATAAATGCCTGCTAAAATATAGATTTCTTATATTTGATAAAAGGAATATAATAATTGAAAGAAAAATCTTTCTTTTTAAAAAGTTTTCTTATATTTGAAGTTCTTAAATCTTCACATTAAGACAACATAAAATTTGCCCTCGTGCTATGTAGTAAAGCTCCGAAAGGACTTTGACGCCGTGAAGAAGCGTAAGACTGCTAAGGTATGAGGGTTTTTTCTTAAATTCTTCACTTTATGAAAACAAACACCCTTTCCAAAGAAGCCGAAACAAGGCTGATTGATTTTTTTAACCATATTATAGATCCCGAAGATATGGCTAAAATCTTAAGACAAGTAAATTGCATTTTAGCTCTCGGCGTAATGCGACAACACGAAACCCTCCAAATTGGACTACCAAATTTTGAAGACAATTATTATTGGCTCAATGAATTGGCGGAGATTTTAAATCCTTATTTGAGTGAGGAGTAGAGATTATGAAATGAAAAACCTCGATTTTAAAGTCGAGGTTTTTATTATATTTTGTTTACTTTTCTAGTGAATTAAAATGTTTTTTTATTTAATCATCTTTTTATAATGTTCTTCATAACCGGCAGTTTTAAATAATTGAGCAAAAGCATCTTTAAAGTCAGTATAATTAAATTCCTTAAAATCATAGATATTTTGACCTAATGAATGAGATTCTCTATTTATATATCTATAAAATGCTTGGAACCTATTATCTTTTAATGGTTCTTGCAAGAAAAAATTATTTAGATCTTTCTTTTCAACGAAGTTGAAAAAATATTCAATAATATTTCTCATGCAATTAGCGATTAATGCGGGAGGCTGTTTGTCATCTTTTATTATATACCAATACGCATGATAATCATTTTGAATTTCCTCATAGCTCATAGAGATGAAACTACTTCCTGTTTCATTTTTGGTGAGACGGAATAATTTTTGCATCTCTTTTCTTTCGTCATGTTTTGTTTCAGTAATTTCGTAGAAAAAATATAAACTGTGAGTTAAAATAAAAATTTGATCGTATTTATAATTCCAAGTTTCAACTCCATTTCTTTTTTCTTTTTTACCAAAAAACTCATTTTTTATAAGTCTTCCAATATTAAAAACGTAAATATGAGATAAACTTGAAATAGGGTCATCTATAACAATAATTTTATTTTTGCCTGTTTCAGTGGCTTCTTTCTTTCCTCTACATAATTCAAGGAAATATAAAAAACTAATAATCATTTTTTCACCTTCACTCAAAGAGCGAAAAATTTTATCTTCATTATCTCCTCTTACAATTTTATAGAGATTTTCTGCATGTTTTTTAATCTTAAAATCTAAAATAGCTAAATCAATTAGACCATTGTTTATGTTGGTTACAGCTTCCTCTATGTTAACTGTTTGTTTTTGTTGTTCTGAAATAATCTTTTTTTGCTCGGAAATCTTTAAATTATAATCGTTAATAAAAACACTTAAATCATCTATTCTGTTTTTAGACGTTAATTTGTCAGCATTAATTGAATTAATAGTTTGGTCATAATCCCAACGTATAATTTGCCAAAAAGTTATTTTTGCTTTGGCCTTGACAGTTGCGGTTTGATCTATATTTCTATTATGATCTTGTATCAACATGTTTATTTTAGATATGACATCATTTAATTCATTAAGTTCCTTTGTTGAATCATTAATTGAAATTAAAACACTTGGTGTTTTAATCTTTTCATCTATCAGTTTTTTATTGTCTTCTACAACTTTTATAAAAGCATTATATTTAATTTCAAAATCTTTTTTGTAAGTTTCAAATTTTGGATTTTCTTCGAATCTTGATTTATTTGGAATGGTATAAATTGCGTCTGTATAATCTCTTAGAAACACTTTTAGAGCATTTATATCTGCTTCATAAGATGCATCAAAATAATTTTTAATATTTTCTATCAGTGTGTTTGATATTGTGTTTTCCTGACAAAATGGACAAGTTTCATTTTTTTCAATCTGACCTTGTGGAAGATATTCTAATCCTTCTTTTACCCAATCTGAATTATTAAGGACTTTTATTAATTGAGAAACTGAGCTGTTTTCATTACCTACAATTTGTTTGTTGAATAATTCATCTATTTCTTTAGAGATAATAATGAAAGTGATTGGTGATAGTTCCGAATATTTTTGGGCATTATCTCCAAAAATCGATTGTAAATCGGTTTTTAGATCATCCACTGTCTTTACTGGTTTTTCACTGGGTTTAGATAAAGAAGTTATATGATTAAATAAACTGTCTTTGGAACCTTTATATCCCTCCAAACAAAATTCTAAAACTCTATCGCCACCACTGTAGTCAGATTTTATTTTCCAAATTGCATTTTTAGCTGTTTCAAGTTTTTGATTGATATTGGTATGCTCGATTTCAAGTTCCTTTTTTTTTGTAATTAAATTACTTTCAATCTTTTCAATTTCTTTTTGAGCACTATTTATCTTAATTTCTGCTTCTTTGTTTTCTTTTGAAAGAGTGAAGATCCCTTTTAAATTTTCAGATTCAAAAAAATTTTCTTGTATGAAAATCTGATTGTAAACAAGTATTTCATTATCTGCATCTAATCCCTCAATTGCACAACTGTTGTATTTCTGTTCATCATACTTTTGAAGAAAACTAGAAAAAGTACTTTTACCAGTTCCATTTAATCCATAAATAAGATTAAATTTTTTATCTGTTTCTAAAGTTGTTTGACTTTTGTAACTGGCTACGTTATTAAGGTGTATTTTTGTTATCATATTTTTATTTTAAAAATTAATTCAAATATAAAATGCTGATTAGTAGTTTTTTTACGGAAAACCGTTGTATGCGAATAAAAGAATAGTAATATCAAAAATATCAATTTACCAATCTCATCAACCACGTATTTTTACCCATTTATTAAACAATAAAAAAAGGACAGTCCCTCAAAAAGAAGAACTGCCCTTTTAGGCAAATTTTTAGATTTGCACTCCTAAGAATGCGTACAGTTTTTGGTAATCACTAAATTGAAGACTAAAACGCAGGTTATCAATGCCGATATAGTATGAAAACAGTCTAATTTTTATTAGACTGTATAGAATACATAATCGGTATTATTCGTTTATGACATCGCCTTCCTTAGTTTCTTCGCTGGCAATTTTTACCAGTTTATCGTTTGGAGTCAAATCGCCGAAAATTTCAATTTTATCTTCGATTTCTCTTCCTTTTTTAATGTCAACTCTTGTGGCTTTGTGGTTTACTACTTTTACTACATATAAACCTTCAGCAGAATTCACCACTGCCGATTTTGGCACTACAAATGTGCTGTCTTTCGCGTTAAGCGGTAACAAAACTTCGGCAACCATTCCTGGCAATAAATTTCCTTTGGTGTTGTGAACGTCCATTTCGACTCTTTCAGAACGCAGTTTCAAATCTAAAGCGCCAGACATTCTGGTAATTTTTGCTGTAAAAGTTTCTGGCAACGATTTTACATTAAAACTCATTTCGTCGCCTGGGTGCAAATATCCTGTGTACAATTCTGGAACAGAAACCGCCAAACGTAATTTGCTTTGTTCCTGAATCGTTAATAAAGGCAAATCAGAACCTTTTCCTTGCGGACCAACAAATGTTCCTAAATTCACATTTCTAGCTGCTACAACGCCATCAAAAGGAGCACGAATTTCAAGATAACCTCTCATGATCGAGATTTCTTTGTGCGCTGCAATTGCTGCCTGATATTGTGCGTAATCAGAATTCTTTTTGCCGCTTGCCATTTCTAAATCGTTTTTAGAAATCGTTCCTTCCACTTTGCTGGTTTCGTACAAACGGTTGTAAGTGCTTTTGCTGGTTGCATAAATCGCTTCCATAGATTTCAGTCTCGATTCGGCTGCAGCCAATTGCGAACTGATTTCTGGCGCTTCCAACACAATTAAAAGCTGTCCTTTTTTTACTTTAGAACCAATATCAACTTTTAAGGTTTTTACGAAACTGCTCACTTTTGCATACAAATCAACTTGTTGGAAACCAGTTAATTCGGCTGGCAAACGCAATTCTGTCGTCAGTTTTTCTTTCGCTAAAAGGAAAGTTTCAACTTTAGGTTCGATTTCTGCTTTAACAGGTTCTTCTTTTTTAGAATTACAGCTGTTCAGGAAAAATACTGCTGCTAGAAACAGCGGGCTATATTTTATAATTTTAGTGTTCATTTTTTGGTTTTATATAATGAATATGTTTTTAATTCTTTGGGAGTAATTATTTTAACACATAGAAACATAGCTTTTCTTTGTGCATAAAAGGCGTTTCACTTTTTTAAATGCATCCCGATAGCTATCGGGACTATGTGTGAAAACTAGTTTTTTCTTTTACCTTTTTTTAAAACTAAAATCTATATTTCTATGTGTTAAAAAAATAATTACACTCAACGAGTTAGGACTTTCCAACTTTCGGCTTACTCAATGATGAGATATAATGGATGCTTTCTTCGTCTTCAGGATCTAAAGAAACAGATTGTGTCGATGTTTTTTCTTGTGCCCACGCAAATATCTGCGGAAGGATCAATAATACGGCAAAAGTAGAAAATAATAATCCACCGATAACCGCTCTTCCTAACGGAGAAACTTGATCGCCTCCTTCGCCGTGTCCAATTGCCATTGGCAACATACCCATAATCATGGCAACAGAAGTCATGATAATCGGACGAAGACGCAATGCTGCTGCTTCACGAGCCGATTCTAATGCATTTCCGTTTATTTTTCGAAGCTGTTCGGCATTCGTAACCAAAAGTACGGCATTGGCAATAGAAACCCCAACCGACATGATGATTCCCATATACGATTGTAAATTCAATGTTGAACCAGTTAAAGTCAGCATTAATAAAGATCCTAAAACTACGGCAGGAACTGTTGTTAAGATTACCAGCGAAACCTTGAACGATTGGAAATTAGCGGCCAGCATTAAGAAGATTACAAACACAGCGACCAATAATCCTGTTTGCAAGCTGCTTAATGTCTCTGTCAGTACAGTACTTAGTCCGATTGGCGTGATAAACAAACCACGAGGTAATTCGCCCAATGAACTAATTGTTTTGCTCACATCTTTTGAAGCCGTCCCCAAATCGGTTTTATAGATGTTTGCTGTAACGGTAATGTATGGCATGGCCCCTAAATTGTCATTTTCTCCGCTTACAAATCCCGGTGTAATTTTGGCAACGTCACTCAATACCGGACGAAGCGAATTTTTTAATACCGGAATTTCTCCAATATCTGTTTTGCTTTTCATTTTGTTTAAAGGCACTTGAACCTGAACAGAATATGATAATCCTGCTTTTTCGTCTACCCAGTTATTTTTCTCTGTATAACGAGAAGATGAGGTCGAAGCGACAAGCGAACGTGAAATATCATTCATATCAACTCCCAATTCGGCAGCACGGGTTCTGTCAATATCAATATTCATTGCTGGATAATGAATTGGCTGACCAATTTGAACATCTCTGAAATACGAAATCGCTTTTAGTTTATCTACAATTTGAGTCGCGTACAATTCGTTTTTCTTTTTGTCTTTTCCTGCAACTCGAATCTCAATTGGAGTAGGAGAACCTTGACTTAAAACCTTATCCGTCAATTCGATCGGCTCAAAAGAAAGTTTAGTATCTGGAAGCAATTTTTTAAGTCTTGCTCTAAATTCATCTTTAAAGTCATCCATATCTGCCTCATAATCTTTCAAGCTTACTTGGAAAACCGCTTCGTGAGAACCTGCCATGAACAGATAAATCGGGTTGATCGAGAATAGAGAAGGGTGCTGACCCACATAAACAGATGAAATTCCGATATGATCTTTACCAACCATTTTTTCCAATTCTTTCAGAACAATTCTGGCTTGTTCTTCTGTTCTTTCCAAACGCGTTCCGTCAACAGCACGCATTCTTAATTGAAACTGACTTGAATTCGTTCTTGGGAAAACGTCTTTTCCGATAAAAGTAATAAATACAATAGCTAGTGCAGTTGCAGAAATCAGATATGTAATACTGGTTATTTTTTTGTGAACAAACAAACGGTCTAATGTGCGCATGAAACGAATCTTGAAGCGTTCGAAAGCGCTGATTTTTCCGTTGTTATTAGTATCTTCTCTTTCTACATATACTTTTTTCTGTGTAATCAGATTTTGTTCAGATTCTGGTGTTAAACCGCAGTCGTTAAACTCCGCTTCATCGTCTGTAATTTCTGGTCCGTGATGGTGTTTTTCATGTCCTTTCATCATCCAGTTGGCCATTACAGGCACAAAAGTTTGAGATAATAAGAACGAAATAACCATTGAGAAACCAATTGCTAAAGCCAAAGGCAAGAACAATGCTCCTGGAATACCCACCATGGTAAATGCTGGAGCAAATACGGCAAGGATACAAAGAAGGATCAATAATTTTGGCAACGCGATTTCTTTACAGGCGTCCCAAATGGCGAGTGCTTTTGGTTTTCCCATATCGAGATGCTGGTGAATGTTTTCGATCGTTACGGTACTTTCGTCAACCAAAATACCAATTGCCAAAGCCAATCCCGAAAGAGACATTAAGTTAATCGTCTGTCCGAATAATTTAAGGAATAAAACTCCCGAAATAACCGAAATCGGAATGGTCATAATTACGATTAAAGCAGCACGGCGGTCACCTAAGAATAATAAAACCATTAATCCCGTTAAAACCGCACCAATGATTCCCTCAGTAATCAAACTTTTAACCGAGTTGATTACATAAACGGACTGGTCAAATTCATAAGATAATTTTACATCTTCAGGAAGCGTGCTCTGAATTTTAGGCAATTCTGATTTTAATTTCTGAACCACATCCCAAGTAGAAGCGTCTCCCGCTTTTGCGATACTAATGTAAACCGAACGTTTTCCGTTTACTAATGCGTAACCCGCTGTAATATCGGCACCGTCTTTTACCGATGCAACATCGCCTAATTTTAAGTTTTGAACACCGCCTTTGAATAACGGAATCTGTTCAAAATCTTTAATTTCTTTAATCGTATTATTGGTTGGCGTAATATAGTTTTTGTCGCCCATACGAACGTTTCCTGATGGAGCCGTCTGGTTGTTCAAACGAATCGCTTCTACGATTTGGTCTGGCGTCATATTGTGCGAACGCAATAAATCTGGATCTACGTTGATCTCGATAGTTCTTGGGCTTCCTCCAAATGGTGCTGGAGATAACAAACCAGGAATCGAAGTAAAAGAAGCACGAACATAAACGTTGGCCAAATCCTGCAATTCGTTGTTGGATCTGATTTTACTGCTCAAAACCAATTGTCCGATTGGCAGTGAAGAAGCATCAAAACGAATGATAAACGGAGGTTGTGTTCCTGGAGGGAAAACCGCTTGTATTCTGTTTGAAAGCGCACTTAACTCGGCAGCTGCCTGCGCCATATTGGTTCCTTCATAATAGGTTAATTTCATAATCATTAACCCCTGAATATTTTTAGTTTCTACCGATTTGATACCGTTTGAGAAAGGTAAAACGTTTACGTAGTTTTTGGCAAAATAAGCTTCCATCTGGTCTGGCGTATAACCTCCAAACGGGTGCGCGATATAGATAACCGGCAAATTCATTTTTGGTAAAATATCTACCTTAATGTCTTTGATGGCACCAATTCCGAAGAAAAATAGACCCGCAACCAGTACTAAAATGGAAATGGGTTTGCGGAGTGCAAAACGTATTAAATTCATTAGGATTTATAATTAAAATTCATTTATAAATAAGTCAAAATTTCCTGTTGCAGCGACTTTCAATAAGTACGACTGCCACACATTATTATTGACAATATCTCGATCGATTTCAGCACGGTTCAGCGTGTAAATGGTTTGTGTTAAATCGGTTAGATCGGTTAAACCATTTTTATATAATGCCGATTTCTGAATGTAAGCTCTTTGTGCGGCATCAACCTGAATTGGCGCTTCGGCATAATTTTCCAAAGTAATTTTGATTTTATCTTCGGCGAAAGCCAGTTGAGACTTCAATTCTCTATCAGCCTGATTGTATTCTTCCTGCAGAGCTTGAGATACAAATTTCTGAGCGCTTACTTGTTTGCTTGAACGGAAAGGTGTGGTTAAATTCCACGTAATTCCAACTCCAACTAAATAGTTCGTGCGGTCTGGATTTACGCCATCCCAATAATTTCTCGTAAATGCGTTTTGATTGGTGGCATAAGAAGAATCAAATCCCGAGGCTCTGGTTTGCAAAACGCCAAAAGCACTCATGGTTGGATAATAGAATCTTTTATACAATTTAACCTGCTGATTGCTATAATCGATTTTCGTTTTATAGAATTGTAATAAAGGGTGAAGACTGTCTGTAGCCGTTTCTTTGGTTACCAATTCTTTCGGAATCTGAGTTACAAATAAAGTATCGGCAACAAAATCCTGCGGTGCAACGCCCATTAAATCGACTAATTTGTTGTTTTGTTCCTTAACGAAATTTTTAGCTAGGTTTAAAGCCATTTTTGCTTTAGAAACTTCGGCTGTAGCCAATGTAGAATCAACTCCAGCTAATAATCCGTTTTTAACTCTCGCAACGGCAGTCTTTTTGAAAATTTCGGCACGGTCTAAATTCTTTTGCTGCGAAATCAGTAATCTTTGGCTCGCCAATAAATTTAAATAAGCCGCCGAGATTTTAATTTCCTGCTGGAATTTTTCCTGCTCTAAATCTTTTTCTTTAGCCTGAACATCAATTTTAGATAAATTGATTTTTTCCTGTGTTTTTCCAAAAGTGAAAAAATCCCAGTTCATATTGACTAAATAAAGCGCACCAAATGCCGAATTCCAGTTTTGTTCTGGCAACGGAAGTCCCGATGAAGCAACTCCTAAACCTCCAAAACCATAAAGCGGTCCGTTTTGTCCGTTTACGGTTCCGTAATCCTGCTGTGCCGATAAATTCAAGTTGGGCAGATAATCACGGCGAGATTGTTTGAGAGTCTCTTTTGATGCATTGGTGTAATTGTTTTTTGCTCGGATAGAACCGTAGTTTTCAAGTCCTATCTTTATGGCTTCTTTTAAAGACAGGGTTTGAGCGTAGCCGGCTGAGGCAAAAATCAATAAAAATAATAAGGTAATTTTTTTGAAATACATAAACTCAAGTGTGATATAGAATATTTTTGATGCAACAAATTTATTTCTCTTACACTGATAAAAGTCAGGTTAAGTGATGTACTGCACTAGTAAATGACGAATTGAATTGGTCATTTTTTGAAAAAAATAATTAAATATTTGTTCGTACTTTGTAAACTATTTCACAATTAAGAATGAACAAAAAGATTGATAACATATTGGATAACAAATGGTGGCAGGAGGTTGCTGTTGTCCTTTTTTCATTTACAATTTATACCCTTAAGAATGACTGGATGCTTTTTAGCTCCTTCGTTTCTATTTTGATGGGGATATTTTTTTATTGCATTTTATACATGCATGCGCAGTTTAACCGCTTTTTTTTACTTCCAATTTTATTCAAAGCCAATAAACCTTTCACTTATATTATTCTGACGCTTTTTGGTGTTTTTGTATTCTCGGTCGTTTTGTATGAAATTACCATGTTGGATATGTTTGCCAAATGCCATTTGTACCAAAACTCGCATCAGAGAAGTTATGCTTATCAATTGGCAAGTGTTTTAGGAACTTTGGTCTGCATTCTAAGTCCGATTATTGTTTTTAAATTTTATCGTATTCACAGAAAACAAACTGATGCGGCTTTATTGTTCAATCAAATGCAATTAAATTCATTGAAAGGACAATTAAATCCGCATTTTTTGTTTAATACTTTTAATACACTTTACGGAATCAGCCTTCAGTTTCCAGACAGAACGCCCGATTTAATTATGAAGGTTTCGCAATTGATGCGCTATCAATTGGAGAGCAATAGCAAACAATGTGTATCTTTAGAAGATGAATTGGAGTTTATAAACAGCTACGTTCAGCTTGAAAAAGAACGTGTTGGCTATAGATGTGATATTACTTTTGAAAATAAAGTAGATAACGAATACACCTATAAAATTTCTCCGATGCTTCTAATTGCATTTATTGAAAATGCTTTTAAACACGGCACCTGCGCTATTGAAAAGTGTTTTGTGACAATTACCATTTCTGTAGAAAACGGATTGCTGCATCTTCATGTTGCCAATTCAATTCCGAAGAAAAATGATGTGGTTTCTACCAAAATTGGTTTAAAAAACACTATTGAACGTCTGAATTTAATTTATGGAAAAGACTATAAATTAGATATAACAGACGATAAACAGACTTATATTGTAGATTTGGAAATACAGCTTAAAAAGTTTGTAGGATGAAAGAAACGAAAAGATGTATTATTGTAGACGATGAACCTGCTGCGCATTATGTTCTGGCCAATTATATCAAACAGAATCCGCAGTTAGAATTGGTTTTTCAAGGATACAACGGCATTGAAGCGATGAATTATCTCAGAGAGAATCCAGTCGATTTAATGTTTTTGGATATCAATATGCCTGAGATTTCTGGAATGGAACTGCTTAAAATTCTTCCGACACATCCTAAAACTATTTTGACTACAGCGTATTCTGAATTTGCTCTAGAAAGCTACGATTACGGTGTAATTGATTATTTGCTGAAGCCCATTTATTTCCCAAGATTTCTAAAAGCGATTGACCGATTTTTTGCAACCGAAAGCGTTAGGCAAAAGGCAGAAGAAATGGTAAATTCGGTTAGCGTAAAAGTAGATGGCTATCTGATGGATATTGAATTAGGCCAGCTTTTATATGCACAGAGTTTTGGCAATTATGTAAAACTTCACACGACAAAAAGAACGTATCTGGCTTCGATAACTACGACAGAATTTGAGAAATGCCTTCCAGAAAAGAGTTTTATGCGCATTCACAAATCGTATATCGTGGCGTTGGATAAAATCGATGCAACCGAAAAAGATTTTGTAGTCATCAAAAACGAAAGAATTCCAATCGGAATTACATACAAAAGAGAGTTGACCGATAGGCTAAAAAAGCTCGAATTGTAATTGCAACCATTGATTTTAGAGCGATTTTTGTGCTTGAAAAAAATGTTAAAATCTTCATGTTATCTTAATAAAAAAGTAGTACTTTTAATACGTTATTAAAGTTTAATTTTAAAAAATGAAACTATGAAAAACGTGTTTTTATATTTTACTTTTTTATGCAGTAGTTTTTTAATAGCTCAAGAGGGAACCAATATGAAAAAGGTAATTACACCGCCAGAAAAGGTTCGATTTGCTTTTGAGAGAGAATATCCGGGAAAAGTGCCAGTCTGGTCTGAAGAATATATTGGAGATGATGCAGATGAAATTCGATTTGAAGCACGATACAATGTAGACGATAGAACCAAAGCGGTGGCGATTTACGATAATCTGGGAAACATGAAAGCGTATGAACTTCAAATTCCGTTTAAACAGCTTCCGATAAAAGCGCAGTCTTATCTAAAAAAGAATTATAAAGCAAAAGCCATTCAAGAAATTGCAATGGTGGTAGACGATAAGAAAAAAACAACCTACGAAGTTGGCGTAACAAAAGACACTAAATTTTATGACATTGTTTTTGACGCAGAGGGAGATTTTGAAGTCTCTGTCGAAAAAAACTAAACAGCTTTACTAATTCAAATATTATTTGAAATGACAAACCCGATAAGTTTTTAATGCTTATCGGGTTTTGTTTTTTTTATTTTTTGTTTCAAGTTTTAGGCTTGAGGTTTGAAGTTGATATTCTTTGTCTATTTTAACCACAAAGCACGCAAGGTTTTTGTTATAGAAACGCAAAGTTCGCAAAGCTTTATCTGAAAAACTTTGCTGCCGATAGCTATCGTGATTGCGTAAACCTTAGCGTTCTTTGCGGTTAAACTTGAAACCAGAAACTTAGAATTTGGAATTTCAACTTTAGATTTTTGAAATTTTTACAACATCATTCCGCCAGAAGCTTCGATTCTTTGTGCGTTTATCCAGCGAGCGTCTTCAGTGCATAAAAAGGCAACTACACCGCCAATATCATCAGGAAGACCAACTCTTCCTAAAGCTGTTACAGATGCAATCTGCTGATTCATTTGCTCATTATCGCGAACAACTCCTCCGCCAAAATCAGTTTCGATAGCACCTGGAGCCACTATATTGGCTCTAATTTTTCTTGAACCCAATTCTTTTGCCTGATATTTTGTTAAAGTTTCCATTGCACCTTTCATAGAAGCATAAGCTGCATAACCTGGGAAAGAGAATCTTGCCAAACCAGTTGAAATGTTTACGATTCCGCCGCCGTCATTCATTACGTTTAATCCTTTTTGAGTCAAGAAAAACGGACCTTTGAATTGAATATTAGTCAATTGATCAAATTCAGCTTCAGTTGTTCCAATAAACGAATTATGAATTCCGATTCCCGCATTGTTTACCAAAAAATCAAATTTGTCAGTTTTGAAAGTGCTTTTTAGAACCGATTTTACTTCTTCAAAGAAAGCATCAAAAGTTCCTGATTCTGCAACATTTAATTGCAATGCAGCTGCTTTTTGACCTAAGTTTTCGATTTCTTTTACTACCAAATCAGCTTCTTCTTTTTTGCTGTTGTAGGTAATAATTACATCCAATCCTTTTTTTGCAATCGCAATTGCCATATTTTTTCCTAAACCTCTGCTACCGCCTGTAACTAGAGCTATTTTTGTGTTTACTGCCATCTTATATAATGTTTATTGTTTGTTGTTTGTTGTCAGTCTGAGCGGAATCGAAGACCTTTATAGTCAGAATGTCCTTTGGCTACGCTCATGAAGACAAATAGTTGTGTTTATTTTTTTAACACATAGAAACATAGATTTTGTTTTTCTTTAGAAGATTATATAAAGAAACTAGTTTCTAACACATAGCCTATGTGTTTTATTAAAAGTGAAACGCCTTTTATTCACTACAAAAATCTATGTTTCTATGTGTTTAATTTAAAATTAAGAATGCATTGCATTAAAATGATTTCTCAAATCTTCTGCGCTTGCATTTAATCTCGTTTCGCTGGTGCCGAAAGTAAGTTCTTGTCTGCCTTCTTTCAATTGTTCGAAAATAGATTCGATAAAACTGCTTACGCTTGGATGTGCGTCGTGAAGACCAATTCCGCCCAAATCTGTGTTTAATGCAGGTGGAATAATTTCTACCACTTCAATATTTTTTTCTTTTAATAAATGACGAAGCGAAAGTGTAAATGATCTGAAAAATGCTTTTGTAGCCGAATAAACCGGGACTTTTGCAAAAGGAGAAAATGCCAGTCCAGAAGTTACATTCATCACTGTTTTTAGCGAGGACAACTGAATAAATAGCGAAGTTAAATGCAAAGGAGCTTCGATGTTTGTGGCAAGCTCATTTTTCATGTTATTGTAAAAGTCAGCATCTGTTATGTTCATCCAGTTTTGAATTCCAGCATTATTGACTAAAACATTTAAATCAGGATGATTTGCTGCAATCCATTGATAAAGCGCAATGCGTTCCTCTTCTATAGACAAATCGCATACTTTAGTAATAATCGATGGAAACTTAGCTTTTACTTCTTCTAGAAGAGAAGCTCTTCTTCCGCAGATAATTACGGTATTGTTTTCCTGAATAAATCGTTCGGCAAGTCCAAGTCCGATACCGCTTGCACCGCCAGTTATTAAAATTTTGTTGTCTGATAAATTCATCTTTTCGTTCTTTTAATTTGATAAGACAAAGGTAGGAGCGAAGTAGACTTGGGTAGTTGTAAATATCAAACCGATGTTTGCGAAATTCAAATCAGATAGATTAATTAAAAATTAAAAATTAAAAATTGATAATTAAAAAATTCTGGTTCGCATTTTTTGTCCCCCTGAGCGGAGTCTAAGAGTCGCATGCTAAATCAATAAAGTACGTTCTACGTTGCGTGTCCTTCGACTCCGCTCAGGAGGACAAGCTTTGAGGTAACTATTGGCAACAATCTAAAATCTAAAATCTAAAATCTAAAATCTGCAATCTAAAATCTAAAATATCTAACTCCTAAAAGCCAACGGCGTAAAGGACGTTTGTTTTTTAAAGAAATTAGAAAAATGCGCTAATTCTTCAAAACCAAGAGAATAGGCAATTTCAGAAATATTCCAATCGGTTTGTTTTAAAAGAATTTTGGCTTCGTTTGTTAATCGGTTACTGATTAATTCTGTTGTGGTTTTTCCGGTGCTTTCCTTTAAAACTTTATTTAAATGATTGACATGAACAGATAATCGCTCTGCAAAATCTTTTGCTGTTCTCAATTCTAATCTTTGATTTGGAGATTCTATCGGAAATTGTCTTTCTAACAATTCAGCAAATAAAGATGAAACTCTTGCTGCCGAATTGTGTTTGGAATATAACGCGGTAATAGGCTGCAGTTTTTGTCCGAAGTGAATTAACTCTGCAACATAATTTCGAATTAAATCGTATTTGTAGATATAATCAGAGTTGATTTCTTTTTGTATTTTATTGAAAATCAATTCTACTTCTGAAACTTCTTTGTCTGAAAGCTGAAAAATAGGATAACCAGCGGAGGCAAAAATCGGAAGTTCGTCTAGATCGATTCCGCTTTTGCTTTTAGATAAAAACTCGCTTGTAAAAACACAAAAATGACCGCCTTGATTCGTGTCTTGCGGTAAATAGTTATACGGAATTTTTGGTGTTGCAAATAACAATCCCTGTTTTTCTATTTCGATAACTTTATCGGCGTATTCGGCTCTATTATGGCCTTTTATCAAACTTATTTTGTAGTAGGCTCTTCTGTCATAAGGCATTCCAGGCTTTCCTTTCATGCGTTCGAGAAGTTCTTTTATATCAAAGACATTAAAGTGTCCGATTTCTTTCTGGATGTCGTTTGGCAATAATGAAGTAGGATCAACTGTAGAACCTTCGGTAATATCGTGGTAAAATGAATCTAGGGATTTCATATTGTGATGAATTGCGAAATTCAAATATACGAAAAAATAAGCTTTGTGAGTTTAACCGCAAAGGGTGCAAGTTTTTTTTGATTTAGACAGTCTATAAAAACGCAAAGTTCGCAAAGCTTTGTGTAAAATATTTGCGAACCTCGCGAAAAAACTTTGCGCTCTTTGCGGTTAAAACAAACTCCCCTGTACGAACTCTGGCTTAGGATTGCTTCCGAAAGGAAAAGCATCAATTACAAAAAACTGTTTTACTTTGGGATCGAATTCCCTTAAAACAATTTCATTGCATTCAAATTCAAGATCAATTGTGGTAAAAAGCTCAGAAGCTATTTTAAGGTTTTCGGGTGTTAATCTTCTTCCGATTGACAAGTGCGGATTATCACTTTTTTTGAGTTTTAAAAACTTAAAGGCTTCATGAATCTTTTTCATGATAGGCACTAGATTATTTTTTGAATCTTCGGTTACACCTATAAAAAAAGCGCCGCTATTTTGGAAAGCATCAAAATGATTTAATGATACGGGGAAAGGGAAAAAAGTATCTGAAATTTTAGAAAGCTTTTGTTTAATTGAATCGAACTCAGATTCGTCGATTGTAAATTCACAAATCGTAATATGAGCTTCAGAATTGCAGCTGTTGTACCAATCGATTTTGCTTCTTAAAAAATCTTTCAGCTTTTTAACGGGTTCAACTAAATCTTTTGAATAAAATACAACCGAATATGTTTTTTCCATTTTTAGGATTTTGAATTACACAAATTTAAAATTTAAATTGTGCTGTCAATGCGGCGTAAAAATAATCTTTTCCAGACCCCACTTCTTTTAAAAAACTGCCCGCATTAAACCAACCCGTTTCTAGTGTAAATCCTAAATGATTATTCATGTCGTAGTTTACATTCGAAATTAATTGCGAACCAATAAAACGTTCCGTTGTGTTTTTTCCAGAATATAAAAGCTGCATGTTAGGGGCGTATATACCGTCACTTAAGGTTTGTCTCCAGAAAATATCGTAATCAATTCCAAGTGTCCATTTTTCCGATAAACTAAAATTAATTGAAGGATGAACATCTATTAAATTAGAAGGGCCAATTAAGGCAACTAATCCAAAATAAGCGCCTCTTGGATATAACGGATTAAAAGTTTGTAAGTGAGCATCTCCCGAACTTTTATCGCCAGAAATGATTTCTGTTTTCAATCCGATTTCAGGCGTATATTTTATGTTTTCGAAAGTATAACAGGCAAAAGATGAAAGTGTCCAGCCTGAAATTGTCTTTTGATTGATGTTTCCAAATTGGTAAACGCCTTCAAAATCGTATTTCCATGTTCCTTTATTTTTCCAGATTCGGGTTCCAATAGATTGTCTGTTTTCTTCACCAATGGCATCATCAAAAACAGATCGGCTTTTCCATAAACCTAAATAATACAGATCGATGTTCTGAATGAAAGGCACTTTGTGAATTACAGTATAACTTCCCCAAAATTTAGCGTTTTCATTAAAACTATCATTAAAAGTTCCTTGTTTATTGGCAATAGGATGCGTGAAAAATGCGTCTGATTGCCAGTTGTTTTTTTTATAAAATAGTTTTACTGCATCAAAAGCAAGTCGACTGTTTGGACCTTCACGCACTGCAATTAAACGCTGTGAACCGTACATCATTTCTTGTCTTCCAGAACGCAATGTCAATTGCTCATTTTCTTCTTTAATAAAATCAATATCGAGAAAAGCCTGATGAATGTCTAGCTGATTTTCGTCAACTGGACTGGGATCTGTTTTGCCATTTGCTAAACTGCTTTGCAATTCAAAAAAGGTTCTGAAAACTCCTAATTGAACATTTGCATGAAACAGATATCGGGAAAGTAAATAGCCATCGTCATCAGCTTCGTCTCCCCATTTATTATTGACGGTATAAGTGTACTGAAGTCTTGCTTCACCGCCAATTGAGGCATAATATTTATCGTTTTTTCCTAACGGAATATATTTGATTCTCTCGTATAAAGTTTTGGTCGAATCTGCTTTTAGATAAGTGAAATCATCCTCATATCGCAGCCTTTGGAAAACTGGTTTTTGTTGTGCATTTGAAGAAAAAATGATTCCCAAAAGCAACAATAAGAAGAATGTGTTTTTCATTTGAATTAGTTTTTTTGATAACCTCCAAAGTAATTTACCGGACTCCAGCCTGGAATTGCTTTTGGTTTTTCGTTGGCAAAGGTTCTAAAGTCATTATCAGCGTAAACTACTTTTCCGTTTACTACTGTAAGTTTTGATTCGATATTTAAGATTTTTTCTTCAGAAGTCGAGAAGTAATCATCAGAAAGAATAGCGAAATCGGCCAATTTTCCAGGTGCCAGCATTCCTCGGTCTTTTTCAATATTGATTAATTGGGCGCTTCCGTACGTGAATAGTTTTAAAGCAGTGTTTCTGTCAATAATATTTTCATCATTCATATATTTTAAGCCGCCCAAAGTTTTTCCTGTTGTGAGCCAATATAAACCAACCCAAGGATTGTAGCTTGCTACGCGTGTTCCGTCAGTTCCCATTCCAACTTTAATTCCTAGCTCGAACATTTTCTTTAATGGAACTGTGTTTGAAGCAGCTGTTTTTCCATATCTTTTAATGAAACTTTCTCCTTGATACGCCATCCTATGCTGGATTGCGATTCCGCCATTTAAAGCTTTAATTCGTTTTAAATTTTCTGTAGATACCGTTTCAGCATGATCAAAGAACCATAAAAGGCCATTTAAAGGTGTTTCCTTGTTGATGTCTTCTATTACGTTTAAAAATCTAGTGATGCTTTCATTGTAAGTAGCGTGAATTCTGAAAGGCCATCTATTTTTCACTAATAAAGATAACACTTCTTTTAATTGTCCTTCCATCGCTGGATTTAATTCTGGTCTTGGTTTGTCGAAGTTTTCAAAATCTCCTGCGCTCATTACCAAATTTTCTCCAGCACCCTGAACGTGATATTCTACTTTATCCGAATGATGATCATCATCACAGCCTTCGCCAATTTCAACGGTTTGCATCCATTTGGTGTAATCGTTTAATTCTGTACCTGCTTTTTGCGCAAACAAATAATAAGGCATTCTAACGGTTAAATCGCTGTCTTTGCATAAACCATTGGTTACACCATAATCATCAGGAAAATTTTGAAATCCGCCTCCGGCATCCATAATTGCAGTTACGCCAAGACGATTCATTTCGGTCATAAATTGTTTAGTCGAATTGAATTTTTCTTCTTGAGTCAATTCGGGAAGTTTCGCAAGAGTCGAATATAGAATGAAAGCATTTGGTTCTGCCACCAATAATCCTGTTGGATTTCCGTTTGGATCTTTTTCAATCAATCCTGCATTTGGATTTGGCGTGTTGGAATCAATTTTCAAAGCTTCTAAACCTGCTTTGTTCAAATAAGCATGTCCATATAAATGAAGAATAAATGTTGGAACCTCACCCGTTGCGTCATTGATTTCTGCTAAAGTTGGAAGTCTTTTTTCTTCAAATTGATAAGCATTCCACCCGCCCACAACACGCACCCATTGTCCTTTTGGCGTTCTTTGTGCCTGTTCTTTTAACATAGCTAAAGCTCTTTTTAGAGAACGAACACCATCCCAACGCAATTCTGTATTGTAAAATCTTCCGCCTCGGATAATATGCATATGAGAATCGAATATGCCAGGAATAATCGTTCTTCCTTTGGCATCGATTATTGTTGTTTTTTTGTCTTTTAATTTTAAGATTTCACTGCTTTTGCCCGTTTTTAGGATTTTTCCATCTGCCACGGCCATGGCTTCAACAACTGTATTTTTATTGTCCAGAGTATGAATTATGGCATTATGAACAATGAGAGTAGCTTTTTTATTTTGCCCAAAAACAGGGAGGGAAATGATTAAAAGAAAAGCTATTAGTTTGAAAGAGAGTTTCATGATTGTGGTATTTTTGGTTTGGTAGATTTAATTAAAAATTGAGAATTAAAAATTAAAGGTTAAGTAAAATATCTTTAAAAAAGAGATTCAAACTTTTAGTTTTTCACGCAGGTTTAGCGGATCTAGAAGATTTTTTAATTTTTAATTCTCAATTTTTTAATTTCTAAAATTATTAGTGTTTCAACATTTCGTGCGCATATTGAACACCTACACCATAAGCTCCGCCGTATTTTTTAACTAAATCGGTTACAGGTACATAAGTTTCCTGACGAGCCCAGTCACGCTGTAATTCTAATAAATATTGTAATGAAGTTATAGGATGTGCACCAGCTTGAACCATACGAGTTACAGCCATTTCATGAGCTTCTTTCGAAACGTCACCACTTGCATCTGTAATTACATAAACATCATATCCTTCGTTGATAGCTGATAAAACTGGTCCAACAATACAAACACTTGTCCATAAACCGCCAAATACGATTTTCTTTTTACCAGTTGCAATGATTGCTTTGCGTGCAGGAGCGTCTTCCCAAGTATTCATTGTGGTACGGTCAATATAGTTTGAAGTTTTTTGTGGGTAGAATTCTTCAATTTCTCTAAAAACAGGTCCGCTAAAAGATTTTTCGGCAACAGTTGTAACGATAGTCGGTACTTTGAATATTTTTGAAGCCCCAGCTACTAGAGCCGTGTTGTTGCGCAATTGGTCGATTGGAATGTTGCTTACTGCAAATGCCATCTGGCTTTCGTAATCTATTAAAACTAGACTGTGATTTGTAGGGTCTAAAAGTGACGGACTTGGTTTTTGAGCGAATCCGATAAATGTTACTAAAGATAAAACTGCTGTAAGAATTAATTTTTTCATGATAATTTGATTTTGTTGTTAAATAAAGGTTTTAAATATTTTGTATTTGATTTTCAGTGTCTTGCATTCAAAATAAATGCCTTGTTTGTAATGTATTGATTTTAAAAGGTTTTTCAGAAAAGGCAATAGTGATCCTAGCGATATATCGTTATTAAAAATTGGATATTCGTTAAATGATATTCGTTAAGCTTTTAATGAATTTTGAAAAGAGAAAAATGCGGTACCTAAATTTTTCCTTTTAGATGCAATCGATGAAGGATTTCGGACTTTAATAATCCGCTTCCGCCGCCAAAATGTTCAATTACTTCTACGTCTGGCTGTTGTTGTAAGCAAAATAAAGTAAATTCTTTTTCGACATGGTCTTCGATTCCGGAGCTCAATAGCACAACGTCGATTTTGTGATTCTGAAAATAGTCCTGAGCTTCTATTTCGTTGCTAAATGCGACTGCATTCCAGTCTTCATAAGCATTTACAAGGCGAAGTAAAATGGCCAGAATCGCTTCGTTTTTTCCAAGTAATAAGAATTCAAGTGTTTTCATTTTCTTTTTAGTTTCTGAGGTTCTGAGGTGCTAAGATTCTAAGTTTTTTTATTTTAGAATTTCAGTTTCGCAGACCTTGTGATTTTACTTTACAAATTTATTGCTTTCATTATTGCTTCAACTTAATCTAGAATAAGAAAAGATTTTTTAAGTTTCTAAGATGCTAAGATGCTCAGATACTGAATTTTCTTCTTGTTTTTGATTTC
>NZ_AKZQ01000034.1:0-285600 GCF_000278705.1 Flavobacterium sp. F52 | reverse complement strand
CAACTTAATCTAGAATAAGAAAGATTTTTTTAAGTTCTAAGATTGCTCAGATACTAAGTTTTTCTTGTTTTCGATTTCAGTTTTGAATAGAACTTCTAATCTACATTGCAAATGTATGCGATGAAGACAAAGAAAGCTCTTAATCTAGAATAAGAAATATAATTTTAGAGGCCATCTAGTTTAGAAACTAGTATTTTATTTGACAAATTTACGTTAAATAGAATTTTGGCAATGTTTTGCGGTACAGTAACTTAAGCTTTTAAGTTAAAGTTAAGAATGTTAATTTTTTCACACAATGAGGAAAACCGTAAGGTTATCTATTTTGCGAATTTTAATTTTGGTTTGTAGAAATTTGAAAACGGTGATGACCTTTACCTTTTTGGGAATCATTTAATTTCTATAAAAAACTGTTTTTGGAGAAACGTTTTTACATTGAAATTTTGACATATTCATTTGATCGTGGGTATTTGTATATAAGTTTGCAATATACATTAATGTCTAATTTTTTTAGGGTTTTAAGATTAAGTCGACGGACGTAATTTTAAAACCCTTTTTTTTACCACAATAATGAAAAGCCAATTAGCCAAAATTGAATACTATCGGTATTGATTTTGAACTTTTGAGGCGAGAAACCGTAATAGCTTTTAAATGCTGCCGAAAAATGCGAAACGTCTTTGTAGCCGCATTTATAGGCCGCTTCGCTTACCGTAGCGGTTTTGCTTTGAAACAATTCTTTGGCATGTTCCATTCTCAATTTTATGATATAGCTTTTGACAGTTGTTCCAAAACAAGCTTTAAAACCTTTTTTGAGCTTGAATTCGTTTAACGAAATAAGTCTCGAAAGTTCAGGTAGAGTAGGTGTATTTCTATAATAGTTTTCTAATATTTTTTTAGCTTCTAACAGTTTGCTGTAATCTTCATCGTTTATATTTTCTGATGCTAGAGGTTTAATGTTTAAAGTTTCTAGCTGATGAATAAGAAGCTCTTTAATTTTACTTTCGATATAAATTCTTTTTAATAAGCCTTCGCGAGAACAGTTTTTTATTTCGGATGTTACCCACTGAATTGCAGGTGTAAAAGGAAGGTATTTTGAGGTTAAATAAGTAGATTGTTTATTGAGTATTTTTTTTGAAAATTTCTCATGAAGCTGCCAATCTTCATTAATTATATTATAATAAAATTCTTTGGAAAGAATAATAGACATGTAATTGATGTTTGTGAGAGCCGGTATTGTAAAGAAACCTTTAAAATTATTGGTATAAAAAATATTATGCGTGTTTTTTTTAGAATACTTTTCACTTTCCAATTGATCAATATGGGTTTCAACATTACTGCTATAAATAAAATTCATCACAACCGATTCTTCATCGATTTCAAACATTACGGTTCTCGGAGTTGAATAATACATCTGAGTATCAAGGAGAACTAATCCTTCGGTGATCAGATGACGGCTTATAATTTTTTCAGAATTTCCATTTTGAATGTTGATGTTTTCTTCTTTTAAAATACTTTTTGGATAATATTTATCTCCAATTTGAATTTTAATGATTGGCGTTTCAGAGGTTAGAAGTGTGGCTTTGATTTTCAAAATATAATCCGTTTTTACAAAATAATAATCCGTTTTTCCCTATCTTTTTTCAAGATGTAGATGGTATTTTTGCAGCAAAGTTATTTATAATTAGTCTAATTAAATATATGTCAACTCAAAAATTTTTATTTGCCTCTTTATTTTTTCTAACTACGTTCTTATCATTTTCCCAGCAAAATCAAGGTTTTACGGTAACTGGCAAGGTGGTCGAAAATTCTGGAGAAACAATACCGTTTGCAACAGTCATTATCGAAAAAACTGGCTTGAGTGTTATTTCGGATGAAAACGGAAACTATATTTTAAAAAATGTACCATCAGGAAAACATACGCTGAAAATCTCTGCAATGGGATTTGCGGTTCAGAAAAAACAAATTGAAGTCTCAGGTAATTTAGAGGTTTCAATTACAATGGACAGCCAATTGCAGGAGTTAGAAAGTGTAACGGTACTTGGAAGATCGCAAACTGACAAGGTAAATAAACAAGCTTACAGTGTAACAGCTATTGATGCTAAAAAACTTCATAATTCAACTCTAGATTTATCGCATGCTTTAGACCGTGTTTCTGGTGTTCGCAACCGTGAAGCGGGCGGAGTGGGTTCAAGATCAGAGCTTTCTATCAACGGATTCTCAGGAAATCAGATTAAGGTTTTTATTGACGGAGTTCCGATGGATAATTTTGGATCCTCTTTTCAAATGAATAACATTCCGATCAATCTAGCCGATCGTGTAGAAGTGTACAAAGGTGTTGTGCCAATCTGGCTTGGTGGTGATGCCCTTGGAGGTGCCATAAATATTGTAACCAACAGCAAACCAAGAACTTTTGTAGATGCATCATATTCTTTTGGATCTTTTAATACGCATCGATCAAGTATAAATGCGGGTTATACGGCAAAAAGTGGTTTTACGACAGAAATTAATGCCTTTCAGAACTACTCTGACAATGATTATTGGGTAAATGTTGATGTGGCCGATTTAAATACGGGAGCTTATTTTCCGAATCAGAGAGTGCGACGTTTTCATGATAAATACCACAACGAAACAGTGATTTTAAATGTCGGAATAACTGGGAAAAAATATGCCGATAAATTGATGATTGGTTTTACGGGAGGGGAAAATAAAGCCGATATACAAACAGGTGCCAGAATGGTTAGCGTGTTCGGACAGATTTATAGAAAAGGTAGCATTGTAATGCCAACTTTAAAATATCAGGTAAAAGATCTGTTTACAAAAGGATTGAACGTAAATGTTACGGGTAATTACAACTTTGGTTACGAACAGAATATCGATACCGTTTTTAGAAGATACAATTGGTTTGGCGATTACAAACAGTATGAAGGGGCTGGGGGAGAAAGAAGCCGTACGCTTCGTAAGTTCTATAACAACAATGGTATTGCAACGGCCAATGCAACTTATACACTTAACGAGAGACATTCTTTTATGGTCAATAACACGTTTAATACGTTCGATCGTAAAGAAAGTGACGAATTGGTTCCAGAATCTTTGGTTTATAAACAGCCTAAAAAAACACAAAAAAATGTTTTAGGATTGGGGTATAAATTAGATTATAATGATAAATGGAGCACTTCTGTATTCTTAAAAGATTATTCATTAAAAACTACCTATTCAAGAAGTTATAATCCGTCTGGAAACGCTGGAGATATTGCCTATCAGAAATATGTAGACCATACTTCCACAACTGGATATGGGGCTGCTACGAGCTATTATCTGAAACGTAATCTGCAGATAAAGGCTTCTTATGAAAAGACTTATAGATTGCCAACTCCAGAGGAAATATTTGGTAATGTGAATGATAATTTAGAGGGAAATCTTTCCTTAAAACCAGAATCAAGCAACAACTATAATTTAGGAGCGAGTTATCAGACTAGTTTCCGCGAAAAAAATGCTTTATCATTTGATGTGAATCTTTTGCATAGAAATGCAGTCGATTTTATTCGTCCGACATTGAATAATAATCAGACGATGACTACCAATGTCAATCAGGGAAAAGTGACCAATTATGGTATCGATGGTGAGATTAGATACTCGTATGGAAGTCGTTTTACGGCTGGTTTCAACGCAACGTACCAGAATATTAGGAACAAAACAATGTACGAGCCAAATCAAAATTATGTGTCTCCTTTTTATAATGACCGAATTCCAAACATGCCATACCTTTTTGGAAATGCAGATGCGACAGTGTTCTTTAATAATGTTTGGAAAAAAGGAAATAATCTGTCTGTTGGCTATAATCTGCTTTATGTCCATACGTATTATTTGTCTTGGCCAAGTATGGGAAGTAAGGACAGTAAACTAGAAATTCCGCAGCAGTTCAGCCACGATTTAAATGCTGTTTATACCATGGCAAATGGGAAATACAATATTGCTTTTGAATGCAAAAACTTTCTTGACAACAAGCTTTATGACAATTTCTCATTACAAAAACCTAGCAGAGCTTTTTACATCAAGTTGAGATATTATTTCAGCAAATCAAATAATTAAATTTTTAATACAAACACCATAATACAATGAAAAAAAGTACAACATTAGCTTTATTATCAGCTGTTTTAGCCTTTACAGCTTTTTCTTGCAGCAGTGATTCAGATAAATCAGGAGGAGAAACTGGCGGCGGAACTGATACAGGAAAAACGAAATATATTATTACTGCAACAACTGGAGCAGCGGGAATTGCAGATTATTTATTAACTGCAGATGATGTGTCTACAGGTTCTATTACCACCACAGGAAACGGATTGGAGCAGGATGGAACATATCGTTATTACATTACAGCGCAAAATAACTTCTTTAGTTTGCTTTACGGACAAGGAAATCCAGGAGCTGTAACAACTTATAATTTAAACGGTGAAGGAAAATTGGTTAAAAAATCTGATTTCCAAGCAGAAACAGTACACGTATTTGCTGCTGTAAACAAAGATATTTTGACGATTAAAGTTCCAAGGAGCGGTGCCTCTATCGCTTCTATGTACAAAATCGACGCTGAAAAATCGCTTATTACTGGCGAAGCACAGCAAGACACTAAAAAATTGGCCGGAAACGGAGAAAGAGCTTTCTTTACTTGGGCGACTCAGGTGGGAGATAAAGTCTATATGCCTTACATGAGTATCAAAGGAGACGGAGTAGACAATTTTGGTACTGCAAATCCAGATAGTACATGGGTTGCAGTTTACAATTACCCAGAATTGAAATTAGAAAAAGTAATCAAAGATAACCGTACCAGTTATTTAGGGGCTTATTTCACAAACGGATTATTCCAAGACGAAAATGGAGATGCCTACGGTTTCTCTGGAGCAATTGCTACTAGCAACGCTGTGATGACTTCTACAAAACCTTCTGCGATTGTGAGAATCAAAAAAGGAACTACAGAATTTGACAAATCTTATTTCTTTAACGTTCAGGAAAAATCTGGTGGATATAAAATTTCTTCTACTACTTATATTTCAAAAGGTAAATTCTTATTGTTACTGTATGGAAATGTGGGTAAAAACAATGGTGCAGTTAAAATGGCAATCGCAGACGTTTACAACCAAACATTTACATGGGTAACAAATGCCCCAGCTACTTTAACTTCTGTGACTAGTCGTTACAATATTACTTCAGAAGATGGAAGTTCTGCAATTGTAGGTATCAATACTCCTGACGGAAACTGGATTTACTCAATCAACGGTACAACTGCCGTTGCGACAAAAGGTATGAAAGTTGAAGGCGGACAAATTACTGCAATCCAAAAATTAAAATACTAATATTTTTTTACCGTAAGTGCTTTTTTATGAGTACTTGCGGTTTTTTTATTTATCCTATTTATTTATCCAATTATGTTTTCTTCTTCAAAACCAAATAATAAGAAAAAAAGTAAAAAGTCGCTTTTTAAGCGTATTATGGCTTGGCTGCATTTGTGGCTTGGTCTAGCATCTGGAATCATTGTGGTCATTGTCAGTCTTACAGGCTGTATTTATGTTTTTGAAAATGAAATAAAAGATTGTATTGAAGACTGGCGTTTTGTAAAACCTCAGAAAGAAGCATTTTTACTTCCTTCGCAATTAGTCTCGATTGCTGATAAAAAAATGAAAGACAAAAAAGCAACCAGCGTGACTTTTGGCGGAAAAGATGAAGCGGCTATTGTTGGTTATTTTGTGGAGAAAAAAGAAGAGAGTGAAAAGGGAGATCATGGGGAAAAAGGAGAGCATAAAAAAGCAAGAAAAGATGTTGCTAATAATCAAAATGCAAAAGGAAAATCAGAATTAAAAGCTCAGTCCAACGAAAAAGGAAAAGGAAAAGGAAAAGGAAAGGGCGAAAAGCGTAAAGGCGGAAGAAGGCAAGGAACTTTTATAAGTGTTTACATGAATCCGTATACGGGAGATATATTACATGTAAAAACTTTTACTAGAGGAGAATCGCCAGATTTTTTCAGATGGATTTTAAACGGACATCGTGCTTTATGGCTTCCTTATGATATTGGGAGACCCATTGTCGGAGTCGCAGTTTTAATCTTTGTTGTTTTGCTGATCTCAGGTATTGTTTTATGGTGGCCCACAAAATGGATTAAGTCTATTATTGATAAAAGTTTTAAAATTAAATGGGATGCCAGCTTTAAACGTGTCAATTATGACATGCACAATGTATTTGGTTTTTACAGCTGCATTTTTCTGTTTTTTATTGCCGTAACAGGCTTAGTTTGGAGTTTCGGATGGTGGAGCAAATCTTTATATTGGGTAACATCTGGAGGAAAACCTTTGGTTGAGAATCGTGAATCTCCAAAATCTGATACCACCCACGTAACAGCATTTAATATTACAACAGCCGATAGAGTTTTAATGAATCTAAAAAAAGAAAATCCTCAGGCAGCCGGAATTATGATCAGTATTCCTGCGAAACCTGCAGATCCGATTGGTGCTTTTGTTTATAAACAGAGACATACCTTTTATAATATGGACCGATATAGTTTTGATCAGCAGACTTTGAAAGAAATTTCGATTAAAACCCCTTTTTCAGGAAAATATATTGAAGCCAATATTCCAGACAAAATCAGACGTATGAATTATGACATTCACGTAGGAAGTGTTCTTGGACTTACAGGGAAAATTATTGCATTTTTGGCTAGTTTGATTTCTGCCAGTTTGCCTATTACAGGATTTATTATCTGGTGGGGAAAACAGAAATTTGGCAAAAAGAAACCTGCTGCAAAATCAAAAGTGGCAACTAAAGCAATTTCCGTTCCTAAAGTGAAAAATACAACAGAACAAGAAGTTGCTGTTTAAACATATTAAAATTAGTTTTTTAATTCCTTTTTGTTTTTTTTTTGATAAAAGGCAAAACTTGTAAAAGTTTTGCCTTTATTTTTTTAATTATATCCGTTTGATTTAAGCCATTCTTCGCAATCTCTAGTCCAAAATTTACTAGTATCAGCAACTCCCAATCCAAATCCGTGGCCACCTTTTTCATATACATGCATCTCGGCTGAAACGCCATTTTTCTTTAATGCCAAATAATAATTGATACTGTTTTCTGGAATTACGACTGTATCATCTGTAGCATGAATTAAGAAAGTGGGCGGGGTTTTAGAAGTTACTTTCTTTTCATTCGAAAAAGAATCTATTAACTCTTTTGAAGGATTATTTCCAAGCAAATTGGTTTGAGAGCCTTTATGCGTGATTTCGTTTTCCATTGAGATTACAGGATAAATCAAAAGAGAAAAATCAGGACGCGCACTTACTTTGTATGCCGATTCATACACCTTATCATCATAATGAGTTGAAGCAGTCGAAGCCAAATGACCTCCCGCGGAAAAACCTAAAATTCCAATTTTGTTGGGATCAATATTCCATTTTGCTGCATTTTGTCTCACGTAACGAATAGCCTCCTGAGCATCTTGCAGTGGTCCAACACTTTTATTTTTCATAGTGAGATCGGTTGGCATTCTATATTTCAAAACAAAAGCGGCAATTCCAATACTATTGAACCATTCTGCCACTTTTGTTCCTTCTTTTTCAAATGCTAAATGCGTGTAACCGCCTCCCGGACAAATTACAACAGCAGTTTGATTTGGCTTTACTTCTTTCGGAATAAAAATACTCAAAGTGGGTACAGAAACTTGGCTCGTACTCTGCAATTTTCCGTCTTTTAAGATTTCTTTTTCTTTGTAATCGGTTGCTTTTATTTCATCAGGGATTTTGTTCCAAAGCGGTATAGTCTGATTTTGGGCCCTTATCGAAAATAATCCAGAAAAAAGGAGAAAACTCAAGGTAATTGTTCTTAAAGATTGTGTTTTGGTGTGTTTCACTTTAAATTGTAATTATTTGTTTTGTAAATATTTATGTTTTTTGTATTTGAAAATGCAACCGATAAACAGAAGAATTTAAAAATACATAAAATTGGTTTGCTTAAGGTTGGCTTTTGGGACAATTTTACCCCAACAAAAGTATAAATTTCACCTATTGGCTTTTAACAAATATATTGTTTAATGTGTAATTTTGTATTCCTTTTTTTATATAATATGTTTATTTTAACGAACTAAATTATTTTTTTACACAATATTATTTGGATTGTACAGATTAAAAACTATATTTGTGCAATCGATTACATTTGTTTTCTTTTAAGGTGTTAATTTATTGATTATGCTATTTTTAGAAAGCAGTAAATATAGTCTTTTAAGATTGCCAAAATTATAAAACTATAATACCCACTTACTATGAATCAAACCGAAACCGTTGCAGTAAATCAGAGTCTCAAAACCACAGGGAAATACCGTTGGAGTATTTGTGCATTATTATTTTTTGCAACTACAATTAATTATTTGGACAGACAAGTACTTTCTTTAACATGGAGTGATTTTATTGCGCCAGAGTTTCACTGGACCAATAACGATTATGGAAATATCACTGCTTTATTTTCTATTTTCTATGCAGTTTCATTATTATTTGCAGGCAGATTTGTAGATTGGTTAGATACTAAAAAAGGATTTCTTTGGGCAATTGGAATTTGGTCTGTTGGAGCTTGTCTTCACGCTTTCTGCGGAATTGCAACTTCGGGAATTATTGCGGGAGAATGGTTTGTGAGTTTTCATGGTTCAAAAGAGATAATCAGTACAATAAGCGATACAGCGTTGGTAATCAATGTAAGTGTGGCTTTATTTATTTTTGCGCGTTTCGTTTTAGCAGTAGGAGAAGCAGGAAATTTCCCTGCAGCAATTAAAACAACTGCAGAATATTTTCCTAAAAAAGACAGAGCTTTTGCAACCAGTATTTTTAATGCAGGTGCTACAGTAGGAGCTTTGGCGGCTCCGGTTACAATTCCTTTTATTGCAAAATACTTCGGTTGGGAAATGTCATTTATCATTATTGGAGCTTTGGGATTTGTATGGATGGGATTCTGGATGTTTATGTACGATAAACCAGAAAGACATTCGAAAGTTACACCAGAAGAATTGGCTTATATTCAGCAAGATGATATTGAAGACAGTAAAATCGGTTTTAAACCAGAAGCTGGAGGTAAAGTGTCTTTAGCAGATTGTTTTAAATACAAACAAACTTGGGCTTTTGCATTTGGTAAATTTATGACAGACGGTGTGTGGTGGTTTTTCTTATTCTGGACTCCAGCGTATTTAAGTTCGGTTTACGGAATGGATTCAACAGAAGCGGCATTGCCATTGTTTGTACTGTATATGATTACCTTATTGTCTATTATTGGAGGATGGCTGCCGACTTATTTCGTAGAGAAAAAAGGAATGAATCCGTATGAAGGAAGAATGAGAGCGATGTTAATTTTTGCTTTTTTCCCATTGTTAGCTTTAATAGCGCAGCCTTTAGGATATATTAGTTACTGGGTTCCAGTAATCATCATCGGAATTGCAGGTGCGGCTCACCAATCTTGGTCGGCAAACATCTTTACAACAGTAGGAGATATGTTTCCCAAAAAAGCAATCGCAACCATTACAGGAATTGGCGGTTTAGCAGGAGGAATTGGTTCTACATTGATCAATAAAGGATCTGGAGTATTGTTTGATTATGCAAAAGATACTAATATGGTTTTTATGGGGTTCAAAGGAATTGAGGCTGGATATTTTATCATCTTCTCAATTTGTGCCGTTTGCTACTTAACTGGTTGGATTGTTATGAAAACTTTGGTTCCTAAATATAGTCCAATAACAGATTTATAAAGATAAGCACACAAAATTGAAATATTTTTTTCATTTCAATTATGGTTATTCCATTTAAAAAATTAATTTTGTGCAATCGATTACATTATTTAAATTATGACAAAATATAGTTCAAGATACGCGTCAAGCCCAGAAGCTGTAAAAAAATATGATACGCAGCAATTGAGAGAAGAATTCTTAATTGATGATTTAATGCAGGAAGATGAAGTGGTTTTGGTTTATTCGCATTATGACAGATACATTGCAGGTTCTGCAGTTCCGGTAAAAGGAGATTTAGTTTTAGAAACAATCGATCTTTTAAAAGCGCCATATTTTTTGGAGCGTAGAGAATTAGGAATTATCAATGTTGGCGGAAGCGGTTCTGTGGTAGTAGAAGGAACAACTTATGAGTTAGGTTTTAAAGATGCTCTATACATCGGAGCAGGAAATAAAGAAGTAATTTTTAAAAGTGATGACAAAAACAATCCTGCGAAGTTCTATTTAAACTCTGCACCTGCGCACACTAGTTATCCAACCAAAAAAGTAAGCTTAGCTGAAGCTAATAAATTGCAGTTGGGAACAATGGAAACGGCAAATCACCGTACCGTAAACCAAATGATTATTGGTAGCGTGGTAACAACTTGCCAATTGCAGATGGGAATGACAGAATTGAAACCAGGAAGTGTTTGGAATACCATGCCAGCTCACGTACATGATCGTAGAATGGAAGTGTATTTCTATCTAGATATTCCACAAGATCAGGCAGTTTGCCACTTTATGGGACAACCGCAGGAAACACGACATATTTGGATGAACAATCATCAGGCAGTAATTTCTCCGCCTTGGTCTATTCACTCAGGTTCTGGTACTAGCAACTATACATTTATCTGGGGAATGGCCGGTGAAAACTTAGATTACGGAGATATGGATGTTTGTAAAATCACTGATTTAAGATAAAATGACAAATTTATTTGATATAAAAGGAAAAGTTGCCCTTATTACAGGAAGCACGCACGGACTGGGAATGGCAATGGCAAAAGGATTAGGTCAGGCGGGTGCTACAATTGTGGTAAACGGAAATTCTTCTCAGGAAAAAATTGATCATGCAGTAGCAGAATTAAAAGGCGAAGGAATCAATGCGGTAGGCTATAAATTTAATGTAACAGAAGAACAAGAAGTAAAAGAAGCTGTTGCTAAAATTCAAAGCGAAGTTGGGCCAATCGATATCTTGATCAATAACGCTGGAATTATTAAAAGAATTCCGCTTCTGGATATGGAAGTTTCAGATTTCAGAGAAGTAGTCGATATTGATCTTGTAAGTCCGTTTATTGTTTCTAAGCATGTAGCAAAAGGAATGATTGAAAGAAGACAAGGAAAAATCATTAACATTTGCTCTATGATGAGCGAATTAGGAAGAAATACAGTTTCTGCTTACGCTGCTGCAAAAGGAGGCTTGAAAATGCTGACGAAAAACATGGCAACAGAATGGGCAAAATACAATGTTCAGATCAACGGAATTGGTCCTGGATATTTTGCCACAGAACAAACCAAACCTATTAGAGTTGACGGTCATCCGTTTAATGATTTTATCATTAGCAGAACTCCTGCAGCAAAATGGGGAGATCCAAGCGATTTGGCCGGAGCAGCAATATTTTTATCTTCCAAAGCAAGTGATTTTGTAAACGGTCACATTTTATATGTAGATGGTGGAATCCTTGCCACAATCGGAAAACCTTCAAACGAAGAATAATTTTCAAATTATATTTAAAAAGATATGAGCCAGACTTTCATTAACGATAATTTTTTATTAGAAAATAAATATGCTGAAGAGTTATATCACAATTACTCTAAAAATCAGCCTATTATTGATTACCATAATCACTTAAATCCGCAGTTTATTGCCGAAGATAAAATCTTTGAAAATATTACTCAAGTTTGGATCAATGGTGACCACTACAAATGGCGTGCAATGCGTACTTTGGGAATCAACGAGCAGTTTGTAACAGGAAATGGTTCAGATAAAGATAAATTCTTAAACTGGGGAAAAACTGTTCCGTACACCATGCGTAATCCGTTGTATCACTGGACGCATTTAGAATTGGCTCGTTATTTTGATATTTATGATTTATTGAATGAAAAGTCGGCTGAGAAAATTTATTTAGAAACTTCTGAGAAAATAAATTCTCAGGCGTACAGCACGCAAAATCTTCTTAAAAAAGTAAACGCTGAATTGGTTTGTACTACAGAAGATCCAATCGACTCTTTAGAATTTCACCAAAAATTCGCAAATAATTCGACTGGAATTAAAATGAGTACGGCTTTCAGACCTGATAAAGCCATCTTAATTGCTAATGATGGTTATAATGCATATCTGGACACATTAGGGGATGTGTCCGGTATTGCAATTAACACGTATGCTGATTTACAGTCTGCTTTACGAAAAAGAATCGAATTCTTTAATGCAAACGGATGTAAATTAAGTGATCATGGATTGAATCAAATTGATTTTGAAAACTTTACAGAAAGTGAAATCAATGCGATTTTCAAAAAGAAAAGAGAAAATGGAGAGTTGTCTCCAGAAGAAGTTTTAAAATTCCATAGTGCTATTTTAGTTTTCTTATCAGAAACCTATCATGAGTTTGGATGGGTACAGCAATTTCACTTAGGTGCATTGCGTAACAACAACGCTCGTATGCACAGAATCTTAGGCCCAGATACAGGGTGGGATTCTATTGGAGATTATCCTCAAGCACAAAAATTATCTGCTTTCTTAAATGCTTTAGACAGTAAAGATAAATTGACCAAAACGATTATCTACAACCTAAATCCTGCTGATAACGAAGTTATGGCAACGATGATTGGAAATTTCAACGACGGAAGCGTTCGCGGAAAGGTGCAATTTGGTTCAGGATGGTGGTTTTTGGATCAGAAAGATGGAATGACAAAACAATTGAATGCGCTTTCAAACATGGGCTTAATTAGCTGTTTCGTTGGAATGCTGACAGATTCAAGAAGTTTCTTATCGTTCCCAAGACACGAATATTTCAGACGTATTTTGTGTAATCTTTTGGGAGACGAAATCAAACGTGGCGAACTTCCAAACGATATGGAATGGATCGGAAAATTAGTTTCTGATGTTTCATACAACAACGCTAAAGAATATTTTAAGTTTTAATTTTTCTAACCATTCAGACATTAAGAAAATTAAGTTTTTGCTCTAATAAGTAGTTACTTAAATAATAAAGATAAGTTAAGCTTAATTTTCATAATCTCTTAATGGTAAAATATAAAAAAGATAGTATGAGTAGAGTAGTTGCATTTGGAGAAATCATGCTGCGTTTATCGACAGAAAGACATTTGCGTTTTTCGCAATCTACAGCATTTGGTGCTACTTATGGTGGCGGTGAATTTAACGTATGCGTTTCTTTGGCAAATTATGGTGTAAATGCTGAATTTGTTACCAGACTGCCTGAAAATGAAATTGGTTTTTCTGCATTGAAAGAAATCAGAAAAATGAATGTTGAATCTAAAAACATTGTTTACGGAGGAGAACGTTTAGGAATTTATTTCTTAGAAACAGGAGCAGGAACGCGCGGAAGCAATGTAGTTTATGACCGTGCTCACAGCGCCATGTCGACTATACAAAAAGGGCAGGTGGACTGGGAAAAGGTTTTGGAAGGTGCAGAATGGTTTCACTGGAGCGGCATTACGCCAGCAATTTCAGAAAGTGCGGGCGAAGCTTGTTTAGAAGCAATTAAAGTCGCTCACAAAAAAGGAATTAAAATTTCATGCGATTTAAACTATAGATCAAAACTTTGGCAATACGGAAAAACTCCTAGCGAGGTTATGCCAGAAATGCTGAAATATAGCAATGTAATTTTAGGAGATATTGATACAGCGTATTTCATGTTGGGAATTCCAAAAGTGAATCCGAATTATCAGGATGAAAAATCACTTCCAGCTGTTTATGATAAATTGTTCGAATTGATTCCGAGTCTGAAAGTGGCAGCAACAACACTGCGTTATTCTGTTAGCGCTTCGCATCAAAGAATTGGCGGAATTTTATATGACGGAAAAGCGATTTACAGTGCAGCAGTTAAAGAAGTTACGCCAGTTGTAGACCGCGTTGGAAGTGGAGATGCCTTTATGGGCGGATTAATCTACGGTTTGTTGGAATACAATAATAACCAAAGAGCTTTAGATTTTGCAGTTGCAGCTTGTTGTTTAAAACATACAATTGCTGGAGATTACAACTTGGTTACCTTAAAAGAAGTTGAAAATATGATTGATGGTGATGGTTCTGCATTAGTATCAAGATAAGAAATATAAAAATGGCAAAATATTCACGAATTGAAGTAGCTCAGACCATGAAAGAAAACGGTATGGTTCCGTTGTTTTTTCATTCTGATATCGAACTAAGTAAAAAAGTTTTAAAAGCCTGTTATGATGGAGGTTCCAGATTAATGGAATTTACGAGTAGAGGCGATTTTGCTCATGAAGTTTTCGGTGCTTTAAATAAATATGCTCTAGCAGAACTTCCAGGAATGATTTTAGGAGTGGGTTCTGTTACAGATGCAGCATCGGCTTCATTGTATATGAGTTTAGGAGCAAATTTTATTGTGACTCCAGTTTTTAGAGAAGATATAGCTATAGCTTGTAATCGCAGAAAAGTGCTTTGGTCGCCAGGTTGCGGTACTTTGACAGAAATAGCAAGAGCAGAAGAATTAGGTTGCGAAATTGTGAAATTATTTCCAGCTGATACTTACGGACCAGAATTTATTAAAGCGATAAAAGGTCCGTGTCCTTGGACGAATATTATGCCGACAGGAGGGGTTTACCCAACAAAAGAAAGTTTAAGTTCATGGCTGAATGCAGGAGCAACCTGTGTTGGTTTAGGTTCGCAATTAATTTCAAAAGATATATTAGACCAGAAAGACTTCGATGGTTTAACTGCAAAAGTAAAACAGGTTCTTGACATTATAAAAGATATTAGAAAATAGATTAAGGGGTAATCATGCCTGACTCCTTATTTTATAAGTTTTTTAGATTTTTAGAGATTGTAATTGAACATTACGCTTGAAAAATTTAGCTAGCCATTCCTCACAGCCGGCTTTATTTTATCCAATCGGGTGTAATGTTTCTTTTGCAATTTTAAAGGCAGAAATAGAGAGTTAAGGTTATAAATGGTTATTTATAACAGATTAAAGAAGTAAATCAAAATGGAAAAAATAAACAGATCAAACGCAGGACTTACAGAAAAACTTCCAATTAAAATCGTGCAATTTGGAGAAGGAAACTTCTTGAGAGCTTTTGTTGAATATGCCATTCAGAAATTGAATCAAAATGCTGATTTTAATGCTGGTATTGCAGTGGTGCAGCCAATTGACAAAGGTTTGGTAAACATGATCAATGCGCAGGACGGATTGTATACTTTGTTTATGAAAGGAGTTAAAAAAGGTGAGGAAATTCAGGAAAAAGAATTGATTACTAATATTGTAAAAGCAATTGATCCGTATGCTTCTTTTCAAGATTATTTAGCTTTGGCTAAAGAAGAAGAGTTAGCTTTTATTATTTCTAATACAACTGAAGCGGGTATCGAATATATCGCTTCAGATTTGCCAACCATGCAGCCACCGGTTTCTTTCCCTGCAAAACTAACTGTTTTACTTCACGAAAGATTCAAACATTTTAATGGTGCTGCAGATAAAGGATTGACCATTATTCCTTGCGAATTAATCAATTACAACTCTGATACTTTAAAAGAAATTGTTTTCAAATATAGTGCTGACTGGAAATTAGGAGCAGAATTTGAGGCTTGGTTAACCAACAGCTGTTCTTGGCATAATACATTGGTTGACAGAATTGTTCCAGGTTATCCGAAAGATCAAATTGAAGAATACAATGCACAATTAGATTACAAAGATGATTTGATTGTAAGTGCAGAAACTTTCTTTTTATGGGTTATTGAAGGTGATGATAAATTGAAAGCAAAATTGCCGTTTGACAAAACAGATTTAGATGTAAAAATCATTTCTGATATGCAGCCGTACAGAACTCGTAAAGTGAGAATCCTTAACGGAGCACATACTGCAATGGTGCCATTCTCGTTGCTTTACGGAAACGAAACAGTAAAAGAAACTGTAGATAATCCGTTTACAGGAGATTTTATCAATAAAGCTTTGTTTGAAGAAATCAATGAAACTTTAAACATGGATAAAGCAGAATTGGCGAGTTTCTCAGAAGAGATTTTAGACCGTTTCAGAAATCCATTCATCAAACATTTATTGTCTTCAATCGCTTTAAACTCGATTTCTAAATTTAAAGTTCGCGTATTGCCAAGTTTAACAGGATATGTAGATGTTCACGGAAAACTTCCGGTTCATTTGACTTTTGCTTTTGCAGCTTTAATTCGTTTCTACAAAGGAACTTGGAACGGACAAGATTTACCGGTTAACGATAGCGAAGATATTACAACATTCTTCAACGGACTTTGGAAGTCTGACGATTACGAAAAAATTGCTCGTTTGACATTGCAAAACAAAAATTTCTGGGATGAGGATTTAACAGAAATTCATGGTTTAACAAGAGCAATTACAATTGCTTTGGAAGAAATAGATTCAAACGGAATTGAAGCTGGTTTTGCTAAGTTTCAAGAAAGAATAAAATAAGAAAACACAACAAAAAGAACAAAGAACAAAGGTTAATTATGGCAACGCAGAAAAAATTAATAAAAGTTCACCCGACCGACAATGTTGCGGTTGCTTTGGTGGATCTTACTGCAGGCGAAGTGATTGATTTTGAAGGACAATCAATTACAGTAGAGTCTGATGTAAAAATGAAACATAAGATTGCAATGGTTCCTTTTAATGTAGGGGATAGAATCATTATGTACGGTGTTTTGGTTGGAAAAGCAAGTGCAAGAATTGAAAAAGGCGGATTGCTTTCTACTGCTAACGTAAAACACGAAAGTGATAAAGTAACAGGAAAAACGGAAACCATTGGCTGGACAGCTCCTAATGTTGATAAATGGAAAGACAGAACGTGGCAGGGCTATCATAGAGAAGATGGACAGGTTGGAACAGAAAATGTATGGTTATTTTTTCCATTGGTTTTTTGTGAAAACAGAAACATCGAAATCTTAAAGGATATTTTTGAGAAAGAATTGATGAAACCAAAAGAAAACGATTACCAATTATTGTTGCGTTCTTTGGTAAAATCAGAAACAGGTGGAGCGGGAAATCAAGAAGCTTCAAACGATGCAAACTTGTTCAATAATATTGAAGTTAAATTCATTACACACCAAGGAGGTTGTGGTGGAATTCGTCAGGATTCTCATAGTTTAGCTAAACTTTTGGCTGGTTATGTAAATAATCCAAACGTGGCTGGCGCAACTGTGTTGAGTTTAGGATGCCAAAATCTTCAGATTTCAATTTTCAAAGAAGCTTTAGATGCGATTAATCCAAACAGTAAAAAACCTGTTTTAATTTACGATCAGCAGTCTATCGGGACAATTGAAACGATGTTAAGCAGTGTGGTAAAAGACACTTTCGAAGCGATTAAAAAAGCAAACGAAATTAAGAGAGAGCCAGCTCCATTATCTAAACTAAGAATTGGTTTAGAGTGCGGTGGATCTGACGGATTCTCTGGAATTTCTGCAAACCCAACATTGGGAGTGTTATCAGATCATTTAGTTGCTTTGGGAGGAACTACAATTCTTTCTGAATTTCCTGAATTATGTGGAGTAGAGCAGGAATTAGTAAATCGTTGTATAGATGATAAGGATGGAAAACGTTTCTTAGACTTAATGCAATGGTACGAAAAAACAGTTGTAGATGCAGGTTCAGGATTTGATATGAATCCTTCTCCAGGTAACATTAAAGACGGTTTGATTACAGATGCAATGAAATCGGCTGGTGCTGCTAAAAAAGGTGGAACATCGCCAATTACGGGAGTTTACGATTATGGAGAATATATTAGCGAACCAGGCTTTACGTTATTATGTACACCAGGAAATGACGTAGAATGTACAACGGCAATGGTAGGTTCTGGAGCGAATATGGTATTGTTTACAACAGGTTTAGGAACTCCAACAGGAAACCCGATTGCTCCAGTTGTAAAGATTTCATCAAACACACAGTTAGCAAACAAAATGTCTGATATTATCGATATTGATACTGGTGGAATTATTACAGGTGAAAAAACTATTGATGAGATGGCTGACGAAATGTTAGAATTCATTATTGACGTTGCCAGTGGTAACATTAAAACAAAAGCAGCTATTTTAAATCAGAACGATTTTATTCCTTGGAAAAGAGGGGTGTCATTGTAATTTTTTAGGTACAAAGTTGCAGAGATGCAAAGTGACAAAGGTTTACATAGAAGACGCACAATATGGTGCGTCTTTTTTTGTGTTAGATTTATCTATAGAGATGTACAGTAGTTTGTCTCTTGTTTTTAGAGAAAGCTTCGGAGAAGCGAAATATTTATAGCAAAAGGTTAACGGCTACAACATAAAGCTCCAGAGGAGCTTGCAAAAAAAAAAGCCCATTCTAAAAATGAGCTTATATAACTTATATGGTGAAAAAAAATTAAAAATTAGTTCTCGTAGAAGATTTACGAATATGTAATTCTGGTGCTAGAACTACCTTTTTTTCAATTTTGATCGCATCTGTTTTGTCGACTTGTTCTAAGAAAACGCGGGCAGACATTCTTCCCATTTCAAGCGGTGACTGATCTACAGAAGTAATCGATAATTCCATGAATTTAGTAAAAGGCTCGTTACTGAAACCCGCAACACAAAACTCACTTGGAATGCTGATATTTCTTTCTTTTAATTCTTGTATGGCACCCAATGCAGCAAAATCACTCGAAGAAAAAATAGCATCAGGAGGAGTTTGCAATTGTAAAAGTTTGTCAACCGATTCTTTACCTGCGTCAACGCTACTTTTGGTATAAATAACGTATTCTTCTTTAAAATCAAGTCCGCTGTCTAATAAGGCTTGTTTGTATCCTAAAAATCTATTTTTAAAGATGTCCAACGATTGGTCTCCAGAGAAATGAGCAATGTTTCTGCAGCCTTCATCGATTAAATGTTTTGTGGCCAAATAACCGCCTTTGAAGTCATTTATAGTTACAGAACTCACTCCGTCAATATGTTTGCTTCTATCAAAAAATATCAGTGGTACATTTTTTTCTAATACATTTCTAAAAGCGCTGTCATTCTCGTCTGAAATTCCGGTAACAGACATCATGATACCGTCGACCTGCGCGTCTACGAGTGTATGAAGATTTTCATTTTCTCTTTTGATGCTTTCATGAGTCTGACAGATAATAACCTGATAACCGTGGGGATAAAGCTCTTCTTCAATTCCTCGAATCACAGAGGCAAAAAAATTGCTGTCAATACGCGGCACAATAACTCCGATATTATTACTTCGGCCACTCTTTAAAGCTAGAGCCAATTTATTTTGCTTATAATTCATCGCAGCAGCAGTCTTGATAACTAGCTCACGCGTCGCCTCCTTTATTTTAGGATTATTGTTTAACGCTCTGGAAACTGTTGCAGCTGTGATGTTTAATTTTTCAGCAATATCGTAAATAGTTACTTTTTCACTCATTCAAAAAAAGTTTATCGAATTATTTTTAAACAAAAGTACATTTTTTTTCATTATGCAATGAATATTGTTATCGATTACCATAATTTAAAACTCAAACGTTTTAGATTCTACAATGATAATAAATTATCTAAATTTTTGCATTAAATGTAATTAAAATTTGTAATAAAAATTAAATATATAATTTTTTTCTAAATTAATTTGGTCTCTTAGAACAATTTTTCTACTTTCGTGTAATCGATTACATAAAACATGAAGTTTTTGATATTCAAACAAGAAAAATCTGTGCAAATGATTACAAATAAGATAGTCGCAACAAAAAAGATTCTTTTTTTAGCCTTTTTAGGACTTTTAGTGTCATCATGTGCAAGACATTCTTCTCCTGGTTCCTCAGAGAATCCATGGCAAAAAATGGATTTGGTTATAAGAAGTATTCCTCAAGTGCATTTTTCAGATAAATTGTATAACATAAACGATTTTGGAGCTGTTGCTGACGGAAAAACGTTAAACACTTTAGCATTCCAAAAAGCAATACAAGAATGTGCTGCAAATGGTGGTGGTCGAGTTTTAGTTCCAAACGGAAAATATTTGACAGGTGCCATTCATTTGGAAAGTAATGTTAATCTTCATTTAGAAGATCATGCTGAGATTCTTTTTAGTTTAAATCCGAAAGATTATCCTATCGTTCATACTTCGTGGGAAGGAACTGAAGTAATGAATTATTCTCCGCTTATTTATGCAAAAAACAAAACCAATATTGCCATTACTGGAAAAGGAACATTAAATGGTCAAGCTGACAGCACAAACTGGTGGATTTGGTCTGGCGGAAAAAATTATGGCTGGAAAAAAGGAATTCCGTCTCAAAATGATCCGACAAATCGTGAAGTTTTGGTCGATATGGCAGAAAAAGGAATTCCTGTATCAGAAAGAGTTTTTGGAGACGGACGTTACTTAAGACCAAATTTCATTGAGTTTTTTGAATGTAATACTGCTTTAGTAAAAGATATTAAAATTATCAATTCTCCATTTTGGATTTTGCATCCAATAAAAACAAACAACATGATTATTGACGGCGTAACGGTTAACAGCCATGGCCCGAACAATGATGGTTGTGATCCAGAATATTCACAAAATATTTTAATTAGAAACTGCACTTTCAATACAGGCGATGACTGTATTGCGATAAAAGCAGGACGCGATGGTGACGGAAGAAGAGTAGCTATACCAAGTAAAAATATCATTGTGCAAAACTGCAAAATGATTGACGGTCATGGTGGTGTTGTAATTGGAAGCGAAATTTCTGCAGGAGTAAATAATGTTTTTGTAGAAAACTGTGTGATGGACAGTCCGAATTTGGATCGTGCCATTCGTATAAAAACCAATTCAAGGAGAGGCGGAATCATTGAAAATATCTATGTGCGAAACCTTGAAGTGGGAACGGTAAAAGAATGCGTCTTGAAATTAAACATGTTTTATAATGTATACGGATCTCAGACAGGGAATTTTATTCCAACCATTAGAAATGTAAGCTTAGAAAATGTGACTGTAAAAAACGGTGGTAAATACAGCGTTTGGGCAGAAGGTTACGCAGAATCTCCAGTTGAGAATATTACTTTGAAAAATGTAAAGATTCAAAAGGTTGATTCCCTCTATTTATTAAAAAACGTAAAAAACATAAATTTTATAAATACCTACATCAATGAGAAAAAAGTAGAATCTATTACAAACTAAACACTATCAATTAACCAAACTTTAAACCACATGAGTATTAAACAATTATCTAAGAAAAAAGACAAGTACTTTGTATTTTTCTTTTTCCTGAATTTCTTACTGTGCAGTTCTATATATGCGCAGACAACCACAATAGAAGGGAAGATTACCGACGCTACTGGTATGTCACTGCCAGGGGTAAACATTAATGAGAAGGGGACAAAAAATGGAACTTCGACAGATTTTGAAGGAAGTTTTAAGATTAATGTATCAAACAGTAAAGCTATTTTAATAATAAGCTATTTAGGATTTCAGACGCAAGAAGTAAGTGTAGCTGGAAAATCAAAAATCAATGTAACGCTTGCTGAGCAATCCAATTCATTAAACGAAGTTGTTGTAGTTGGATACGGATCTGTAAAAAAGACGGATCTTACGGGATCTGTTAGCACCATCAGTGCAGCAACTATTACAGAAAGAAATACTACAAGTCCATTAGAGGCAATTCAAGGAAGCACGCCAGGAGTTCAAATTTCATCTGCTTCAGGACGTGCAGGAGACGGATACAAAGTGGTAATCAGAGGGAACAACTCATTAGTGGGTTCATCGCCTTTATATATCGTAGACGGCGTTCCAGTTGATAATATTGACTTTTTGAATCCGCAGGATATTTCTAGAATGGACGTTTTAAAAGATGCTTCTTCGGCTGCAATTTATGGTTCTAGAGGAGCGAGCGGTGTGATTATCGTAACTACAAAAAGTGGTGCTAATGTTAAATCTGGAATTAACGTAACTTTTGATACTTCTTACGGAACTAAAACAGCCACTAGAATGCCAAAAATGATGACTGGAGAAGAGTGGTGGAAATTCCATCAGGTAGCCTACATGAGTGCAACGCCTCAAACGCAGACGCCAGCACAATTGGCAGCTTTAGCAGGAAATCAGAGTCCTTTATTGGTTTCTCGTGCCAACAGCGGTTATAATTTTGACTGGACAGATGCTGTTCTTAAACCAGGTATGACGCAAAACAATTATTTGAATGTTACAGGACGTTCAGATTCTGGTTTGAGCTATAACTTAGGATTTGGTGTTCAAAGCGATAAAGGGCTTATCGAAAATGATTCGACAGATAAATATTCTTTTAAGTTAGGATTGAATCATAAAATCAATGATAAATTTACGACAGGCGCCAATATTACGGTTGCACGTCTTGATACTCAATTAGGTAGTGATCTAGCAATGCAGGATGCTTTCAGATTAAGTCCGCTAATGTCGCCTTGGGCTGTTGATGCACAAGGAAACGAAAAAGTGGGAACGCTATTTTTCCTTCCAGGGAAATTAACTTATCCTGACGGTTCATGGGCAATTAATAAAACAAGTACCGTAAACCCTTTAATGGAAATTGCCAATTCTTCTCAGACAGAAAAAACATGGCAAACTGTTGGAAATGTTTTCTTCCAATATCAGCCGTTAAAATGGCTTTCGTTCAAAACAACATTTGCAGCCGGTATTGAAAATACTGTTACCAGTGCTTCTTATAAAGCGCAAACCAATGCAGGTGTAACCTTAAATGGAAAAAATTCGGCATCAATTAAAAACTTCAACAACTTTAATTACACTTGGGATAACCAAATCGATTTGAAACAGACCTTTAAAGAAGTGCATGATTTTAGTGTTTTATTATTGCAGAGTTTGTACTCAAATGTTGATGAAACGTCTTATTTATATTCAAACAATCAGCCTTTTGATGTTGGATCAAATAATATGGGATCTGGAGTTCAGACGAGTTATAACATTAGCTCAGGTTATCAAAAGAATACTTTAAGTTCTTATGCAGTTCGTTTAAATTATGCTTTTAAAGACAAATATTTATTGACAGCTTCTACAAGATGGGATGGTTCTTCTGTTCTATCTGAAGGCAATAAATGGCAGAGTTTCCCTTCTGTAGCTTTAGGATGGAAAATCAGCAAAGAATCTTTCTTAGCAAACAGTTCTGTTGTTTCAGATTTAAAGTTACGCGCAAGTTTAGGTTATACAGGAAATGACAACGTTGCGCCTTATACTTCTCAGGCTTTATTAAATCAGCAGACTTTTTATGCAAACGGAGCCAATGTGGTTTCGGGCTGGCAGTCTGAAAATTTAGCGAATCAAAATTTAACTTGGGAAAAAACACGAGAGTTAAACTTTGGTCTTGATTACGGATTCTTAAACAACAGAATTACAGGTAGCGTAGACGTTTATGACAGACTTTCAGATAAATTAATTTATAAACAAGAATTGCCTCTTGAAACAGGTTATAAAAACACATTTGCTAATGTTGGATCTGTTAGCAATAAAGGAGTAGAGGTTTTGTTAACTACAAAAAATATCAAAAGCAAAAATGTAAATTGGGAAACTACTTTCACATTTACTAAAAACGTAAACAAATTAGAGTCAATTTACAATCAGGATCAAGTAAGTGATATTGGTAATAAATTAATCTTAGGATCTGAATTAAATCCAAACTACAATTATGTTTATGATGGAGTTTGGCAAGAAAGCGAAGCGGCGCAGGCAGCATCTTACGGAATGGCTCCTGGACAGGCAAGACCAAAGGATTTGAACAATGACGGGAAATTCAACCAAGATGATAGAACTGTAATCGGAAACGCAAATCCAGACTGGCAGGGAAGTTTATATTCTAAATTGACAGTTGGTAATTTTGATTTCAATTTTTCAGTTTTAACAAGCCAAGGGCAAACGGTTTTGAGTACTTTCCACCAAAATTTTGCTGATGTAAGTGATAGAGGACGTCAGAAATTGGCAATGGATTATTTTATTCCAACAAATGGAACAGGAATCGCGGCTAATGCAAATAATGAACACCCAAGACCAGGTCCTGTTGCTACTGGAGCAGGAGCTTATTGGACTTCTTTATTTGGGTATTACAGAGACGTTTCTTACGTGAAAATTAAAAATATATCTTTAGGATACACATTGGATTCTGAATTATTGAAAAGACTTAAAATCAGTAATCTGAGAATTTATGTGAATGTTTTAGACCCATTTGTATTTACAGATTTTGATGGATATGATCCTGAATGGGCTGGTGCTGCTTTTGGAGTAAACCGTCCAGCATCAGTGACTACGCAATTGGGATTAAGTGTTAAATTTTAATAAAGATATCAAATGAAAAAATTCATCATATTATTAGGAATCATTGTGGGAACTTTAAGTTCTTGCAGTAATTATATAGAAGAGGAAAGTTTGTCAAATGTTCCAGCTGACGGAACTTATAAAACAGCTGCTGGTTTTCAATTATTAATAAACACAAATTATGCTTGGCTTAAAAGTATTTACGGAGGAAATCCGTGGCTTTTTGAGGCAGGAACAGACATGTACGCCGAAGGAAGAACTCCAGAGCCTGCAGGTCTAAGTCAGTATACGCTACTAATTCCATCTTCAGACAATGTTGCTGATTTGTACAGACCTTGTTATCAGTTAATTCAATCTGTTAATAAAGCAATTTATTATTCAACAGTAACAGAACAAACTGCCAATTTGAATACGCTATTGGGAGAAGCTAGATTTTTAAGAGCTCAAGCCTATTTCTTATTAGTTCAGACCTATGGAGGTGTACCAATTGTAAGCGAGAATATTACAACACCTGTTTTGTCTTTTACAAGAAATAGTGCAGAAGAAGTATATGCACAAATTATATCAGATTTAGATTTTGCTTTGGCTAATGTAGGAACTGCTGCTTACAGCACATCTGGTAAAGTAAACAAAAGAGCTGTAAACGATTTATTGGCAAAAGTGTATTTGACAAGAGGATACGAAACTTTTGGTAAAGCGGACGATTTTTCAAAAGCTGCCGCTTATGCTGATGCGGCAATCGCCGGACAGACTTTAGCAATTGCTTTCGATCAGTTGTTTAAACCAGGAAACGATTTAAATGCAGAAACCATTTTTTCTGTACAATATGACAAGGCTTCAACAAGTACAAGTCCTACAACTTTAGGTAACAACCAGTTTTACTATTTCAGTTCGTATTTAGGAGGAGCAGAAACAGGAGCGCCATTAAGAAGCTACAATTTGTGTCCTACAGATTATGCTTTAGGTTTATACGAGAAAGGCGATGCGAGATGGAACGCGACTTTTATGACTGAAATTGTAGAAGGGCCAGAAACAACAAACGGAGTTACAAAAACAGTTTTATATTATCCGTACTATAGAAGTTCAAATCCAGCTTCTTTAAAAGTAAGACATTTTTACGAGCCAAAATGGTTTACGCCTGCTGATAAGACAGCTTGGATGACTGCTAATGCTTCTAGACTAGCTTCGACATTTGTATATCATCCTTGGGGAGAATATTCTGCAGCTCATACGTTAATTAAAAACTTAGACTGTTATACTATTCCAGTTAAGAAATTTGACGATCCAGATCCAACAACGCCATCAAGTACAGGACCTGTAAGCACAAGAGATATTATTGTAGCAAGATTGGGAGAAACTTATCTTGTAGCTGCTGAAGCGTATTTAAAAGCTGGAAACCCAGGAACAGGATTAGAACGTTTAAACGAGGTAAGAAGAAGAGCAGGAGTTGCTAATGCCACTTTAGCTCAGTTTAATATCGATTATATTCTTGACGAAAGAGGAAGAGAACTATTAGGCGAATACAAACGCTGGTTCGACTTAAAACGTACAGGAACTTTGGTAGCAAGAGCTTCAGCTCATAATTATAAAATTAAAGAAGCAAATTTTGTTGGTGTTGACGGCAAGCTTAAAATATTAAGACCAATACCACAATCTGCTTTAGATTTAAATCAAAATAAAGATTTCCCTCAAAATCCTGGTTATTAGTAATTTGTTAGTTTTTTGAGAACTATGTTTTTTGAAGTAGTTAAAAGGGAGTTTGACTATAGGTCGAACTCCTTTCTTAACTAAAGAGTAAAGAGTAGAAATGCGAAAATTGAAATTAATATTAGTGTTGTTTTTTAATGCAATTGTAATGCAAAGCCAGCAGTACAAGGTCGACACGTCGTATACCATTAAAAGCACTTATGCTAAATTAATTAAGAAATATCCATTTATCACGATTCCAGAAATAAAGTCAAATCCAGACGTTAAAGAAACATTCGATTTGGTTTACAATCAAGAACAAGATCGCGTTTTACATTTTGATGCTTTTGTTAATACCAAAAAGAAAAAAAATCCTGCCGTAATTATGATTCATGGCGGAGGATGGAGATCGGGAAATAAAAACCAGATGCAGTTTTTAGGTGCAGCAATGGCAGCAAAAGGCTATTCTTGTTTTTCGATCGAATACCGATTATCATTAGAAGCAAAATATCCAACAGGAGTTATTGACGTTAAGAACGCGATAAAATTTATCAAAGACAATGCAGCGAAATTTAATGTAGATCCAAACAAAATTGCGGTTTTAGGCTGTTCATCGGGAGGGCAAATGGCAGCTTTGATTGGTACAACAAATACTAATCCGCTTTTTGAAGATAAAAATTTTAAAAGCCGTTCTTCTTCAAAAGTTCATGCGATAATTGATGTAGACGGTGTTTTGGCATTCAAACATCCAGAATCTTCAGAAGGAGATATGGCAGCATTTTGGCTGGGAGGAAAATCAGATGAGATTCCTGAAAATTGGAAAAATGCTTCAGCACTGAGTCATACGGACAAAAATACACCGCCGCTATTGTACATCTGCAGCAGTATTCCGAGATTTCATGCAGGAAGAGACGACATGATTCAGATTTTGAACCAATATAAAATCTATAATGAAGTGCAGACTATTCCAGATTCGCCACATTCATTTTGGTTTTATGAGCCTTGGTTTACACAGACAATCTCGTACAGCGTACGATTTTTAGATAAAATTTTTAAATAATTTAGAATACAAATGAAAGCAAAAATCACCACAGCAGTTTTATTTTTCGCAGGCTTAACAGCCATAAATGCACAGAAATATGATATCAAAACCAATAAAACGTATGCCGAAATATCTGCAAAAACAGATGGAAAATGGGAAGGAAGAAAGTACAAAGGCGGTACGGTGTTTAAAAATGTGGACCGATTAAAGTTGGCTCCAGAGCATACTGACCATTCTTTTGACATTCGTTATGAAGGACCGGGCTGGGAAAACAACAGAATTGGATACCGTTTGTATTTGGATTGGAGAAATGCTATTGATATCTTCGGAAAAAAGACATCAGAAAATATTTTGCCAAAAGTAGGGCAGGACGGTTTCGATTCGTACCATGAAATGAGCGATTGGGGAGCAGATATTTTAAAAGCAGGAAAAGGAATCGGAATTGGTTCTATCGACCGTTATTTAAACAATGAAAAATTACACTTTCGTGAAGTTGATTCAACCATTGCAACAGTGGCTAATAAAGCTAAGGAGTCTACAGTAAAAGTAAATTATTATGGATGGAAAACAGCTTCAGATAAAATCGATTTGGTTTCAGAATTGATCATTAAACCAGATCAATTGTATACGCAACATACGATTAAAGCATCACAAGCAATCAAAGGAATCTGTACTGGAATCGTAAAACAAAAAACAGCCGAATTGCTTAAGAAAGAAAGCAAAAACAAAAAATGGGCCTATTTGGCAACTTACGGAGAACAATCTTTGGTTCCAGATAAGTTAGGAATGGCAATTTTTTATGAAATTAGTACTATCGAAAACATAGCAGATACAGACTTAGATTATCTTTTAGTTTTTAAACCAACTACAAAAGCGGTGACTTTTTACCTTTTGGGAGCTTGGGAACAAGAGGTAAACGGAATCAAAACAAAAGAAGAATTTGCTCAATATTTAGATAGACAATTGGAAGTGCTGAACAAAAAAGGCAAAATGTAAATTGTTTTTTGGCACTCCCGATATTATCGGAATAGAAGATTAAAATGATTTAAAAATCTGCTCAATCTGCCGAATCTGCGTGAGAATAATTCTAACACATAGAAACATAGAATTTATTGTATTTTAAAAGAGTATCAAAAGAAGCTCGCTTCTTACACAGCATACTATGTTTTTTATTGCAAGTGAAACACCTTTTATTAAGTATTCTAAACTATGTGTCTATGTGTTTTTAAAAAAAATAGTTGAATTTAAATATATGTTGAAATGAAAAATAGTAGAAAGCACAATTACTTCATCTCGGCTCTGATGGTCTTTGTTATGACTATTACGAGTTGTAAAGTAACCTCACAGGAACCTGCAAAAGATATCGTAATTGGAAAAAATGCGAAATGGTCTGATAAAATGGCTTTAACCTTGATGAAACGCCATCCAGAATCGTATATGATTGACGATGCTAAAAAGCCAAAGTGGGATTACGTTCATGCTTTAGTGCTGCATTCAATAGAAGAATTATACAAAAAAAATCCTGATGCGAGATACAAAAATTACGTAAGAAGTTATGTGGATCAGTTTGTACAAACAGACGGAAGCATTACTACGTATGAGTTCGATAAATACAATATTGATTTAGTATTGCCGGGACGCCTTCTTTTTGATGTATATGAAACTTCAAAAGATGAAAAATACTTAAAAGCATTACAGCTAATTCGCAAACAGCTTGCAGAGCAGCCAAGAACGCAAAGCGGCGGATTCTGGCACAAACAAATCTATCCAAACCAAATGTGGTTAGATGGTTTATACATGGGAGAGCCATTCTACGCAGAATACACAGCAAAATTTGAAAACGGAAAAAGTTTTGATGATATCGCAAAACAATTTGAAATAATTCAATCAAAAGCTACAGATCCAAAAACTGGATTATTGTATCATGGTTGGGACGAAAGCAAACAAATGCCTTGGGCAAATAAAGAAACAGGAAACTCTCCAAATTTTTGGTCTAGATCTTTAGGCTGGTACGTAATGGCTTTGGTTGATGTTTTAGATTATATGCCAAAAGACCATCCAAAAAGAAAAGACTTGATCAAATATTTAAACAATGCTTCTGAAGCGATTCTTAAATTTCAAGATAGCAAATCAGGTTTGTGGTATCAGGTTACAGACAAAGGTGGTCAAAAAGATAACTATTTAGAAGCTTCTGGTTCGGCTATGTTTGCTTACGCATATGCAAAAGGAGTAAACAAAGGCTATTTGCCAGCTAAATTTAAAAAAGCAGCCAACAAAGCTTTTGACGGATTAACGACAGTTTTAATCAAAAAAGTAGACGAAGACGGCGGAATCACTTTAACCAACTGCTGTCAAGTGGCAGGTTTAGGAGGAAATCCTTACCGTGACGGTTCTTACGAATATTACGTAAACGAAAGAAAAAAAGACAACGATCCTAAAGCAACAGGGCCTTTTATTTTGGCTGCTATTGAGTTGAACAGATAATTGATAATTGAAAATTGAAAATTGATAATTGATAATTGTCAATTGTTAATTATCAATTGCAATGCCTTGTCTTGCTGAGCGGAGTCGAAGCATCGCAAAGAATACGTAAGTTACAAACCCGACAGGTTTTTAAAACCTGTCGGGTTTAAATAAAAAGTATAGTTAAAAATGAAAAAAATAAAAATCATCCTATTCCTTTTCTGCATTATTTCTTTTCAAAAGAATACAGCACAAGTCTGGACGCCAGATAACGGAGACGGAACCTACACCAATCCTGTTATTCATGCCGATTATTCAGATCCGGATGTTGTTCGCGTAGGCGATGATTATTATATGACAGCTTCATCTTTTAACTGTATTCCGGGCTTGCCAATTTTACATTCAAAAGACTTGGTAAATTGGAAAATTATTGGGCATGCTTTGGTAAAACAGCCACCGTTTGAAACGTACGATAGCGTACAGCACGGAAACGGAGTTTGGGCGCCAAGCATTACCTTTCATAAAAATGAATTTTACATTTATTACCCAGATCCCGATTTCGGAATCTATATGATAAAAGCCCAAAAAGCAGAAGGGCCGTGGTCTGAACCGCTTTTGGTTAAAGCAGGAAAAGGATTGATCGATCCGAGTCCGCTTTGGGATACAGATGGGAAAGCGTATCTGACTCATGCCTTTGCAGGAAGCCGTGCACAGATTAAAAGTTTGCTAGTGGTTTGTACCATGAATCCAGAAGGAACCGTTGTGAATAATGACGAAGTAATGGTGATTGACGGGCATAAAGGCGAAGAAACTATTGAAGGGCCAAAATTTTACAAACGAAATGGATATTACTACATTTTTGCTCCCGCAGGTGGCGTTCCAACAGGATGGCAGACAGTTTTAAGATCGAAAAATGTTTTCGGACCTTATGAAAAAAAGAAGGTTCTAGAACAAGGTTCGACCGCTATAAATGGTCCGCATCAAGGTGCTTGGGTTACGACACAGACAGGAGAAGATTGGTTTTTCCATTTTCAAGATAAAGGCGCTTACGGAAGAATTGTGCATCTACAGCCTATGAAATGGGTAAACGACTGGCCGGTTATGGGAGAAGATTTTGATAAAAACGGAATTGGCGAACCCGTAACAACTTACAGAAAGCCAAATGTCGGCAAAAAATATCCTATAGAAGTTCCGGCAACTTCAGATGAATTTAACGAGCCTAAATTGGGATTGCAATGGCAATGGCAGGCCAACAAACAAACCAATTTCGGATTTCCGACAAGTTTAGGATATCTGAATCTGTTTTGCAACACTACAACAGCAAACATTTTTAATGCGCCAAATGTATTGCTGCAAAAATTTCCGGCAGAAGAATTTACCGCTACAACAAAACTGACTTTTAATTCGAGGCTAAAAGGCGAATCAACAGGTTTGATTGTAATGGGATTAGATTACAGTTTTCTATGTTTTAAAAATGTTGATGGAAAACTATACTTGAATCAGAAAACGGGAACTTTTGACAAAACGGTTTCAGAAACGGGAACAAAACCAATTTTAATAGAAAGCAATACGATTTACCTTAGAGTTCAAATTAAGAAAGACGGCATGTGCAGTTTCTTTTACAGCTTAGACGATAAAAATTATCAGTCTATCGGAAATGATTTCAAATCTAGAGAAGGAAAATGGATTGGTGCCAAAGTCGGACTTTTTGCTTTAGGTGAAGAAATAAAAAATGATTCTGGAAATGCTGAAGTAGATTGGTTTCGAATCACGAAATAAAAAAAGTGTAAAAAAGGAAGAAAAAGGGAAATTTTTAATTTTTTTCAAAAAAACGGCTTTCATAATTTGATTCTGCTGAACGAAAATTAAAAAGCAATATCAAAACACATTTCGTAAGAAAAAGGCTTCTTAAATATGTGTTGAAATGATTTTTCTTACAATTGCATTGAAAATAAGCTTAATTTTTCACTTTTTAGAAGATAAAATAGTTTCTTACAACAAAGCATTAAAAAACATTAAATGATGCAATTAAAAAAAACAGCTTTAATGCTTATTCTATTTTTAAGCATTGGAATTCATGCTCAAACAACCTACAAAAGATGGCCCGACATTATTCGTAAGAGTGATGCTGCTTGGTTTGCAACAGCTGATGCAAAAAGAATAGCCGAAAACGTATTGCTCTACCAAAGAGATATTGGAGGCTGGCCAAAGAATATTCAGATGCAGGATGAACTGAGCGAAAAGCAGAAAAAAGAGGTAATGGCACTCAAAAAAACGGCCGTAGAAACGACAACAGACAACGGAGCAACTTGTCAGGAAATGCTTTTTATGTCTAGAATGTACGCACAGGTAAAAGACGAACGCTACCGAGAATCTTTCTTAAAAGGATTAAATTATTTGCTTGAAGCGCAGTATGCAAATGGAGGATGGCCTCAGTTTTATCCGTTAAAAAAAGGCTATTATACTCATATTACCTACAATGATGATTCGATGGTGAATATTATGAATGTCATAAAAGCTGTAGCAGATGAATCGGATTATTACAGTATAAAACCATCAAAAGAAGTTGTAGAAAAGTGCAAAAAAGCATTTGATAAAGGAATCGACTGCATCTTAAAAACACAATACAAGCAAAACGGAGTTTTAACCGCATGGTGCGCTCAGCATGACGAAGTTACATTGGCTCCCGCAAATGCTAGAGCTTTTGAATTGGCTTCGCTTAGCGGTTACGAATCGGCAAAAATAGTATTGCTTTTAATGTCGATTGATAAACCTTCGAGAGAAATGGTAACCGCTGTAAAAAGTGCTGTGGAGTGGTTTGAAAAGACTAAAATCACCAATTTAGAAGAAAAAAGAGTCCTAAGTGACGCTGGAAAAATTATAGATAAAAAAATGATTCCAACAGCCAATGCCAAACCCATTTGGGCAAGGTTTATGGATTTGGAAACCAATGAACCTTTCTTTTGCGACCGCGACGGAATCAAGAAAAAATCATTAGATCAAATAGGAGCAGAAAGAAGAAATGGCTATTCTTGGTATACAGACGCACCGCAGGAAGTATTGAAAAAATTTCCAGAATGGGCAGTTAAAAACGGCACTAAAGTAGGCGCTTCCGAAAAGAAAAATGTAAACTATATTACCGTAGCACAAGACGGTTCAGGCGATTACACCAAAATTCAGGATGCCGTTTATGCAACTCCTGCTTTTCCGTATGAGAAAGTGACAATATTTGTAAAAAACGGAACCTATAACGAGAAAGTCCGAATTCCAGAATGGAATACCAACGTGGTTTTGCAAGGCGAAAGCAAAGAAAACACCATCATTACCTTTGATGATAATTTTTCTAAAATTGCTCTAGGAAGAAACAGCACCTTTTATACCTACACGCTTTTGGTTGAAGGAGACGATTTTTCGGCATCAAACCTAACCATAAAAAATACTTCGGGAGAACGCGGACAGGCTATTGCATTGTCGGTTACAGCAAATCGCGCCAAAATAACAAACTGCAATCTGCTTGGAAATCAAGACACTTTATACCTATCAGGAAAAGAAGCCAAACAGTATTTTAAAGACTGTTATATCGAAGGGACAACCGATTTTATCTTTGGAGGCGCGACAGCTTTGTTTGAGAATTGTACCATTCACAGCATCAAAAGTTCGTATATCACAGCTGCTTCAACTCCAAAAGGAACGCCGTTTGGATTCGTTTTTAAGAATTGTAAACTCACAGCAAATCCAGAAGCAAAAGAGGTTTATTTAGGAAGACCATGGCGCATTTATGCCAAAACGGTTTTTATTAATTGTGAAATGGGCAGCCAAATTAAGCCAGAAGGCTGGGAAAATTGGTCGAAACCCGAAGCAGAAAAAAACGCCTTTTATGCCGAATACAATTGCACAGGCGAAGGTTTTCAGCCAGCAAAAAGAGTAAAATGGTCACATCAGCTTTCTAAAAAAGAAGCGGCGCAATATTCTATTGAGAACATTCTTAAGGATAAGGTTGGAGCGTGGTATTTTTAGTATTCAGTCGCAGTCTCAGTTTACAGCGCAAACTGTAATGCTATGTGGTTAATTTTTTAACGCAAAGCACACAAAGATACGCAAAGAACACAAAGTTTTTGTAAAGGAGACAAAGTTCGCAAAGATTTTCACGTAGAGACGCGATTTTTTACCGCAAAATTTTATTTTAACACAATGTACACAAAGAATACGCAAAGTTCACAAAGATTTGATAAAGAAGACAAAGGACACAAAGCATCGACAAAGCTCTGTGTCCTTTGACAAAGTAAATAAAGAAAAAAACTTAGCGACCTTTGCGGTATAAGAAAAGAAAAAATAAATCTGCATAATCTGCTAAATCTGCGAGATTAAAATTTTCACGCAGATTTAAAAAAGATCAAAGCAGATTAAAAAGATTATTTAGAATTAAATCTGCGTCTATTTGCTAAAATCAGCAAAATCTGCGTGAAACAAAAAAATAATATTTAAAAAATGAATCTAAAATATCTGTTCTTAATGCTCGTTTCTAGTGTCTGTTTTGCACAAAACGCAGATTTTCCGTCAGCAAAAGTCGATTCTATTGTAAAGAACATAAAGCTTCCAGAAATTCCTTCTTTTCAAATCAATATCTTAAAATTAGGAGCAAAGGGAGATTCTGTTTCAGACAATAAAAAGGCTTTTGATAAAGCGATGGCATTGTGTAAAAAGAACAATGGCGGAACTATTATTGTTCCAAAAGGAATCTATAAAATAAACGGACCAATTCATTTTGTAAGCAATGTCAATTTGAAGCTGGAAAAAGGTGCAAAAATAAAGTTCAGCGACAATCCAGAAGACTATCTGCCAATGGTTTTAACAAGTTGGGAAGGAACGATGCTGTATAATTACAGTCCGCTTATTTATGCTAACAACTGCACCAATATTGCCATTTCTGGCGAAGGAACTATTGATGGAGAAGGAGGAAAGACGTGGAAAACCTTTAAAGCAAAAGAAAACGAAGGCAAAAACCGTAGCCGTGACATGAATCATAACAACACTCCATTAAGCGAAAGAAAATTTGGAGAAGGCTACTTTTTAAGACCGCAGATGATTCAGTTTTTAAACTGCAAAAATATTTTAGTCGAAAATATCAGAATCGAAAATTCGCCATTCTGGTGTCTGCATCTTCTGAAATCAGAAAGCATAACCATTCGCGGCATAAGTTATAAATCGCTAAACCATAACAACGACGGAATCGATCCCGAGTACGCAAAAGACGTTTTAATAGAAAATGTAACTTTTGATAACGGAGACGACAATGTTGCCATAAAAGCAGGAAGAGACCACGAAGGAAGAGCTAATACAGCCACGCCAAGCCAAAATATTATCATAAGAAACTGTAATTTTAAAGGACTGCACGGAGTCGTAATCGGCAGCGAAATGTCGGCTGGAGTTCAGAATGTATTTGTAGAAAACTGCAAAACGGCGGGATATTTAAAAAGAGGCATTTATTTAAAAACCAATGCCGATCGCGGCGGATATATCAAAAATATATTTGTTAGAAACATTCAATTAGATCAAGTAGAAGATTGCCTGTACATCACAGCAAATTATCACGGAGAAGGGAAAGGTTATCAATCGGATGTATCAAATGTATATTTCTCAAATATTACCTGTAACAAAGCATCAGAATCGGGAATTGTAATTCAAGGATTCGCAGATAAAAAAATCAAGAATATTTCATTAAAAAACATAGAAATAAAAGAAGCTAAAAATGCACTGTCAAACGAAAATGCAGAAAATGTCTTGATGACAGATGTTTTTATAGGCAAACGAGCAACAGTACCAACGGCAGTTTCGAAAAATTAGAGACAAAGTTACAAAGTAACAAAGAGACAAAGTTTTTAGTGCAAAGATTTTCACGTAGAGACGTACCGCAGTGCGTCTACTTTGCAGTTGATTTTTACCGCAAAGCACACAAAGAAAGCGCAAAGTTCGCAAAGTTTTTTTTGTAGAGACGCACCGCAGTGCGTCTACGCAAAGAATATTCGCAAAGCTTTGTCTTCTTAAAACTAAATCTTTGCGAACTTTGCGCTTTCTTTGCGCACTTTGCGGTTAAAAAAAACACGCAGCAGTAAAAAAAACTTTCGCAGTAAAAACAAAAACAAAAGAAAATGAAAAAATACATCATCCTAACATTCCTCATCACCACGGTATGTTTCGCACAAAAAACATCCCTGTATTGCATTGGCGACTCCACAATGGCCAATAAAAAAGACCCAGATAAAAATCCAGAACACGGCTGGGCGCAGGTATTGCAACCCTTTTTCAAGGAAAACGTAACCGTAATCAACAAAGCCGTAAACGGACGAAGCACTAGAAGCTTTATCAACGAAAAACGCTGGGATTCTATTTACAGCAAACTGAAAAAAGGAGACTATGTCTTTATAGAATTCGGACATAACGACCAGAAAATAGAAGACTCTGCGCGCTATACAAATCCGCATACAGCTTACAGATACAATCTGATTCGTTTTGTAAAAGAGAGCAGAGAAAAAGGCGCAATTCCGGTATTGCTAACCTCAATTAGCAGACGCAACTTTAACGAAAAAGGCGTTTTAGTGCCTACACATGGCGATTATCCTTTAGAAACCCGATTGGTGGCGCAAGAATATAAAGTGCCTTTTATCGATTTAGAATATCATACTGAATTATTAGAACAATCCTACGGACCGGACAAATCAAAACAACTGCATCTGCATTTTAAGGCGGGAGAGAATCTTTATTACGACAAAGACAAGGCCGATGATACCCATCTTTCTTTATTAGGAGCCACAAAAGTTGCTGAAATTGTGATTGCTCAAATTAAACTTTTAGATGATACTTCAGTTAAAAATTTAAAGAACGGGATTAAATAGTTGATTTATTAACAATTCACAATTAATGATTGTCATCTAGCTTTGTCTCCCTGAACGAAGTCGAAGGACATTTGCAAAATCCATTAAGTATGCTCAACTGGGTTTCCTTTGACTATGCTCAGGAAGACATAAAATAAGGATTTGGAGTTTGGACTCGAGCGATAGTGAACAGGCGAAGTATTTAAAAAAATGGAATTTTAAAATTTTGTCCTAAAATGCAATTTTTAAAACTTACAGGAGCAATTAAAATCTTTTACGAATAAGATATTTGCACGTGTAGATAATATTCTGGTTGTGAAATTCTCAGATTATTTTTTACATTTTTTACAAGCCATACGGAAGGAGGAAATTTATATTTCCTCCTTTTTTTTGTATAATTTCTAATTTAGATATCTTTTTTTTTGTGAAATATAATAAAGAGAGCAATTTTTAAAGAAATATTATTTTTGAAGATCATTGTCACTTATTGCCAATGATTCTAAGCCTTTTGGGATGTTTTTATATATGAAATGTTGCAAATAAAAATGTTTCATCTTATAAAATGAAACGTAATTTGTTGTTTATTAGTTTATTTTGTATACAATAACTTTTAATTTTATAAAAGTATAACAATCCACAAATTTAACTTCTAGATTATAGGTCTTAATCTAGTATTGAAGCCAACTTTATTTTTATTGCAAACCTTCAAATATAATTTTACTAATTTTTTTTGATTCTAGATGTTGAGTTTAAGAGGTTAAAAGTCTGGATTTCAAACCATAAATTTTTAAATCTATTTTATACACGCCCTTTTTAAATCTATTTTATACACCTTACTAAAGATATATTTCATTTTTTCGATGGTTCCAATATTCGGTATGACCATTTTTTGTTTGTTTATTTGTCTGATTACTAGATTAGTATGTGTTTTTTTTTGACTTTTTATGTCAGTGTGCATTAAAATTGTCCTAAACTGACATACTAAAACCTTTTACTGGTAATTTAAACAGTAAAATAGGGAGAATTTTGCAAAATATTCTCTAGTATAAATTTTATTTAAAACAAACAATTAAGAAAGATCTAATACAAGCACTTTGATAATTAAACATTTTATTTTTTGTGAATTATTGGATTTCTTTTAATTTAAAAAACGATTTATGAAAACAAAAATTACATTTATTTTGTTGTTATGGTTGTTTATGATAGGAGGTGTGGCATTTGCCCAAGTGCAGATAAATGCACCAACCACCTATCAGCCTGTAAGTCTTAGCCAAGGCGGAGCCCCCGGCACTTACAAGGTAGACATTGTCAACAATAATCCGGCAGTACTCAATGCGACATTTTCGTTGGCATTGCCTGCAGGGATGGAGTATGTGGCAGGAACCATAACGAGGAAGATTAACGCATAAATGGACGACAATTGAAAAAGCAATTCTGACTAAAAACTTTTTGTTTTTATATATAAAAGAGCAAAACAATTATATTATTTCTATTTCCAGAAAAGATTGTAGAAAAATGGAAGAGCTGTTGACTTTTGTTGAACAGAATGTCATACACATCATAAAAGTTTAAAATTAACCTTATAGTGTCAGTTTTATGGCATATTAGGGTTATTACTAATTTTTTACCGATGTAAGTTTGTAATATTTTTAAAAATAGGAGAGATGCAGAAGGAAAAAGTTTTAGTATTTGACAGCAAAGGGATTTTCTTAAGGATGTTCAAAAGAAGGTTTAAAGAAGAGTTCGATTTTGTGGAAAATTCTTTTTTTGACAAAACGGTAACCACAGAATCTGATCGGATTGTTTTTGTAATACATAATCATAACGAATTGCTTAATTTTCTGTCGCAGGAGAAAAGAGGATCAAACGTTTTGGTTTGCTTATTTAATTTACAGTTCTATAGAAGTTTATCGTTTTTGGAAGGAACAAATAATTTTATCTTGTTTGATGAATCAAAAACTAGAACTGAAATTTTAAAGGAATTAAAGGCCTTTTTTGATAATAAATTGGATTCTAATACAATTAAAAAAAGTTTATTACCGCCAAATGTTTCTTACCGAAAGTTTCAGGAATATTACAAGGCAATGTACTTTTTGATGTAATTTATTTTATTTTTTATATTTTTTCACTCGTACATTTAATAGAAATGGTACTTTCAAAGCGGGATAAAATGCTGTTTTTATCCTGCTTTTTCATTTTTTGATTAATTCTTAGAAAAACAGCTTTCTGCAAAACTAAATGTTGAAATAAAGTATTTTCAAATAATAACTGGCTTACTAAAAGTATTAATTTAAAAATACCTTTTTAGATCTTGCAGAAAAAGATGTAAAAGTGTGATTAAGCAATTTTAGATTTTGAAAATCTGAATATAGAGTCTATAAAAACTAAGATTAATAAAAGCATTATTGACGTATTTGTTATAAAAAATATGTACCTCAATAAAACTCTTATTGAGTAAATTTTCCTTTTTTGAGGATTTTTTACGCTCCAAAAATTAACAAATAGAAGAGGTATAAGCCATCTTTTTGAATAAAGTTACTTTTAATTTTATACTTTCTATGGAGTACTAAAACAGTTGTTATAAAAACACTTTTAAAGTAAGTGTTTGATTGTTAATGTGTTGTGTTTGCTGACATTTTAGAAAAAATGGAAGTCAATTTATTGTAAAGAAAATGAATGAAAAACTGCATTAAATTTAACAGCAAAATTGTTGTAACTATCACACAAACTTTTATTTTTGTGGCTTAATTTAACAATATATAAGCATGAAAGATTTATTAGTAAAAATCAACGCCGAAATTGAAACATTCAAAGCTGAAGCTGAATCTTTGACTGAAAAAGGAATTAAAGCTGCTGGACCAAGAGCACGTAAATCGACTTTGGAAATTGAAAAACTTTTAAAAGAGTTTAGAAAAGTTTCTATCGAAGAATCAAAAAAATAATACAACTAACCCCGCTATAAAGCGGGGTTTTTTATAACTCATAATGAAGGAAGGAAAAAAAACTTAGCATCTTAAAACCTTAGCAAGTTAGCGACTTAAAAAATCATATCCACTTTAGTTTCGTAGCAATTGAGCATGCCTCTGCCGTATTGTTAACTTTCATTTTTTCCAGAATATTTTGCCTATGGCGACTCACGGTATTGATGCTAATAAAAAGTAGAGCAGCTATTTCTTTGCTTTGCTTTCCTGCCTGAAGCATTTTAAGGATTTCTTTTTCTCTTGCAGAAAGGAAAAATTCATTCTCTTTTTCGTTTTGTTTTACAATATTTCCATTCGCCGTATTTAGAATCGCACCTTCGTATTGTAAAGCTAAAGAAAAATCAAAATTATAAAGGCAAAGCGCTAATTCTACATCTTCATAATCATTTGAAAAATAAAACATTTTGTGCTGCAAAGATTTTCCAGACGTTTTATCATTCATTCTTAATCTGCTGATTACGCAAAAATCTTTTCGCTCCTCTACAGGAATGGTTTTTATAAACTGAAAAAAATGAAGTTCTAAAAGATATTTTTGCAATACGTCATCAGCATTTAGTTTGCCAAAAAGTTCTTCTTCCCAAATACTCTCAATTTCCTGTACCTGATCTTTTTTAAAAATACCAAGTTCTTCGGAAATTTTTCCAGAATAAATATAACTTTTGTTATTATACAAATCGCTTAGGACAGCAATCCCGTTTTCTAAATCAGCAAATTTCTGTGCAATTTCCTGAAATGCTTTTAAATCCTGCATAGGCAAAGTGCCCGAGTTTTTTTGCTCTAAAAGCTGTTTGCTTAAATCATCTTTTATGTTTTTCATAAAAATGGTTATTTATCAGTATTGTCTTATGCTTTTATGGCGAATATATTTGTGGGATTATAGGACTGAAATATAATAAAAAATGGTATTTAAACTAATCATAAAATTCCTAATCATTTTATTCGACTTATTATCAAGCTCTTTTGCAAATGCCGTTCAATAGAGTTTGATGTAAAGCAGAAGTAATTCTTAATACTGAACCAAATCATGAAAAATCTTTTTTTAACTATTTCTTTTATAACTATCATTTCTGTTCAAGGACAGAATTCCACAATAAAAAGACTCGATGGGAGCACAATTTCGTCGGATAGTTTGACAGCCACAATTGAAAGTCTTATGGCTAAAGCCGACGTAAAAGGATTAGCCATATCAGTTTTTAATTCTAAAAAACCTATATACACCAAAACTTTTGGTGTTGGTAACGTCGAGGCTAAAAAGAAATTAGAACTGCAGACCAATCTTTACGGAGCTTCTTTGAGCAAAGCAGTATTTGCTGTTTTGGTTTTGAAATTGGTTGACGAAGGGCTAATAAGTTTAGATAAACCGCTTCAGGATTATCTTCCTAAACCTATATACGATTATGATTTTAAAGTTTGGCATGAAGATTTTAAGGAATTGAAATCGTATCCCGAATATAAAAAGATTACAGCCAGAATGTGTCTAGACCATACATCGGGATTGCCGAATTGGCGATGGTTTGAGCCGGATGAAAAACTGAAAATTAAGTTTGAGCCCGGAACCCGATATAGTTATTCGGGAGAAGGACTTACTTATCTTCAGGTGGTATTAGAAAAAATTACAGGAAGAACTTTAGAAGATTTGGCTCAAGAGAAAGTATTCAAACCGTTGGGAATGACTAATTCAAGTTATCGCTGGCAGGAAAAATTCGAAAAAGATTTTGCCTATGGATATGATAATGATGGAAAGATCCAGGAAAAAGACAAAGACAACGCGCCAAGAGGAGCGGGAACGCTAGAAACTACGATTGAGGATTATAGTAAGTTTATAACGGCTGTTTTAAACAAAAAAATACTTAGCGCTAAGTCATATAAAGAAATGTTCAGTCCGCAGATTCGTATTCGTTCCAAAAATCAGTTTGGACCAGGAGCGTTAGAAGACGGAAATTGGAATGATAAAACAGAGCTTTCGTATGGCCTAGGCTGGGGAATAGTAAAATCACCTTATGGATATGGTGCCTTTAAAGAAGGTCAGGGATCAGGGTTCCAAAATTATAGTATTGTATTTTCAGACAAAGGCATCGGTATGCTGATTATGTCTAACAGCTATAAAACAGGTGAAATAGTGAAATATTTACTGGAAACAGGAATAAAAGACACTTATACGCCATGGGAATGGGATCAGTACATTCCGTATGATAAAAAATAAGATGCTAAGGTTCTATGATGCTAAGACTCTAGATTAAAAAAACTTAGTATCTAAGCATTTTAGAACCTTAGTACCTTAAATAGAATTTCTATCAATAAAATTAAAGGGAACTTTTACCTGTGCTTTTTCTTTGTTCAGAATCATTCTCGCCGCTGTTTCTCCCATAATATTGAAATCGGTAGACATAACGGTAATACCCAATAATTCTTTTAGCGGAGTGTCGTTATAAGAAATCACGCCAATCTCTTTTCCTAAAACAAATTCTTCATCACGAATCTGCTTCATTAAATTCACTAGATCAGACTCTTCAATGGTGATAAATAAATCTCCTTTTTTAAGAATCATATCATCATAAACTTCACTTAAGATTTCAAAGTTAATTTCATGTTCCACACAGAACTTTCTAAATCCGTGTAAAATCCGTCTTGGATAAGGATAAACGGCTTTATCTGGGTATACTAGAATTAATCGTTTGTATTTTGCAATTTTAGAAAGACCTTCTTTTAAGGCATTATAAATATCATTTTCAAAATCCTGATAAATCTTAATGACATCGTCACCCGTTCCTAATTTGATATTATCTAAAATAACCAGTTTTTCTTGCGGAATTTTTTTTATGGCGCTTACCACATTATCAGTAAAACTTAAATGCCTTAATTCGTCTGTCTTAAAGTGCGTTGTAATGACATAATAATCGTAAGCTCCTTCAAACTTATCTAAGATATTCAAAAATAAAGTTTCGTCGCAGTGGTAAATTTGAAGATCAACATGAGCGTTGGCTCCTAGAGTATCAATAAATGAACTATAGGTTTTCATTTTGTAAGAACTCAATTTGTTGGTCAAAAACAAAATATTGACTTTAGATTCTAATTTTGTTCGAGTAATATAATAGCCTTTTCCTCTAATCGAAGAAATGATTTTTCTTTCTTTTAAAATGTTATAAGCTTTCTCAACAGTATCACGAGACATATAAAACTCTTCGCTGAAACTATTTATAGAAGGAATTTTTTGATTGATTTTTAAATTTCCGTTAGCGATGTTCTGAAGTATAGAGTCAACAATCTGCTTGTATTTAGGAACTCGAGAATCTTCATCTATTTTAATAAGTTTAATCATGTTCATTTTTCAGGAAATCTGTCTCGTATTTCAACGTGACTCTTTTTTAATTCTAAATAATTTAAAAAAATCTCTTCTATAAAAAGAATCTGTTAAGCAGAATCATTTTCATAATGAAAAAGAGAAATTGACAAGGCTTGTAATCTTTTTTTTATGATTTCTGAATTTTAACCCAAATGAAGAATTAATAATTACGAAATCGATTGCTAAAATAGCCATTTTAAATTTATTTACCCAATAATTGCAAGCCCTTATTTCTAATAATCCTTAGTTTTAACAAAAAATATGAAATCCGTAAAGGATAGTACAGGACAGTTTTCTTTTTGACATTCTCTTATTTTACAAAACCAAATACTAACAAACCTAACCTAAACCAAAAACAATAATATGGAATCATTATTAGGAATCATTTTTCATTCTATCGGAGGATTTTCTTCGGGTAGTTTTTATATGCCTTTTAAAAAAGTGAAAGATTGGGCTTGGGAAAGCTATTGGCTTGTGGGCGGATTTTTCTCTTGGCTGATTGTTCCGCCAATTGCAGCTTACCTAACGATTCCAAATTTTACTGAAATTATTGCAGCAGCTTCTCCATCAATAAAAACCTTCACTTTTACAATGGGTTTAATCTGGGGAATAGGCGGTTTAACTTATGGTTTGGGCGTTCGCTACTTAGGAATGTCTTTGGGAAACTCCATTACTTTAGGATTTTGTTCTGCATTTGGAGCTTTAGTTCCGTCAATTTATTATGATATCGTTCCGACTGAAGGGAAAATATCATTCTCTCATATGCTTTCTAATTCTGGCGGACAGCTGGTTTTAATAGGAGTTGTAGTGTATCTGATTGGAATTGCAATCTCAGGAAAAGCAGGAATGCTGAAAGAGAAAGATTTTGCCACTGGCCATGAAGATAAGGACAAAGACTTCAATTTAGTAAAAGGTCTTATTGTAGCCGTGATTTCAGGAATTTTAAGCTCATTCTTCAATTATGGAATTGAGGCAGGAAAATCAATGGCAGAACATGCTGTAATAAATGGCGCTAATCCGTTATTTCAAAATAACGTGACTTATGTTGTGCTGCTTTGGGGAGGACTTACAACCAACTTTATCTGGTGTCTTTATTTGAATTTTAAAAACAAATCAATTAAAAATTATACCGACAAATCTACTCCAATAACAAAAAACGTTTTGTTTTCTGCTCTTGCTGGAACCATGTGGTTTTTACAGTTTTTCTTTTACGGAATGGGAGAAAGCAAACTTGGAAATGGTGCCAGTTCATGGATTCTTCATATGGCAACCATCATTTTAACGGCAAATTTTTGGGGATTTTATTTGAAAGAATGGAAAGGAGTTTCTAAAAAAACATTAAGAACTTTTTTCTGGGGAATTGGGCTTATTATGCTTGCAATCGTTTTGGTAGGAATTGGTAACTCATTATAAATACAAGAAATAATTTAAAATACTATATGTCGAATACAAACACAATTAATAATATGAATTTTAAGCATGTAAGCTACCTTTGGGATGAGGCTAAGGCAGCAGCATTAGCAGGTGATGAAGTAGCGCTTTTTATTTATCGTTCTAACTTGCTAGGGGCTGATTTAAGATTGACCAACTATGGTGGTGGAAACACTTCTGTAAAAATTACAGACAAAGATCCTCTTACTGGAGAATCTTCTGAAGTAATGTGGATTAAAGGTTCTGGCGGTGACATTGGAACGTTGACAAAATCAGGTTGTGCAGCTTTGTATTTGGACAGACTTCGTAATCTTGAAAATGTTTACAGAGGTATTGAGTTTGAAGATGAAATGGTAGAATTATTCAACCACTGTATTTTCGATTTAGCGTCAAAAGCGCCTTCTATCGATACGCCTTTACATGGTTTTCTTCCATTCAAACATATTGATCACTTACATCCAGACGCGGCAATTGCTATTGCTGCTGCAAAAGATGGAAAGAAAATCACAGAAGAATTATTCAACGGAGAAATTGGCTGGGTAGGCTGGCAGCGTCCAGGATTTGATCTTGGTCTTCAGTTGAGAGCTTGTTTAGAAGAAGCAGAAAAAAAAGGTAAAAAACTACGCGGCATCATGTTAGGTTCTCATGGTTTATTTACTTGGGGAGATACTGCGTTTGATAGTTATATCAATACGCTGGAAGTAATCGAGAAATGTGCTTCTTACTTAGAAGATAATTATGGAAAAACGCGTCCAGTTTTTGGAGGAAAGAAAATTGACAGTCTTCCAGAGGCAGATCGTAAATTGAAAGCAGCAAAAGTAGCTCCGATTTTAAGAGGTTTCTGTTCATCAGAGCGCCAAATGATTGGTCATTATACAGACGATGCAAGAGTTTTAGAATTCATTAATTCTAATGATCTTTCAAAATTAGCCCCATTAGGAACTTCTTGTCCAGATCACTTCTTGAGAACTAAAATAAGTCCTTTGGTTTTAGAATTAGATCCAAACGAAGATTTATCTGATGTTGCAGCTGTAAAAGCAAAATTACAGCCAGCATTCGAAGCATACCGTGCGATGTACAAAGACTATTACAATGCATGTAAAAAATCAAATTCACCAGCAATGCGTGACCCAAACCCAGTGGTTATTTTATATCCGGGAGTGGGTATGTTTACATTTGCTAAAGATAAAACAATGGCGCGTTTAGCATCTGAATATTATATCAATGCGGTAAACGTAATGAAAGGCGCTGAAGCCGTTTCAGAATATACGTCATTGCCACACCAAGAAGCTTTTGATATTGAATATTGGTTATTGGAAGAAGCAAAATTACAGCGTATGCCAAAACCAAAAGCATTGTCTGGAAGAGTAGCTCTTATAACTGGTTCTGCGGGCGGAATTGGTAAAGCTATCGCGAAAAAATTTGCTCAAGAAGGAGCTTGCGTGGTAATTAACGATATCAATGAAGAGCGTTTGGAAGGTGCTTCTGCAGAGTTTGTAAAAGCATTCGGAAAAGATGCTGTTTCGAGCACTTTATTGAATGTTACTGATGAAGTAAGTACAGAAAAAGCATTGGACGAAGCTTGTTTAGCTTTTGGAGGTGTTGATATTGTCGTGAATAATGCTGGAATCAGCATTTCTAAATCTATCGCAGAACATACTCTTGAAGAGTGGGATAGATTATACGATATTTTGGTTAAAGGACAATTTATTGTTTCTAAAGCCGGAATCGAAGTAATGCGCAAACAAGGTTTTGGAGGTGATATCGTAAATATCGTTTCTAAAAATGCTGTTGTGGCTGGTCCGAACAATCCTGGTTATGGTTCAGCAAAAGCGGCTCAAGCGCATTTAACACGTTTAATGGCTGCAGAACTTGGAGCTGACAAAATTCGTGTGAATACAGTAAATCCTGATGCTGTAATTTCAGATTCAAACATTTGGTCTGGAGGATGGGCAGAAGGTCGTGCAAAAGCATACGGAATTACAGTTGAAGAACTTCCGGCTTACTATGCAAAACGTACGTTATTAAATGAAATCATATTGCCTGATGATATTGCAAATGCTTGTTTCGCTTTTGTTGGAGGTTTCCTAAATAAATCTACAGGAAACGCCTTAAACGTAGACGGCGGCGTTGCAATGGGCTTTTATAGATAAAGATTGTTTAGGTTTTTATATAAGTTTGTTTAAGCAAAAGTGGTTTTTTGTGGTCTAGCGTTCGAATTCTTTCGAACGTTAGATTTTTTTAGCATATAACAATTCGCTTTAACAAACAAAACTTAACAAAAAAGTGAAGTACAACCAGAGTTTGGCTACTGTGAAATTTATAAGTTCAAAAAATATTTAAAATACACTAAGATTTAGAAGGCGAATCCGTAAAATCCACGTCTAAAAACTAGGTATTGTGTGTTAAAAAAATATACTAAACGTATAAAATTTATATATTGTAAACTCTATAAAAAGATAAATAACTATGTTAATCTCATCAAACCACATCGATTCTCATAACGGGGATTTAATTAAAAAACACGAAAATAAGCTAATTTTTACGGCATCAGAAATAAATGATACAGAAGCGATTATTCAAAAATTAATCGATTTTCAAATTGCAATTCCATCTTGGGCCTTAGGAACTGGAGGAACACGTTTTGGACGTTTCGCTGGTGGAGGAGAGCCTCGTTCATTAGAAGAGAAAATTGAAGATGTTGGATTGCTTCATAAGCTTAACAGTGCGTCTGGTGCGATTTCACTTCACATTCCGTGGGATATTCCAACAAATTATAATGAAATAAAAACATTAGCAGCACAGCACGGATTGAAATTTGATGCGATGAATTCGAACACATTTCAAGATCAAGCAAACGCTGAGCATACTTATAAATACGGTTCTTTACAAAACGTGAATAAAGCAGTCCGCAAACAGGCAATTGCTCACAACATAGAAGTAATTAAACACGGAATCGAATTAGGATCAGAGTCTTTGACAGTTTGGCTGGCAGACGGTTCTAATTTTCCAGGACAATTAAATTTTAGAAAAGCGTATCAAAATACATTAGAAAGTTTAGAGGAAATCTACGATGCATTACCTTCAAATTGGAAATTATTCTTAGAATACAAATGTGCAGAACCTAACTTTTATTCAACAACTGTAGCAGATTGGGGACAATCTTATTCGTATGTGAAAAAATTAGGAGATAAAGCGCAGACTTTGGTTGACTTAGGACATCACTTGCCAAATGCTAATATCGAGCAGATTGTTTCTTTATTATTGATGGAAAACAAATTAGGAGGTTTCCATTTTAATGATTCAAAATATGGAGACGACGATTTAACAGCAGGCGCATTAAAACCATATCAATTATTCTTGATTTTTAATGAATTGGTAGAAGGAATGGACGCAAGAGGAATGAATCATGCTAAAGATTTAGGCTGGATGATTGATGCTTCTCACAATATCAAAGATCCATTAGAAGATTTATTGCAATCTGTTGAAGCGATTATGATTGCTTACGCACAAGCACTTTCTGTTGATAGAAAAGCATTAGAACAAGCTCAAGAAGAAAATGACGTGGTAAAAGCGCAGGAAATTCTTCAGAATGCTTTCCGTACAGATGTTCGCGCATTGGTAGCTGAAGCTCGTCTTCGTTCTGGCGCAGCATTAAATCCAGTAGCGTTATATCGTTCGCTTCAAGTTAGAGAAAATCTAATTGACGAAAGAGGTTTAAAAACAGTAGCAACGGGATTATAATTATCAATTATCAATTATCAATTGATAATTGATAATTAACAATTTACAATTAAAAAAAATGAATGTAGTTGCGATTTTTGATATTGGCAAAACAAACAAAAAGGTTTTTTTATTTAACGAAAATTACAAAATTGTCTGGGAGAAATCGGTTAATCTTGATGAGACCACAGATGAAGATGGTTTTCCTTGCGAAGATATCGAAGTACTGAAAAACTGGATTTTAGATCGATTATCTGAAATAAAAGAGCTGACAGATTATGTTTTAAAAGCCATCAATTTCAGCACTTACGGAGCCAGTTTTGTTTATATAGACAAAAACGGAAAAGTTTTAACTCCTCTGTATAATTATCTGAAAGATTATCCAGAGGATTTAAAATCTGATTTTTATAAAAAATACAAAGGAGAAAAAAAGTTTGCTGTAAAAACAGCTTCTCCAGTTTTGGGCAGTTTAAATTCGGGAATGCAGATTTACCGATTAAAAGAAGAAAAGCCAGAAATCTTCGAAAAAGTGAAATACTGCCTGCATCTGCCGCAGTTTTTAAGTTTTCTTTTAACGAATGAAGCATACGCCGATATTACAAGTATTGGCTGTCATACTAATTTATGGAATTTCAAAAAAATGAAATATCATAAATGGCTGAAAGAAGAAGGCATTTTAGATAAAATTCCGCCAATGCATTTTGGTAAAGATGTTATCAAAAATGCTGATAATCTTGCCATTGGCGTTGGACTTCACGATAGTTCATCAGCGATTATTCCGTACACAATCAATTTTACAGAGCCTTTCGTTTTATTGTCAACAGGAACTTGGAGTATTTCTCTAAATCCCTTCAATACTAAACCGTTAACTTTTGACGAATTACAAAACGATTGCCTTTGCTATATGCAATACACCAACAAGCCAGTAAAAGCGGCGCGTTTGTTTGCAGGAAACGAACATGAAGTACAGACCAAACGTTTGGCAAAGCATTTTAATGTTCCAGTTGATACATACAAAGAAGTTTATTTTGATAAGAAAATTGTAGCTAATTTGAGAGCTCTTAATTATCAGATTATCTATCCTAAAAAATACGATTTTGATATTCTAAAAGAATGTCCTTTTCAAAAAAGAGAGCTTTCATATTACAAAGATTACGAAACAGCTTATCATCAATTGATGCTGGATTTGGTAGAACAACAAGTTTTTTCTACCAATTTGGTAATTCATAACAGTCCGGTAAAAAAGATTTTTGTGGATGGCGGTTTCAGTAAAAATTCGATTTACATGAATTTATTGGCAGAAGCTTTTCCAGATGTTGAGGTTTATGCGGCTTCGATGGCACAGGCAAGTGCATTGGGAGCAGCATTATCCATTCATCAAAACTGGAATCCAAAACCAATTCAAAACGATTTAATTGACTTGAAATTCTATAAACATTAGGTTAAAACGGTCTGTATGTTGTAAATTTGCTGAGAAACGTATTTTTTACATTTACAGTACACGCCTAATGAACAACACACTAAATACTACAATATGAAAATTGGACTTTTTATACCTTGTTATGTCGACCAATTTTACCCAAAAGTAGGAATTGCAACCTACGAATTACTCCAAAAATTAGGTTGTGATGTCGAATTTCCGATGGGACAAACCTGCTGCGGACAGCCAATGGCAAATAGCGGTTACGCACATTTGACAAAAGGATGCGATGCCAATTTTATTGCCAATTTTTCTGGATTTGATTACATCGTCTGTCCTTCTGGAAGTTGTGTTTTGCATGTGAAAGACCATTTGCATGACGAAAAACAAGAAGAGAAAGCGACAGCAATTCGAAATACAGTTTACGAACTTACCGAATTTATTACCGACGTTTTAAAAATCGATCACATTGACGGAAGATTTCCTTATAAAGTAGGAATGCACGTAAGCTGTCACGGTCAACGCGGATTAAAGCTTTCGCAAATGTCTGAATTAAACGCGCCATTTTTCTCTAAACCAGAACAACTACTACACAGTATAAAAGACCTTGATTTGGTAGCTCTAACCAGAAAAGATGAATGCTGTGGTTTTGGAGGAACTTTCTGTGTGACTGAAGAAGCCGTTTCGGTAAAAATGGGGCAAGATCGTATTAAAGATCACGAAAGTCATGATGTGGATTATATTACAGGAGGTGATATGTCTTGCTTAATGCATTTGGACGGAATTCTAAAAAGGCAGAAAAGCAGAATTAAAACCATTCACATTGCTGAAATATTAAATTCACTCGAAAATTAATTTTTTCTACCATTAAGAAATTAAGTCATAAAGCTTGGTTAAATATTTCTTAGTAAAAAAATAAGAGATTTAAGAGATTTTAAAAAACTTAATTTTCTTTTAATCATAAAGAAATTAAGTTCATAAAGTTTAGCTTAATTTATTTAATATCTTAATGGTAAAAACAACTTTTATAAGATGTCATCAGAAAAAACAATACCGCACAGCGAAGCCGCAGCAAAGTTCAATAAAGATGTAGAACGTGTCAATTGGCACGATGAAACGCTTTGGTTTGTGCGTGCTAAAAGAGATAAATCAGCGCACCAAATAGCAGATTGGGAATTGCTTCGCGAAACGGCTTCTCAAATAAAATTTAATGTACTTTCTAATATTCATGATTATTTAGTCGAGTTTGAAGCTAATGCGCAACGAAACGGAATAATTGTACATTGGGCTGCCGATGCAAAAGAACACAACGAAATTGTACATTCTATCATGGCAAAACATGATGTAAAGCAAATGGTGAAATCCAAATCGATGCTTACAGAAGAATGCCATTTAAACGATTATTTAGCCGAAAAAGGAATAGAAGTAATTGATTCAGATTTAGGAGAATATATTGTACAGCTTCGTAAAGAACCGCCAAGTCATATTGTACTTCCTGCGATTCACTTAAAGAAAGAAGATGTAAGTGAGACTTTTCACGAACATTTAGGTACAGAAAAAGGAAATTTCAATCCGCAGTATTTGACAGAATCAGCTCGCCAGAGTTTGAGAAATACTTTTTTGACTAGAAAAGTAGCTTTAACAGGAGTTAATTTTGCTGTTGCAGAAACAGGAGAATTTGTGGTTTGCACCAATGAAGGAAATGCCGATATGGGCGCGCATTTAGCAGATGTTCATATCGCCTGCATGGGATTTGAAAAACTGATTCCGAAAAGAGAACATTTAGGTGTTTTCTTGAGATTATTAGCAAGAAGCGCAACTGGACAGCCAATTACGACTTTTTCAAGCCATTTCAAGAAGCCAAGAGACGGAAAAGAAATGCACATTGTAATTGTGGACAACGGAAGAAGCACGCAATTAGGAAGAGAAGATTTTAGAAATTCATTGAAATGTATTCGTTGTGGAGCGTGTATGAATACTTGTCCCGTTTACAGACGAAGCGGCGGACACAGTTATCACAATGCAGTTGTAGGACCAATTGGTTCTATTTTGGCGCCAAATTTAGATATGAGCAAAAATGCCGATCTGCCTTTTGCTAGTACGCTTTGCGGTTCGTGTACCAATGTTTGTCCGGTAAAAATTGATATTCATGATCAATTGTACAAATGGCGTCAGGTTTTGGTAAAAGAAGGGCATACGCCAAAAGCCAAAACCATTGCGATGAAAACAATGGCGACCGTTTTGGCAAATCCGACCGTTTTTAATATTGCCGGTAAATCAGGGCGATTTGTAATGAAGAATATTCCAGGAATGGTCAATAATAAAATGAACAAATGGTATGATCAGCGAGAAATGCCAGATGTTCCAGAAGAATCTTTTAGAGAATGGTACAAGAAAAATTCGAGAGAATCTAAAGCAAAAGGAGATGAGTAGTAAAGGTGAAATTTTAAAAAGAATAAAACTGAATCAACCCGATTTGGTTTCAGAACTGCCAGATCTTACAGTTTTAGGTTCAGAACAATTTGATGTGTTAGAAACGTATAAAACGGTTCTGAAAGGCATTGGAGGAGAGCCTGTAGAAGTTGCAGATTATAATGAAATCATCAATTACATCAAATCCAATTATAATCTTGAGAAAAGACTGATTACAACCCTTCCAGAACTTTCAGAGATTGCTTCTTTAGACTGGAAAACAGTAGATCCGCATTCACTTCAGGATGTTGAATTAACGGTTGTAAAAGCACATTTTGGAGTAGCAGAAAACAGCGGACTTTGGGTAACTGATGATATTTTAGGACAGCGTGTTGCTCCTTTCATTGCACAATATTTAGCTATTATTGTTCATAAAAAAGATCTTGTTCCAACAATGCAGCAAGCGTATCAAAGAATTGGAAACATGGAATATGGTTTTGGAACTTTTATTGCAGGTCCGTCAAAAACAGCAGATATTGAGCAATCTCTCGTTCTTGGCGCTCACGGAGCAAGGGGATTGATCGTGTTTTTATTGGATTAAGTTTTTCATCTTATTGCAAGGTGAAAATATTCGCATAGAAATAAAGCTCAGTAGGGAATAGTTTATTAAAAAGAAAAGACTAAACATAGAATGCAGGAATGTTTGCCATTTCTGCATTCTTTTTTTAAAATTTTCCTAAAATTAGCTTATAATTGTACTCTTTACACGAATATAAGAATGTACATTTTGAAGCGTTTAGTTCTACATCTTCTACTGTTAATTGGATTTTCTTGGGTAGGATATTCGCAGGATTATCCCATCAAATTTCTTGACATATCAGACGGTTTGTCTAACAATTCCATTACCACAATTTATCAGGATAAGGAAGGCTATATGTGGTTTGGAACCTATGATGGCTTAAACCGATATGACGGATATAATTTTAAAGTTTTTAGAAACCGAATCAACGATAAAAAATCTCTTTTATTCAATACCATTTATAATATAGAGGGTGACTCTAGAAATAATATCTGGGTAGGAGGAACCAGCGGAATTTGTATTTACGATAAAACAAAAGCATCATTTCATACGGTTCAATATACGCTGTGGAACGATAATCCCAAAGTGCTACAAGATATTATACATCAGATGCGCTCCGTGTCAGATAATTTGGTTTTGGTTGCTTCGCAGAAATTAGGATTATTGGCTTTTGAAAATGGTTCTTTCACAGGAAAACATATCCCGCTCAACGCATTAGGAAATAAGATTACGATTTCTAATTATGATGCTATTGCAATTCAGGAAAATAAAGAAAAATCAGGATGTTGGGTATACGTGCGCAATGTTGGAGTTTGCTCTTACAATTATAAAGCAAAAGACTTAAAAATTATTTTTCCACTTTCAATAGGAGTAAAGGCCATTAAACTTTCTTCTGACGGAAATCTTCTGTTAGGAACAGACGAAGGTTTGTTTTTAATGAATACCAAAACAGGTTCTGTTTCAGAAAATTATTTCACCAATAAATGCAGCGTTACAGATGTTATAGTAGATAAAAAAGGAAAAATTTGGGTTACAACAGATGGTTGTGGCATTTTCTACATTAATCCGAACACTAAAAAGCTTCTTTCTTATAACGAACAATTAGCCAAAAGCAATTCGGTTTGGAGTTTATACGAAGACCAATCAGGCAATAAATGGTTTGGCTCACTTCGTGGCGGAATAAGTATGCTGAGTGATACACCAAAATATTTTAAAAGTGTTCGTTATAATGCCACAGATCCAGCAGACAATTTTATTTTATCTTTTTGCGAAGATGAAAATAAGAATGTTTGGGTCGGTACAGACGGTGCAGGCTTAAAATATTGGGATAGAAAAAACAACAGTTATACAAATTATGGAAATTCTCTGTCTAGTCCTTTTATAACAGGAATAGTTCGTGATAATACTAACGATATCTGGATTTCAACTTGGGCTGGAGGAATCAATAAAATAAACAAGAGTACGAATAACGCTAAAAAATATTCTTGCTATAATCCTTATACCAAACAAATTGAGAAAAATATCTGGTTTGTCTTTAAAGATTCAAAAGCAAATATTTGGGCAAGTTCGACAAATGAAGGTACGCTGTATCTTTTAAATCGAAAAAAAGATGTCTTTGAACCTTTCGATAAAAGAATCGACAACCTGCAGTGTATGATTGAAACTTCTGATGGAAAGTTATGGGCAGGAAATTATACTTCGCTCTTATCTATTGACAAAAATACTCGAAAAATCACTAAAAAAGTAATTGGAAATCCTATCAGATGTATTCATGAAGACAAGGATAAAAATCTTTGGGTTGGAACTCAAGAAGGAGGTCTGCTTTTATTTGACCGAAAGACCAATACTTTTAAAAGATTAACAATAGACGATGGTTTGCCTTCAAACTCCATTCTAAGGCTTTTGGAGGATCAAGAAGGAAACTTGTGGATGAGTACTTATAATGGAATCTGCCGATACGATAAAAAGACTAAAACATTCCGTAATTTTTCTGTAAATGACGGACTTCAAAGCAATCAATTTAGTTTTAATGCTGGAATAAAACTATCATCTGGGGAATTTCTTTTTGGAGGCATAAACGGTTTTAATGTTTTTTATCCCCATACAATAAAAGGCTTTATCCAAAAAAATAATGTCTTGCTAACAGATTTTTACGTCAATAATCAGCTTATTGAAGAAAGTAAAGCTGAGGTTGATGTGAGTTCTAATAAAATCAAAGAAGTTAGCTTGGAATACGATCAAACCACTTTGTCATTAGAATTTGTGGCGCTAGACTACAATAATGCAGATAAGATAAATTATGCCTATTTTTTGGAAGGTTGGGATCAGCAGTGGAACTATGTGGGCCAAACCAGAAAAGCAAATTATTCGCGACTTCCAGAGGGGAAATACACCTTTAAAGTAAAGACAACCAATTTTCAAGGCGGATGGAATAAAGAAGTAAGTCTGGTTTCTATAACAGTTTTACCGCCTTGGTATAGAACTTGGTGGGCTTATGCCTTATATCTTTTAGCAATTGGGGGAATACTATTTTTATACTTGGATTATAACAAAAACAAAGAAAAATTAAAGTATAAGGTTAAAATCGCAGAGCTTGAAAGCAAGAAAGAAAAAGAGATTGCCGAAAAGCAGTCGTCTATGTTTACTTATATTTCGCATGAATTTAGAACACCGCTTTCGCTGATTATTAATCCGCTGAAAAAAGCAGTTCAAAAAGAAATTGTCGAAAAGGGCTCTTCTGGAAGTGATTTGGCAATTGCTCATCGAAATGCCAGAAGACTTTTAAGTTTGGTAGATCAATTACTTTTACTAAGAAAAGCAGAAAACGATGCCGATTCCTTGCGTTTGTCTCCAATAGATGTAAATAATCTTTCGAATGAAGTGTATCAATGCTTCGTCAATCAGGCAAAGGAAAAACAGATTAGTTATAATTTTATTATTCCAGAGCACGAAATTACCATTATTGGGGATTATGAAAAGATTGAAATTTCACTGTTTAATTTAATGTCAAATGCTTTTAAATACACGCCAATTGGAGGCGAAATCAATTTGACAGTAACTGAAAATGATGATGAAGTTTTTCTTGAAATAAGTGATAGCGGAGATGGAATTGATAAAAAAGATATTGATGTTATTTTTGAAAAATTCAGACAAATTAATTCGAAAGTTTCAGTTGGAACTGGTTTTGGCATTGGACTTTATATTGTTAAATATTTCGTTGACAAACATAAAGGATCTGTACTCTGCAGCAGTGAAAAAGGAAAGGGAAGTACATTTAAATTGGCATTTTTAAAAGGAAACAGTCATTTTGAGGATATAGAAATTACCAATGAAAAACCACAGCGAAGCCAATTATTTGATGAATTGATTCCAGATGAAATCGAAGAGCCGATTCCTGCTGCAGTAACTTCTATTGCCGACAGTGATTTTAAGAAGACTATGTTAAGCGATAAGCGAACCGTTTTGATTATTGATGATAATGCAGAAATTAGAGCGTACCTTATTAAGCTTTTTGCTGATAATTATATAGTCTACAGTGCTGAAAATGGCGAAGAAGGTTTAAAAATGACCAAAAAACATATGCCAGATCTTGTCATTAGCGATATTACAATGGAAGCTATGGACGGTTTAGAGCTGTGCCGAAGAATTAAAGAAGATAACGCTCTATCACATATTCCCGTTATTTTATTGACAGCATCTAAAAATCCAGAAACTCATTTGCAAGGAATTAATGAGGGCGCAGATGACTATATCACAAAACCATTTGATGATGATATTCTCACAGCAAGAGTCGATTCTCTATTGCGAAATCGCCATAACTTGCGAACCTATTTCTTAGATAGTATAACATTAAAAGAAAATACTCAGAAAGTTCCTGTTGAATATCAAGAGATATTAAAAAAATGTATCGAAATTGTTGAAGCTAATATTCATAAAAAAGATTTCACGATTCGAACTTTTGCCCTTGAAATGGGAATGAGCCACAGAACGCTTTATACTAAGATCAAAATTATTTCTGGTCAAACCTTAAATGCTTTTATTCGTTCTTTGCGAATCAGAAGGGCAGCGATGCTGATGCTGACTGAAGATATGAATATTACTCAGGCGAGTACCGAGGTTGGATTTGAAGATCCGAAATATTTCAGGCAGCAGTTTGTAAAACTTTTTGGAATGACTCCTTCAGAATATATCAAAAAGTATAAAACGTCATTCAATTCTGACTTGAATATCATTAAATAGGCTCTAGATTCATTTTTACTGTTGCAGAATCAGCTGCTTTTTTTAGTGAAAGCTTGAATTTTTTTTATCCAGCTCAAACGTTTTAGCTTAAAAACTGCATTTTATTCAATAATTATATATTTTGTAAAAAATCCCACATGATTTTAAATACTCTTTAAAATTTAATTCAAAATAATGGTTAATTACAATTTTGACCTCCTTTTTTTTCCAATTTACCCCTCATTAGAAGTTTTATTTAAACATTTCTTTGCAGTAATAGCAATCAACAAATAGGTTTTGCTGTTAGTCATAAGTGTTAATTAAGATAGTTAGTTATCTGTTTAAAGAACTGAGCACTCTTTAAACTTTCAGATCAGTAGTGGTTGGTTTTCATTACTTATCATCCCGCAGTTTATTTAGGCTGCGGGTTACTTAAAAAAGACATTTATTATAAACGGAAAGAAATAAAAAGAAATATCTAACCATGTAACCAAACTCAAATAATATGAAAATGACCACATAATAATCGTTTTACTTTTTTTACCGCCTCACATAAAAAAAGCATTACCTCGAGTAACCTACGAGATTTAAAAAACAAACTTTGACTTTTAGAAAAAAAACTAACTAACCTAACCTCAAAAATTAAAGAAATGAAAAAAAATGTATTTTTATTTTTTCTTGCTCTTTTTGGCCTTCTCGTAACAGGATGCCAAAATAATGAATCAGGATTTCCAAGTTCTGATAATCCTACGGTGGTAGTTTCTACAAAAGAGATTTATGGAGCTCCGAGTAGAAAATTTGAAATTAAAGCTGCGCTTGCAGACGATTTAGGATTAAAAAGCGTACAAATTCAGATTCCAGAATTATCTCTGGATAAAGTGATTTCTTTTGGAACAGATCCGCTTTTAAAATCGTATGATTTAAGTTATTTTTTTGAAATTCCTGCAGATCGAGGAACATCGGAATCTTTCAAAATTAAACTAGCTATTACAGACGTTTCAGGCAATGTTGTCACCGAAGAGATTAATCTGCGTTTAGATGGTGAGTTTGCGGCTCCCAGCATAACAATGATTACACCAAAAGAAGGAGCAGTTATTTTATTGTCTACAAGTAATGAAATGCCAATAAATTTTGTAGTAAACGATGATTCAGGAATCGATTATGTACAAGTAAAATGCGAAGCTTTAGGAATCGATGAAATGATTCAGTTGTCAGGATCTCCGCAGTCATATACATTCAACAAAACATATAAATTGCCAGTAACTGCTGCTAATTATGTTTTAACAATTACTGCTAAAGATAAATTTGCGATTCCAAATTCAGGAGCACTAAACGTAAATATTGTGGCTACTAATGAATATCCAGCTATCTATTTATGCGATCAGCCAAAAGGGACTAATCTGACTACAGATGCAGTTGGAGTTCCGATGTATTTCCATGAAAAAAGCGGACAGGATTTCGAATTCAAGTATTACGCCGATAAAGACAACAAAGAAGTATATTTCTTAGGTCAGGAATCTGATTTTGCCCCTCATTGCTTTGGTTTAAATGCTTCTGGAGAATTAGTAGATGATGTGGCTTCAACGCCAATTATTTTGCCAACAAAAGGATATTATAAAATCAAAGTAAATCCAAATACTTTAAAATATACTGCTGAGAAATATACTCCAATAAGTAAAGTTTGGGCAGATATTGCAAATGGTTTATGGCATGATGATGCTGCGTTAAGAAAACCATTTGTAAGTGTTTGCGGTGGCGGAATTCAAGGAGCAACTTGGGATACTTGGGATGCCTGGACTCAAAAAAGTTTACACTTAACTAATAATCCTGCCAATCCATATCAATTGGTTGGAGAATACACTTTAACGGGAACTATAGAAGCAACTTTCACAGGCCAATGGTGGGATCCTTCTTGGAGATTAATTAAAAATGGAATTGCAACCATGTCGCCGGGAGAAAATGGAAATGCGAAATATCCTGCCGCTCCAGGTGTTTACAAAGTAGTCTTAGATACCGAATTGGAAAGAGTATTTATAACAAAAAAATAGTTGGTTATAACGTAGTTGTAACATTAAACAAATAAAACAGCTTGATATGAAATTTAAATATATAGGATTTTTTATTGCCCTTTTGTGTACTGCTGTATCTTTTGGACAAATAAAAATAAAAGGTACTGTTAAGGATAAAGCCAATGTGCCGATTCCAGGAGTAAATGTAATAGTAAAAGGAACTTCGACATCGGCAGCAACTGATTTTGATGGAAATTATACTATCAGTGTTCCAAACAAAAATGCACAAATCGAATTCTCGTTTGTAGGTTTTACTTCCCAAATTGTCTCGGTTGGAGATAAAACAGAAATTAGTGTAGTAATGCAGGAATCAAGTCAAGCATTAGATGAAATAGTGGTAGTAGGTTATGCGGCCGTAAAAAAGAGCGACGTTACGAGTTCGATTTCTTCTGTAAAAGGAAAAGAATTGCAAACTATGACTGTTGGTAACGTAGCAGAATCGCTTCAAGGAAAAGTTTCTGGAGTGCAGGTTACGGGACAAGGAGGTCCAGGAGCGCAGCCAAGAGTTTTAATTCGTGGTATTTCGACTTTAAATTTAAACACAGATCCATTGTATGTAGTAGACGGAATTCCGATGGGAACAAGCATCAATTTCTTAAGCAACAACGAAATTGAATCTATGGAAGTTTTAAAAGATGCTTCTGCAAGTGCTATTTACGGTTCTCGCGCGTCTAACGGAGTTATTTTGATCACCACTAAAAAAGGTAAAGAAGGCAAAACCAGATTTACTTTCGATTTAAGCTCTGGTATGCAGATTATGAATAATCCATACGATATGGCTGATGCTGAAACTTATGCTCGAATAATGAATACGGCCAACAATAATTCAGGTTATGCTGATTATCTGCCAAATCCGTCACAATACAGAGGAAAAACGATAGATTGGTGGAAGGAAGGAATTAGAAAAGGAACACCCGTTACCAATGCTTCTTTAGGAATTTCAGGAGGCTCTGACAAACATACTTACGGAATAAGTCTGAATTATTATAATTCTGAATCTATTTACGGTATAGGCGGATGGGAAAGAATAACAATGAGAATTGCCAACGATTTTAAATTCTCAAAAAAGCTGTCAGCAGGAATTACATTAAATCCGCGTTATGAAACTTGGGGAGCACCTGGAAACTGGGCTGACTTCGATAAAATTGATCCCATTACGCCAATTTACAAACCAGCAGATCAGTTGAACGGAACAGAAAATGAATACAGCATTTATGCAAGATCTCCATCTTATGTATGGAATCCGGTTGCAGCTGTAAAAAGATATGATGACTATACCGATCAGTACAATTTAAACACAAACGGATATTTACAGTACGAGCCAATAAAAGGTTTAGTGATTCGTACACAAGCATCTGTTGAGGTTGGAGACAAAGTGAGAAATAAATTCGTTCCAGATTTTGTAATTGACGCAGCTCACGAAAAACAAGAAATTAATACCGTTGAAAAATGGAATACTACAAATGTAGATTGGACTTGGCAGAATACGATTACGTACTCTAGAAAATTTGCAGAAAAACACCATGCTTCTTTAATGGTGGGTAATACCATGGAAGAGTATAACGGCAATGATCTTTGGGGATATGGAGAAGGGGTGCCAAACAACTCAGATTCTATGAGAGAGTTAAATGCGGCAACCAAAAATAAAGACAGTAAAGGAAACAGCTGGTCAAGTTCCTTAATGTCTTATATCTCTCGTTTTTCTTATAATTATGATGAAAAGTATTATTTCACTGGAACATTTAGACGTGATGGCTCTTCCAAATTTATGACCAATAACAAATGGGCAAATTTCCCTTCTGCATCGGTTTCCTGGAGAATTTTAAACGAAGGCTTTATGGAATCTGCCAAAGATTTCGTTAGCGATTTAAGATTAAGAGCAGGATGGGGTAAAGTAGGAAATCAAGGTTTGCCAGATGCGGTTTATCAATCAAATATTGGGCAAGGATATTATGTAATTGGCGGAGGGGTTGTTGATACTTCTTTTCCTTCTTCAATGGCAAATAAAGACATTAAATGGGAAACGGTAGAAGATATGAGTTTTGGTTTGGATTTCGGTTTCTGGAAAAACAAACTTTCAGGCTCTTTGGAATATTATAAAAAGAAAACCAATGACATGCTGTTCTTAAAACAGTTTCCAACGTATAGCGGATTTCCAGATTATTCAAGAATGTGGACCAATGTTGGTTCTATGCAGTCAAGCGGTATCGATTTGCTTGTTTCTTATAAAGATAAAAAAGGTGATTTCTCTTATGGCGTAGACGTAACTTTTACAACGGTGAATGTAGATATGGTATCGCTTTCTTCTGATGGAGAAAGATTATACGGATCAGGAAACAGAACCTTAACTGTTAAAGGTGACGTTCCTGGGTATTTCTACGGATATGTGGCAGATGGATTGTTCCAAAACCAAACGGAATTAAACTCGCATACAGATGAGCACGGAACGAAATTACAGCCGTATGCACAAGTAGGAGATGTTCGCTTTAAAGATTTAAACGGCGATGGAAAAATAGATGAAAAAGACAGAACAAAAATTGGTTCTCCGTGGGCTGATTACAACATTGGTTTGAATTTAAATTTTGCTTACAAAGGATTTGATTTAGTGGCCAATTTCTATTCAAGTATCGGAAATGAAATCGTTAACCAGAATATATCGGATTTATACAATGGTGCAAGTTTAACTAACAAAGTAAGCGGATTAGAACAGATGGCTTGGCATGGTGAAGGAACTTCGAATTATATTCCTCGTTTGTCTAAAGATGATAACAATGAAAACTTTACCAAATTCTCTTCTCTTTATGTTGAAGATGGTTCTTTTGTCCGCATGAAAAACTTTCAGGTGGGATACTCTTTCTATAACAAATTTGGACTGGATAAATTGAGAGTATCATTGTCAGGACAAAATTTATGGACATGGACAAAGTATACAGGAGTTGATCCTGAGGTTGCTGGAGGAGATCCTAATCAGGGAGATAGAGTAAAAGGATCAGGTTTTGGAGGATGGAATTATCCAGTACAGCCAACAATCTTGATGGGACTTAATGTTGCATTTTAATCAAAACGATCATGAAAAAAATAATAGTATCAATAATAGCTTTTTCTCTATTAGCAGTTTCTTGCAGCGATTTTATTGAAAAAGAACAGAGAGGAACACAGACTTTAGAAAATTATTTTCAAACCGCGCAAGAATGCGAAAATTATGCCAATGAGTTAACACAGAGATTGTTGCTGGCCAAAGATTGGTGGACACTAACAGCTCCAAGAGTGACCAACGAAATGTCTACAGATGACGCTTGGATGGGAAATACAGGACAAGACAGCGGAGCTCATAGACCATGTTCGCAATACATTATTACTCCTGACAATATGGGAGATATGAATAGTATTTATACTGCGCATTATTATACCATTCAATCTGCAAACATTGGTTTAGAAAGAATGGCTAAATCGCCAATTACAGATGCCCAGAAAAACCAATATATGGGAGAATCTTTATTTGTGCGTGCATATTGCTACTACGAATTGGTAAATCTCTTTGGAGGTGTTCCTTTATATACAAAATCATTAGGAACAGGAGATTTAACTTTACAGAGAAGTTCTGCTTCAGAAGTATATGCGCAAATTGAAACCGATCTTAAAGATGCGGCGGCTAAATTAGAAAGTGCTCCTGTAAATAGAGACGGCAGAATAAACAAATGGGCGGCTTATGCTTTATTGGCACGTGTTTCTTTATTTCAAGAAAAATGGGCTGAGGCAAAAACCTATTCGAACAAAGTTATCACAGAAGGACCTTTTCAGTTAGAGGCAGATTTCTTAAATATCTGGAATGTCAACAATCATAACGGAGTAGAATCTATTTTAGAAGCGCAGTCATCTTCTGTTCAAAATAGAGATTTAGGAGCGGCTTTGCCAACTTTATCTGGAGCAAGAGGAGAAGACAAGAAGAATTTCCCGAGCAATGATGCTGCTGATGTTTTAGACGGATGGGGATGGTGTATGCCAACAAGTGACTTAGAAAATGCTTATCTTTCTGAAAATGATGTGATTCGTCGTAGAAGTACTATCACAAAATGGGGAGAAGCAGCTTATGGAGATGAAGTTTTAAACCCAACACATAAGTTTAGCTTAAACGATAATAAATCAGGACGTATTTGCCGTAAATATTATATTCCGATTGCAACTCGTCGTTCTTTAGATAAAAAAGACGGACACTTACCACTAAACATTCCATTAATTCGTTTGGCTGAAATGTATTTGACAAGAGCAGAAGCAAATTATCATTTAGGTGGAGATGCTTTAGCAGATATCAACATCATTAGAGCACGTGTGAAATTGGATCCAAAAACAGGAATTTCGGGACCAACTTTATTGAGACAAATCTACAAAGAACGCCGTTTAGAATTGGCTTTTGAAGGATTGCGTTTATTTGATATCCGCCGCGAAAAAGATCCAACAACAGGAAGACCGGTTATAGAATCTTTAATGGGACCAAACGGAACTTTTGTGAAATACAATTTAAGTTCTACAGATCCATATGAAACAACTAACTTGAGAGAACCGCAAGACAAAGGAATCAATTTTGATCCTTCTAAACACTTATTGTGGCCAATTCCGCAAGTAGAAATCGATTTAAGTGGTAATGTCATTAAACAAAATCCTGGATACTAACATGAAGTTTAATAATCAAAATAAAGTGAGTCTGCTGTGTGCAGGCTTACTTTTCGCAAGTTCCCTTTTTGTAAGCTGTGATGCTGAAAAATCTGAAAATTCAGGTTCAGAAAATGCTGTGGCGGAATTGAATGTGAGTTTAGACATGAATCTTCAAACCATGGAAAGTTTTGGAGCTTCGGATGCTTGGCAATGTAATTTTATTGGAAAAAATTGGCCTACTGATAAAAGAAATAAAATAGCCGATTTATTATTCAGCCAAGGTATGGATGCTGACGGAAATCCAAAAGGAATTGGATTGTCTTTGTGGCGTTTCAATCTTGGGACAGGAAGCGCAGAACAAGGTGACGCAAGTGATATTACAGACGAATGGAGAAGAACGGAATGCTTTACTGCTGATGGAGTTTCGTACAATATGTCAAAACAAGCAGGTCAGGTTTGGTTTATGAAAGCCGCGAAAGAACGTGGTGTAGACAAACTTTTAGCTTTTGCCAACAGCGCACCTGTTTATTTGACTCAAAATGGAAAAGCCCATGCGACGATCAAAGAATTTTACAATTTAAAAGAAGGTAAAATGCCAGATTTGGCCGATTTCTGGGCAACATCCTTAGAAAAGTTAAAAACAGAACATGGTTTGACTATTGATTATGTGAGTCCGTTTAACGAACCGCAATATGAATGGGATGGTTCTGGACAAGAAGGTTCTCCAGCGACCAATGCTAATATTTATAGTTTTGTAAATGTCCTTTCGCCAAAATTACAATCAAAAGGCTTAGATGCAAAAATTGTAGTGGGAGAGGCTGGGTCTTATGAATCTTTATACAAAACTGTTTCAGGAAAAGAAAGCAGATCCAATCAGATCGATTATTTTTTTGCTGCTAATTCTTCTAAAAATATTGGCGGTTTGAGCAATGTAAAAAAGACAATTTCTGGACATAGCTATTGGCAGGCTTGGCCGTTGCAAGAAATGATTTCTTCCAGACAGTCAGCAGCTGCGAGAATTCAATCGGTTGGTGGAGTTAGTCTCTGGTCATCTGAATATTGTGTGTTAGAAAGTCCGGGAACTGCTGAACTTCCGGGCGGATCAGGCGCAGGAAGAGATTTAGGAATGTCATTGGCGCTTTGGACAGCACGCATCATCAGCACAGACATTGCTGTTGGAGGTGTCACATCTTGGCAGTGGTGGACGGCAGTAAGTCGTGGTGATTATAAAGATGGATTAATTCACGTAGATGATGGAGCAAGCAACGGAGCAGGAAATGCCGATTACTGTAAAAATGACGGATACATCAGAGATTCTAAAACACTTTGGGCTTTAGGAAACTTTTCGTTCTTCGTTAAACCAGGAATGGTAAGAGTTCAAATTCCTAGTGTTGACAATTCAACTGCTTTGAATGATGTTATGGTTACGGCTTATAAAGATGCGACAAATAAAAAACTGGTAATTGTTGCCGTTAACATAAGCAAATCGGCGAAAGCCTACAAATTAAATTTTTCAGGCGGAGCTGTAACAGATAATAAATTAACGCCTTATACAACTTCTGAAACATTGAGTTTGAAAAAAGGAACAGCGGTTGATGTTTCTGGTTTTGAAATTCCAGCGAGATCTATAGTAACTTACGTAGGAACGTATAAATAAAAATAAAAAATTAACCGCAAAGTCGCAAAGACAAAAAACGTAATCCCGATAGCTATAGGGAGCAAAGCTAAAAATAAGCTTAGCGAACCTTGCTATAACTTGGCGTCTTTGCGGTTAAAAAACAAAAATATAAATGAGGAAAATATATCTCTCGCTTTTATTGGTAATTAGTTCGCTGTCTTTTGCACAGCGAACCGTTACCATCAGCACAGATAATGTAGTACAAACCATGGACGGTTTTGGAGGTTCTGATGCTTGGAGAACGCAATTTGTGGGTAAAAACTGGCCAGAACAGAAAAAAAATGCCATTGCAGATTTATTGTTTAGCAAAGAAATCGATGCGCAGGGAAATCCAAAAGGAATTGGACTTTCGATTTGGAGATTTAATCTAGGCGCTGGAAGTGCAGAGCAAGGAGAAAACAGTAAAGTTTCGGACGAGTGGAGAAGAAGTGAATGTTTCCTAAATGCTGATGGAACTTACGATTTTTCAAAACAGGAAGGCCAAAGATGGTTTCTGCAGGCAGCCAAAAAACGCGGAGTAGAAAAATTCCTGATTTTTACCAATAGTCCGCCAGTGCATATGACGAACAACGGATTGTCTTTTGCTTCTCAAAAGAATAAACTGAATCTAAAAGATGGTGCAATTCCAAAATTTGCTGATTTCTTAGTTCAAAGTATTCAGGGATTGGAGAAAAAAGAAGGAATCAAATTCGATTATGTAAGTCCGATAAACGAACCGCAATGGGAATGGATGCCAAAAAATGGGGATACCAACAGTCAAGAGGGAACACCAGCGACCAATCAGGAAATATATGATTTGACCAAATCACTTTCAGAGAAACTGAAAGCTAAAAAACTGAACACCGAAATCGTAATTGCAGAAGCAGCGCAAATCGATTATTTATATGAAAATGTAAATGCCGAAAATCGTGACAATCAGATCGATTATTTCTTCGGAAACACTAAGACCAATGTGACAAAATTTTCAAACGTAAAAAATGTAATTCTCGGGCATAGTTATTTTACTACTTGGCCAATTGAAAGACAAGTTTTAAGTCGAAAATTGATTGCCGCAGAAGTAAAACAAAAACCAGGATTAAAATACTGGCAGTCGGAATATTGCATTTTAGAAAATCCGGGAGAAGCTGAAATTCCGGGAGGTTCTGGCGGCGGAAGAGATTTAGGAATGCAGACTGCTTTGTTTGTAGCCCGTTTAATTCATAATGATATTGCCGTTGCCAATGCCGCATCATGGCAATGGTGGACTTCTATTACAAGAGTTGATTACAAAGACGGCTTAATTTATCTGGATGATGGAAAAAGTAACGGAGGTACGGCTCCAGATTATGTGAGAAATGATGGAGAATTTCACGATTCAAAACTGCTTTGGGCTTTAGGCAATTATTCGCTTTTTGTACGTCCGGGAATGCAGCGAGTTGATGTTCCAAACCAAAATGAATTGGATAAAGCAAACGATGTAATGCTGACCGCTTACAAAGACGTTCAAAATAAAAAACTGATTGTAGTAGCTGTAAACTGCGGAAAATCAGCTCATAAGTATAAAATCGAACTATCAAAAGGAACTTTAAAAAACAATGAGTTCATTCCTTACATAACTTCTGATGCATCAAATTTAAAAAGAGCTGAAGTTCAAAAAAATGGAAATTTAGAAATTCCTGCAAGGTCAGTAGTGACGTTTGTGGGAGAATTGCAATATTAAAAAATTGTTTCAAGTTTCAGGTTTCACGTTCAAACCTAACTTGAAACTTGAAACCTGAAACAAAAAATAACTAAAAACATGTTAACTAAGAAAACTCTAATTCCCGTCCTTCTCTTTTCGTGTGTATCGGCATTTAGCCAGATATCATTTGGAGATTCTAAAAAAATAAATGACAGCTGGAAATTCAATCTTCAAGAAACTCCAGATGCAAAAAATGTTGTTTTTGATGATACTAAATGGCAGAGTGTAAATGTACCGCACGATTGGAGCGTAAAAGGCCAGCTGAGTCCAACTCTGGCAAGCTGTACAGGTTATCTTCCGGGAGGGATTGGCTGGTACAGAAAATCAATCAATATTCCGCAAAGCAAAGCGGGAGAAAAAGTGTATTTGTATTTTGAGGGAGTTTACAACAGAAGCGAAGTTTTTATCAATGGAAAATCATTAGGAAAACGTCCAAACGGCTATATTTCATTCGCTTATGATGCTACACCTTTTGTGAAATTTGGAGGAGAAAACACCATTTCAGTACGTGTTGACCATAGTCAAAGTGCCGATTCAAGATGGTACACTGGTTCAGGAATTTACAGAAATGTTTGGTTGGTTTATGCAAACCCAGTTCACATTGCACAATGGGGTGTATATGCTTATCCAGAAGTGAAAAAAGGTGCTGGAACATTGAACGTTGAGGTTGATGTAGAAAATGGTTCTGCTTCTAAATCTACATTGACTGTTGTAAACGAACTGTTTTCAAAAGATGGAAAATCGGTTGGAAAAACAACTTCTAAAGTTGAAGTGGCAGCAAATCAAAACGGAAAAATTTCAGCCAAAATCAACGTTAAGAATCCTCAATTATGGGATTTAGACAATCCGAATTTATATCAGTTAAAAACAACCGTTTTACAAGACGGTAAAGAAATAGACAAAGCGGTAACTCAAACAGGTTTTAGAAGTTTTACATTCGATCCAAATAATGGTTTTGCCCTTAACGGAAAATGGATGAAAATGAAAGGCGTTTGCTTGCACCATGATGCGGGAGTTTTAGGATCTGCAGTTCCAAGAGAAGTTTGGGTAACTAGATTAAAAACCCTGAAAGAAATTGGAGTAAACGCAATCCGTACTAGCCATAACCCGCAAGCGCCAGATTTCTATGAACTTTGCGATGAATTGGGATTATTGGTTTTAAACGAAGCTTATGACGAATGGGAGTTTCCAAAACGCAAATGGCTAGAAGGATGGAATTATGGAACACCTGGATTTGAAGGCTCGTTTGATATTTTTGCTGATTGGGCAGAAAAAGATTTAGAAGATTTTGTACGCCGTGACAGAAACCATCTTTCCGTTTTTGGATGGAGCATTGGCAATGAAGTGGATTATCCAAACGATCCGTATTCTCACCCAGTTTTAGATCAGGGAAAAAACGGATTCGGACAGGCTGCTTATGGAGGCTATAAAAAAGACGCTCCCGATGCCATGCGACTTGGAGCAATTGCAAAACGTTTGGTGGCTGCAATAAAGAAATACGACAAATCTCGCCCGACAACAGCAGGTTTAGCTGGAGTTGCCATGTCTAACGAAACAGAATATCCAGGCGCTTTAGACATTACAGGCTATAATTACACAGAAAGCAAATATCAGTCAGATCACGAAAAATATCCAAAGCGAGTGATTTTTGGAAGTGAAAATGTACATGATATGGAACCTTGGCTCGCAGTAAAAAATAACAAACATATTTTCGGCCAGTTCCTTTGGACAGGAATCGATTATTTGGGAGAATCAGGAAGATGGCCTTCACGAGGATTTTACTCAGGTTTAGTTGATTTTGCTGGAATTATCAAACCAAGAGGCTATTTCCGCCAGTCATTATGGTCAGATAAGCCGATGGCTTATTTGGGAACTTATCCATTAGTAAATGAAAAAGATGTTTCTAAAGACGCATGGGCAATCTGGAATTACGAAAACGGTCAAAAAATCCGTGTGGTTTGTTATACCAATGCAGCAAAAGCACGTCTGGAATTGAACGGGAAAGTAGTGGGAGAAACGAAACCCTACGATGAAAAAACGGGAATAATCTATTGGGATATTCCGTTTGCTTCAGGAAAATTAGAAGCAGTTGGTTTAGATAAAAGTGATAAGGAAGTAAGCCGTTATGCCATTACTTCTACTCAACAGCCATTTGAGTTAACTATTGCCGATAAGGATATCACCATTAGTAAAGATAAAGGCGTTGCTAAAATTATGGTTCAGGTAAAAGACCAAAACGGACTTCCAGTAATGCTTTCAGACAACGAAGTGACTTGCACCATCAATGGAGCAGCGACTTTATTAGGTTTGGAAGCAGGAAACAATAGCGATATGACCGATTACACAGATAATGTACAGCGTGTTTTCCACGGACATATAGCAGCATATATTCAGGCAAATGGAGATTCGACAGCGCCAATAAAAGTAAAATTTACAAGCCAGTGGCTAAAACCTGTTGAGGTTACTGTAAATGTGAAATAAGAAAGCAAGAAAAGACCTGACAGGTTTTTAAAACCTGTCAGGTCTAATTTTTGTCTGCAACAATAAAATTTCATTATATTTAAAGTGTAAAAACCACACATAAAACAACAGATGAAAATTACAAACTTACTTACAATGGCTATAGGAGCCTTTTTTCTATCAGCCGCAACTAACGCTCAAAACACATTTCAAAAAGAAGAATTTAAACAATGGGCTCAGACTCCGCCCATGGGTTGGAATAGCTGGGATTGTTACGGACCAACGGTTGAAGAACACGAAGTAAAAGCCAATGCCGATTATATGGCAAAAGAGCTCAAGAAATTTGGATGGGAATATGTCGTTGTAGACATTCGTTGGTTTGTCGAAAATGATAAAGCAGGCGGTTACAATCAAACAGATCCACGTTATGTAATCGATCAATACGGGAGATATCTTCCAGCTGTTAATCGATTTCCTTCAGCAAAAGACGGACAAGGTTTTAAACCACTAGCCGATTATATCCATAAAAAAGGATTAAAATTCGGAATCCATATTATGCGCGGTATTCCGAAAAAAGCTGTTGAAGAAAAAATGCCAATTAAAGGAGCAAACGGAATCACAGCAGATCAGATTTATTCGACAGCATTGCAGTGCGAATGGCTGAGAGACAATTATACAGTTGTAGCGGATAAACCAGGAGCACAGGAATACTACAATTCTATTTTCGAATTATATGCACAATGGGGAGTAGATTTTATTAAAATTGATGATTTGTCTAGACCGTATCACGAAGGCGAAATTAATTTAATTAGAAACGCCATTGATAAATGTGGACGTAAAATTGTTTTAAGCACATCTCCAGGAGAAACACCAATTTCAGCAGCACCACACGTATCTAGACATGCCAATATGTGGCGCATGGTAGATGATGTTTGGGATACTTGGCCACATATCACGCATTTAATGGATGTGGCACAAAAATGGTATCCGTATATCGCCCCGGGGACATGGCCAGATTGCGATATGATTCCGTTAGGGCGTATTTCGATTAGAGGAGAACGTGGGAACGACAGAATGACTCGTTTAACAAAAGACGAACAATATACTTTAATTACATTTTTCAATATCTTCAAATCACCATTGTTTTTTGGCGGGGATTTACCAAGCAATGATGCTTTCACCTTATCGTTATTAACGAATAAAGAAGTAGTAAAAATGCATAACGAAAGTACTGCAGTAAAACAGCTTTTTCAGAAAGATGGAAGGATTGCAGTCACTTCAAAAAATGCAAAGGATGGGAGTGTTTATTTAGCTTTATTTAATATTTCAGATAAAGATTCGCAGAAAGTATCCGTAAATCTTTCAAATCTTGGAATTTCAGGTACTGCGGAAGTTTTAAATATGTGGACAGGAGAAAAATCTAAATTAAATTCGAAAGAAATTGGAGCCGATTTAAGACCTCACGCTTCAGTGTTATATCAATTAAAAAGTAAAAAATAAATGAAGAGAATATTTTTTTGCCTTGTATCATTACTAAGCCTTTTTGATCCTTTACAAGCCCAAAATACAGCAAAAGGAATTCCGCCCGTCATTGCCGAAAAAGATCTAACAGCTTATTTATTCGTTTATTTTATTGGGAATAAAATAGAAGAAGAAGCGGTTAATTATGCCGTAAGTACTGATGGATATCATTATTATGCCCTTAATAACAACAAACCTGTTATAGACAGTAAGAAAATAAGCTCGACAGGAGGAGTTCGTGACCCGCATATATTGCGTGGCGAAGATGGCAAGACTTTTTATATGGTTTTGACTGATATGACTTCTTCAAAAGGTTGGGACAGCAATCGTGCAATGGTTTTATTAAAAAGTACCGATTTAGTAAACTGGAAAAGCAGTATTGTCAATATTCAAAATACATTTCCAGGAAACGAAAACCTAAAACGTGTTTGGGCACCACAAACTATTTACGATACAAAAGCGGGTAAATACATGATTTACTTTAGTATGCAGCATGCAGGAGGATCGGATAAAATTTATTACGCTTATGCGAATAAAGATTTCACGGCTTTAGAAAGCGCTCCTAAACTGTTATTCGTTCCAAAGTCAGGAAATGCTTGTATTGACGGGGACATAATTGAAAAAGATGGAGAATATCATCTTTTTTACAAAACAGAAACCAATACGCCTGGAATCAAGGTGGCAGTTACAAAAGATTTGACTTCTGGAAACTGGATTGAAAATGACCATTATTTGCAGCAGACAGAAGATGGAGTAGAAGGTTCGAGTGTTTTTAAATTAAACAATTCAGACGAGTATATTTTGATGTACGATGTTTACACCAAAGGAAGATATCAATTTACAAAAACGAAAGATTTAGAAAATTTCAGCGTAATTGACAATGACATTTCAATGGACTTTAATCCACGTCATGGAACAATTCTTCCAATAACCCGTTCTGAATTAAAGCGAATTACAGACAAATGGGGAATGCCAGCAAAACTTCCAAAAGTAAATCATAATCCAGTTTTGGAAGGGTATTATGCCGATCCTGAAATTTTATATTCAAACAAAACAAAAAAATATTACATCTATCCAACAAGCGATGGATTTGACGGCTGGTCAGGTTATTATTTCAAAACTTTTTCGTCAGATAATTTAGTGGATTGGAAAGATGAAGGCGTAATTTTAGATCTTAAAAAAGACGTGGCTTGGGCAAACAGAAATGCTTGGGCACCATGTATCGTAGAAAAAAAGATAAAAGGAAAATATAAGTATTTTTACTATTTTACTGCAGCACAAAAAGTTGGGGTTGCGGTTTCTGATAATCCCACAGGACCTTTTAAAGACAGCGGAAAAGCAATTGTAGCTGCAAGACCAGAAGGAATAAAAGACGGTCAGGAAATTGATCCTGATGTTTTTACAGATCCCAAAACGGGTAAAAGTTATTTGTATTGGGGAAATATGTATATGGGCGTTGCAGAGCTAAATCCGGATATGGTTTCAATAAAAAAAGGAACAACAAAAGTAATTACTGTTGACAATACTTTCCGTGAAGGAACCTATGTGATTTATAGAAACGGAAAATATTATTTCTTTTGGAGCGAAGATGACACCAGAAGTCCAAATTACAAAGTAAGATACGGGATTTCAAATTCACCAACCGGACCAATTGAAATTCCTAAAAGCAATATTGTAATTCAAGGAAAACCAGAAGAAGGAATTTATGCTACGGGACACAATTCGGTTTTACAAATTCCTAACAAAGATGAATGGTATATTACGTACCATAGATTCTCATATCCAACAGGAATAAAAATGGGAGATGCTGGAGGCTTTCATCGTGAAGTCTGCATTGATAAACTAGAGTTTAATGCAGATGGAACGATCAAACAAGTTGTTCCAACTCATGGTGGAGTTGATGCTTTGAAAAAGTGATATCTATTTAAAAATAAAAAAAAGCTGTTTCTAAATGAATAGAAACAGCTTTTTTATTTTTATAAAAGTTTGAATTACGCCGTTTGATCGTCTATAGTTGCATCAGGAGCATTTTTTTTAACAGAGTCAATTCCATTTTCTCTTGCTGCTACGCTCTCATACATTTCGCTTGCACCAATAATTTGGCCATTTCCAGCTTTTAAATTGAAATATGGTTTTCCGCTGCTAGATTCTTTTCTGTCATAACGGTTATCGTCTGCTGCATTGTTTTTTACAGATTCGATACCATTACTGCAAGCTGCTTTTGTCGAGTATCCTTCACTCGTTAAAATAGTCTGACCGTTACCAGCTTTTAAATTGAATTGGAACTCTCCGTTGGCTCTAGTAGTGATTACAAATTTTCCCATGTAGTTTACTTTTAAAGTTAGGTATATAAATTTTGCTATTGATAAAAATACAAAACTTAGTAATATAAATCATACGTCAATTTGAAAAAATCATTACGATAATCATAATAAATTGATTTATGGAATTAAATTAAGCAGACTTTTTCCGATTTAAACAAATAATAGTATTCGTGTAAAGAGACAATTTTTGTAAAGAAATAGTATCAAGATAAATCTCTCTTGCTGTGTGTTGTATTTGTAATTTTTTTTATTTTTAAACTATGAAAGAAATCAGCGAAATTCTTAAAGCATATTCACAAGCTAAGGCAGAAGAAAAGAAAACAGCTTTGGCAACCGTAGTAAAAGTCGAAGGTTCGTCATACAGGCAGCCAGGAGCACGTATGTTAGTGACCGAAGATGGTATGCTGACCGGCGCAATAAGCGGTGGATGTTTAGAAGGAGATGCATTGCGAAAAGCTCTTCTTTCTATAAATCAAAAGCAAAATAAACTTGTTACTTATAATACTAGTAACGAGGATGATGCCGAAGTTGGTTTACAGCTTGGATGCAACGGAATTGTTCATATTCTTTTTGAATACATTGATGAGGAGGTCGAAAACAATCCGATTCAGCTTTTGCAGCAACTCGAATTAGAAAGAAAAGAAGCAGTAATAGTAACAGTTTTTTCTTTAAAGAGAAATGCTTCTCAGATAGGGACAACTTTGTTTTTTAGAAAAGACAGTCCAGTTTTAACTCTTGATAATGAAGCTTTAAGTCTGATTTCAGATGTAAAAGAAGCACTGAAAAATAAAACTACAGTTGTTAAAAAACTTCAAGAAGAAAACGGGAGAGAAGCTTTAATCGAATACATAAAACCATCTATTTCATTGGTTATTGCCGGAGCAGGAAACGATATCCAGCCACTGGTAAAAATGGCTGCTGTTTTAGGATGGAGAACTCATATTGCTGAAGGACGTGCAACGCATGCGACTGCAAAACGGTTTCCTAAAGCCAGTGAGATTTCGGTTGTAAAACCTGAGCAATTTCTGGAGAATATAACCATTGATGATCAGACTTATTTTCTTTTGATGACCCACAATTACAAATACGATCTGGCACTTTTAAAATTATTATTAGAAACCAATTGCCATTACATTGGCATTCTAGGTCCAAAATCTAAATTCAGCCGAATGCTGGATGATCTTTTAATTGAAGGAATTACAGTAAATGATGAACAGTTAAGCCGAATTCACAGTCCCATAGGTTTGGATATCGGAGCTGAAACCTCAGAGGAAATCGCCCTTTCGATTGTTTCTGAAGTTAAAGCCATTGCCTCTGAGCGTGTTGGGACATCGTTGAAATATAAACCAGGCAAAATTCATAATGAAATTCATTATGGAAAATAAAAATCATCAGAAAATTGGCATTATCATTCTTGCAGCTGGAAATTCGTCTAGATTAGGCAGACCCAAACAGTTATTAAAGCATAAAGAATCAACTCTTCTGAAAAACACGATTTTAGAAGCTTTAAAGATTCAGAATTCTTTTTTAATAGTAGTGACAGGTGCAAATCATGATATAATTGAAAAAGGGATTAATTTGCCTGAAATAAAACTTTCATTCAATTCTGAATGGGAAAAAGGAATGTCTTCTTCAATTGTCAAAGGAATTACGGAATTATTATTTCTAAATCCCGATTGCGAACAATGTATTATATCAGTCTGTGACCAGCCTTTTCTAACGAGTTCAATTTTCGAGAATTTAATCAGCGTATCTAAGAAAACTGGAAAAGGAATTGCAGCTTCAGCTTATGCAGAAACTTTAGGAACGCCAGCTTTATTTCATCAAAAATACTTTCAGAAACTTCTTGAATTGAAAGGAAAAGAAGGAGCCAAAAAACTCATTAAAAAATATACTGATGATGTCGTTTCAGTTTCTTTTGAAAAAGGAAATATTGATATTGATACGGAGGAAGATTATACTCAGTTGATTTCTTTTGATAATTGACAAAGGTTCAAAGTGACAGAGGGACAAAGTTTTTTATGCAGATTATGTAGATAAAGTTTGCCACCCTTCCTTTGTCAGGATGACAAAAAAACTTTGAGTCTCTGTGACCTCGCGAGATTAAAAAAGAAAAAAAATTTGCGAACTTTGCACCTTTGCGGTGAAAAATTATCAGCCATGTAACTTTCCAGCCAATTCCAAAACCTGCTCAATAGCCACATCAATTTCCTCAGAAGTAGTAAATCTACCCAAACTAAAACGAATAGAACTCAAAGCTTCTTCATCAGATAATCCCATTGCTTTTAAAACATGTGAAGGTTCGGAAATAACGGCAGAACATGATGCTCCATTTGAAACCGAAATATTTCCTAAAGCCAAAATCAGCTGTTCTGAATTTACGCCAGGAAAACAAATGTTTGAAGTATTATAAATTCGGTTTTCTGTATTTCCGTTAACGAAAGAACCTTTAAATTGTAATAAACCTTTTTCAAGTTTATTTCTTAAGGACTCAATTCGTTTTTGATCTTCTTGCTGCTCTTTCAAAGCAATTTCTGCAGCTTTCCCCAAACCGATAATGCCAGGAACATTTAGCGTTCCGCTTCGTAATTTTCTCTGTTGTCCGCCTCCAAGAGTTTGAGGTTTCAATTTTACTTTGGCTTTCGCCGAAATATACAAAGCGCCGACTCCTTTTGGGCCATAAAATTTATGAGCTGACAATGCTAAAAGATCAATTCCCAAAGTTTTTACATCAATCGGAACTTTGCCGACAGCTTGAGTAGCATCACAAATAAAAAGTAGATTTTTGGCTTTCAGTGTTTTAGAAATCGCGCGGATATTTTGTATGACACCAGTTTCATTATTAGAAAACATTCCAATGAAAACCAGTGTTTTATCTGTAATTATTTCTTGTAAAAGTTGAATATCTAAAAGACCATCAGCAGCGGTTGGAAGATAAGTGACTTCAAAACCAATGCTTTCCATAAAGTGGCAAGTTTCAAGAACGGCTTTGTGTTCGGTCTGAATGGTTACAATATGCTTTTTGCCTTGATCTGCGAGTCCTTTTATAGCAAGATTGATGCTTTCTGTGGCTCCAGATGTAAAAACGATTTCATCAGCATTAGCATTTATCAAATCGGCTGTTTGCCAAGCAGCATTTTCAACAGCTTCTTTTACTGTTAATCCAGCCAAATGTGTACTGGTTGAATTGGCATAATAATCCGTAAAATAGGGAAGCATCGCATCCAAAACGCGTTCATCAACACGGGTTGTGGCATTATTATCCAGGTAAATGATTTTTTGCTGTGACATAATTTGAGCTTATTTCAGTAAAAATACAATTTAAGAGTTAATATAGGTGGGAAATTAACCGCAAAGTACGCTAAGGAATTTCGCAAAGGTCACAAAGTTTTAATGGATATAATTTTTTGTTTCTCGCAGATTTCCAGATCTAAACAGATTTTTATTTATTTCTATATAAAGAATCTGCGCAAATCTTTCCATCGTATTCAAAATCTGCATTATCTGCCAAATCTGCGAGAGAAAAATAACTTTGCGAACTTTGCGAAAACATTGCGCCTCTGCGGTAAAAAAAATAACGAAATTGTAATTATTCTAAATAAGGAGAATGTTTGAATTTCATAACTTTTTGTGATTTAAGTTGATTAAATTTGTTAGAATGACAAAAGTGAATTTGCTAATTTAACAAATAGATTGCATGGCTTCTAAAAAATCAAATCAGAATAAAGTAACGTTGGAAGATGCTAATTCTCGTCGTGACTTTATAAAGAAATCAGGACTTTTTACCGCTCTTGCCCTGACGCCGCCCTCATTGGTAATGGCTTCAGATAAGAAATGGGATGAAAAAATAGCGGAATATCTAGAAACAGTACCGCTTTCTATTGAAGTAAATGGCACTAAACACAACTTGAACATAGAGCCGAGGACTACGCTGCTTGATTTACTTCGCGAACAATTACAGCTTACAGGAACTAAAAAAGGCTGTGATCACGGACAATGTGGTGCGTGTACAGTCCACGTAAACGGAACTCGAATTTTGTCATGCCTTTCTTTGGCCACGATGCAGCAAAATGCACAAGTAACTACAATTGAAGGAATTTCGAAAGGCAAAAAACTACATCCGATGCAGGAAGCTTTTATCAAACACGATGGTTTTCAGTGCGGCTATTGTACTCCTGGTCAGATTATGTCGGGAATTGCCTGTATAAAAGAAGGTCATGCCAATAGCAGAGAAGAAATTCGAGAATACATGAGTGGGAACATCTGTAGATGTGGCGCTTACCACAATATTGTCGATGCTATAACGGAAGTGAAGGAAGGAGGAAAGGAGATATGAAAAATTTTCAGATAATAAAAGCTTTGTCGTCTTCATCGGCAGTTTCAGGAAAAGCAAAAGATAATTCCTCGATGTTTATTGCTGGAGGAACCAATCTTGTCGATTTAATGAAGAAGAATATCGTAGCTCCAGACAAATTAGTGGACATCAACGGATTAGATTTAAAGAAAATCGAATTTTTGAAGGGAAAAGTTTCGATTGGTGCATTGGCAAAAAATAGTCAAGTGGCTGAAGATGCTTCGATAAAAGAAAAACATCCTTTACTTGCATTAGCTTTAGCTGCTGGAGCTTCTCAACAAATTAGACATATGGCAACAGTGGGAGGGAATATGCTTCAAAAAACACGTTGCTCTTATTATTACAATACAGATATGCCATGCAACAAAAGAACACCAAAAAGCGGATGCGGTGCCATTGGTGGTTTTAACCGAATGCATGCTGTTTTTGGTGCCTCAGAAAGTTGTATTGCTGTGCATCCAAGCGATATGTGTGTGGCTTTGGCTGCGCTTGATGCAACAGTTTTAGTGGAAGGTCCAAAAGGAAAACGAGAAATTAATTTTACCGATTTTCACAGACTTCCAGGAAATACACCAGAAAAAGACAATACGCTTGACAGTAGAGAACTGATTACGGCTATTGAAATTCCAGATAATAATTTTACTAAAAATGTACATTATCTAAAAGTTCGCGATAGAACAAGTTATGCTTTTGCATTGGTTTCTGTTGCAGTGGCTTTAGACATAAAAAATAACACCATCAATGGTGTTAGACTAGCTATGGGCGGTGTGGCACATAAACCTTGGAGATTAACTGAAACAGAAAAATTCCTGAAAGGAAAAACAGTTTCTGAAGATCTATTTAAACAAGCTGGCCATTTGTCTATGAAAGGAGCAAAAGGATACGGCGACAATAATTTTAAACTAACGCTTGGAGAGAATGCAGTAGCAGAAGCACTTACAATAGCAGCATCAAAATAATTAAATTATGAGTAAGACAAGTAATATTAATAGAGTTGACGGATTTGCTAAAGTAACGGGTTCTGCAACTTATTCGGCTGAATATAAAACATCTGGTGTGGTTTATGCCTGCCTAGTGGGAAGTACTATTGCAAAAGGAAGAATCAAAACCATTGACACCAAAAAAGCAGAATGGGCGCCAGGAGTTTTGGCGGTTATCACACATTTGAATGTAGATAAACCTGCAGGTTATCAGAAAGCCAAAGACAAACATAATTTTGGTCAGCCGCTGCAGATTTTCAAAGACGATTCGATTTTGTATTACGATCAGCCAATTGCTTTGGTGATTGCAGATACTTTTGAACGTATGCAATATGCGGCAAGTCTAATTAAAGCTGAGTATTTTAAAGAAGAACATTCGACAGAACTTAAAAAAGCAGCAGAAAAAGAAAAGAAAGTTGAAACCGATAAAGGAAATGATTACCATCGCGGTGAACATGATGGCTATAAAAATGCTGAGGTAATTCTGGAAACAGAATATACAATTCCAACCGAGGTGCATAACCCGATGGAATTGGCCAATATCATTGCCAAATGGGACGGAAACAAACCAATTTTATATACAAAAAGTCAAGGTGTAGAGGGAACGCGCAGAAGTGTAGCGGGAGTTTTTGGAGTGCCCGTCGAAGATGTTGAGGTTCATGCTGAATATCTTGGCGGTGCATTCGGAATGGGATTGCACACTTGGCCGTATGAAATTGCAGCTTTAATTGGAGCAAAAAAATTAAATCGTCCTGTAAAATTAGTTTTGCATCGTGAACAGATGTTTACCAATGTTGGTTTCAGGCCGTACACCATTCAGAAAATGGGTCTTGGTGCTACAAAAGAAGGAAAACTGACAGGCTTAACGCACGAAGCTGTAGCTATGACTTCGAGTTATGAGGATTTCATGGAGGGAACGGTAAATATGTCGAGATTTATTTATGATTGTCCAAACGTTTCGACTCGTTATAGAATTGTGCCTTTGGACACTTGTACGCCGATCTGGATGCGTGGGCCAGGTGAAGCAACAGGTTCTTTCGCCTTAGAAAGTGCAATGGATGAAATGGCATATAAATTAAACTTAGATCCAATTGAATTCAGAAAACGTAATTATGCCGAAAAAGATCAGGAGCAAAATAAACCGTGGAGCAGTAAATATCTGTTAGAATGTTACGAAGCGGGAATGGAACGTATTGGCTGGAACAATCGTAAAAATGAACCAGGTTCTGTTAAAGAAGGAAATTGGTTAGTAGGTTACGGAATGGGAACGGGAACTTTCGGCTGTTATCGAAGCCCAACTTCGGTAAAAGCAAAATTCTTAGCCAATGGCGATTTGGTTTTGCAATGCAGTGTAAACGATATGGGACCTGGAACCGCAACGATGATGACTGCTATCGGGGCTGAAGTAATAGGTATGCCAGCTGAAAATGTAATCATTGAAATGGGGAAAAGCGGATTGCCGAAAGGGCCTACTCAAGGCGGTTCGGCAACGACTTCATCTGTTGGTTCTGCAGTTCATGACGCTTGTAATTTATTATTGAATAAAATAATTGAATTGGGAAGTAAAAGTCCCGCTTTGAAAGGAATCGCTATTACGGATTTAACTTTTGAAAATGGTACGGTTTCTTCTAAAAAAGACAAGTCGAAGTCGGTTACGTTAGCTGCACTTTTAAGCAGCAATAAATTAGAAGATTTTGAAGTAGAAAATCTTTCTAAAGCTGCTGAAGAAGCGAAGAAATATTCAATTTATTCGTTTTCAGTTCATTTTGTGAAAGTATTAGTGAATCCGAATTTGGGTAAAATAAGATTGGCTCACGTGGTTTCTTGCGCTGATATTGGAACAGTAATCAACCAGAAAACATCTGCAGGGCAAATGTTTGGCGGGGCAGTAGGAGGAATCGGAATGGGATTGATGGAAGCACTAGAAATCGATCATCGTTTTGGGCGTCCGATCAATAACAATTTTGCTGATTATCATGTTCCTGTAAATGCGGATATAGAAAAACAGGAAGTTTTCTTCGTGAATAAAAAAGACCCAATCAGTAATCCAATGGGAACAAAAGGTCTGGGTGAAACAGCTTTAGTCGGAATGGCGCCTGCAATTGCAAATGCCGTTTTTAATGCAACGGGAAAACGTGTTAGGGATTTACCTATTACGTTGGATAAGATTATAGAATCCGCTAAGGTTTAAGCATAAAAAATAATTACAAGAGTCCCTTTGAGAAAAGAATTTCAAAGGGATTTTTTTGTGCTATAAGAAAGTCTTACAAAGCAGAAGAATAGTAAAGTTTTTTTCGACAGATTATCACACAATCTTGTCATTTCGACGAAGGAGAAATCTTCGCAAGTAGCTCCGCAATAATAAGCCAATCTTTGTAGAGTTTCTCGTGGAGATTTGCTTTGCCTGTTCGCTATCGCTCGAGTCTCCTTCGTCGAAATGACAAAAATGGGATTACTTTACCCAAAAAAAAATCGCAAAGCTTAAAAAACTTTGCGACTTTGTGCCTTCGTGGCATATATTAAGTAAAAACTTATTTAACCGTAATTGGCAATTCAACAGTTGTTTTATCCCAACCAATAACAAGATTTGCTACGTTACCTTGAGTTGTAAAAGCAATCGATAAAGCTTCGATAACATCAGAAACTGGTTTAACAGGAACTGAAACTCTTACAACATCTTTACTTTCGTCGTAAGCATAACCGCCCCATAAATCTAGTTCTTTGTTGATAATGATAGTCCATTTGTCTTTTTCTGGAATAGCAAATAAGCTATAGTATCCTGCAGGAACTTTTTTACCACCGATTGTTACATCTTTGTAGAATTTGATTTCTGTGTTTTCATTAGCGCCAACTCTCCAAACTTCTCCAAACTTAACCACATCACCAAAAATAGTTCTTCCTTTTACAGAAGGTCTTGCATAAAGAACTTTGATGACTGGGTTTGGATTATCTGTTTTTTTGAATTTAACCGCTTTGTTTGGGAAATACGAAATATCAACCGGACTTGCATCAAGCGGAGCAAATTTTACTATGTCTTGAGCTTGAACTGTAAAAGCAGCAAACAAAGTAACTGCTATTAAATAGAATTTTTTCATGGTTTACAATTTTTAGATTAACTACAAAGTAAATTAATAATGAAGAAAAATCATATAATTTGACGCCTGTTTTTTGTTAATGAATTGGTAATGACGCATTAATTCTGATATTCTTTTTTCTTCTTAACATACCAATCCTGCATAATGTAGAAAGCCTTTTTCTTTTCGCCATCATTTGAAATTAAACCTTTGCGATTGTAACCGTCCTGAATTCCTGGAAGCAATCTTTTTGGAGATCTAAAATCAACTAAAATCCAAGGGCTTGTTCCGCTCAAGTGTGGAATTTTTTCAATCATTTTTAAATTCTGAATGTATAAATATTCCTGATATTCTTCTGTCCAGCGCTCGTTTTTCTCTCCGTGGAAACCGGCTTTTGCATCGCCACCAAATTCAGAAACAACAATCGGTTTATTGTATTTAGATTTCCAGGTTATTTTCTCAGCATCTTCCAAATTTCCGCCATACCAGCCCAAATATTGATTGAAAGCCACAACATCTAAAACTTCTCCAATAGGATCATCAATAGTTTCTTTTTTGGTTAGTAAAGCAGCACTAATTAATCTTGTATTGTCTAATGATCTGGTGTGCGATGCTAAATTTCTAATGAAAGTATTTCTAGCATCAGAAATTGGAGTTTCATTTGCCATTGACCAAATAATAATGCTCGCTCTATTTTTATCTCTTGTGATAGAAGCAGTTAATTGATCTTCGGCGTTTTTGTAGGTGTTTTCATTTTTAAATTCTACTGTCCAGTAAACTGGAATTTCTTCCCAAACCATTAAACCCAATTTATCAGCTTCTCTGACCATATTTTCGTTATGCGGATAATGCGCCAGACGAACATAATTACAGCCTAATTCTTTCGCCCAGTTTAATAAGCGCAAAGCATCTTCTACAGAATTAGCACGTCCGCCTTTTCCATTTTCTTCATGAATAGAAATTCCGCGTAAAAAGATCTCTTTTCCGTTTAGCAGAATTTTATCTTCTTTGGTTTCGATGGTTCTAAAACCAATCTGATCGTTTAATTTTTTTCCATTAAAGTCAACAGTAACATTATATAATTTCGGATTTTCTGGCGACCAATACGAGATTTTTTTAGTTGGAATTTCGAAGTTTAAAATTCCGTTGCTAGCCGCTTTTCCTTTGAAATTGATTTTTAATTCAGGAATAGAAATCGAAATATTATTTTTCGAAGCATCTAAATTATTGATTTTAATAAAACCTGAAATAATATTTGCATTGCCTTTTTTCAGCTGAATAGTATAATCTTCCACAAATGATGATTCTTCTTCAATTAAAGTCACATCGCGCGTGATTCCGCCGTAATTCCACCAATCGGTGTTTACGGTTGGGACATCTTCTTTATGACGTGTATTATCAACTTTAATTACTAAATAATTTCCAGTAGGTTTTACAATCGAAGTTACTTCATAATTAAACGGAGTGAAACCGCCTTCATGTGTGCCAAGTTTTTTTCCGTTTAAATAAACATCGGCTTTATAATTGATAGCACCTAAATATAAAAACAGACGTTTATTAGCTGTTAAATTGTAATCAAAAGACTTTTTGAACCAAACATTTCCTTCATAATATTTCAGTTCCGCAACCTGCGAATTCCAATCGCCTGGAATATTGATTGTAGGGGATTTATCAAAGTCATATTCTACCAATTCCTGTTTGTTTTGAGCGTGATAGTTAGAAAAAAAAGCTCCTTTTGCCGGTTTTTCACTTTTGTCGTATTGATCCAAGTGAAAGCTATAAAAACCAGTTTGATAAGGATCTATAATATAATTCCAAACTCCGTTTAAAGAAGTGGTGTTTCGGTTTGATACGTTAGAAATTAAACCTTGTGATTGTCCAATTGAGAACGATGTCAGGAATAATAGTGTTAGAATTTTTTTCATTTTGTAAAATTATTTTTGTTTTAATCTGAAATATATTTTAACCGCAAAGGACGCTAAGTTTTACGCAAAGTTCGCAAGGCTTTGCGTGCCTTGCGAACTTTTCCTTTGCGCTCTTTGCGGTTAAGTTAATTAATTGGAATCTTCAAATATTCTCCTTTAAAGCTCTGATTTAATGCCGTCATTTCAATCGGATTACCGGAACCATCGGGAATTACTTCGATAGAAGCTTTTCCGTTTGCCATTCTTATCGATTCGCTTCCAGTTGGTGTTCCTTGATTTTTTAGCGTTTTTCCGCCTTTTAAACATTGAAAATAAACACTCGCTTCATAATCCAGACAGCGTAAATTATTATTGTCAACTGCAATGGCGGTAACTAAATAATTGCCGTTTTTTAGTTTTTCTGATGATAATTGCAGCGAAATCGCCGTATCATTTTTATTGAAACGATAATTCACTTTCAATGTATCAGAAACCGTTTTTCCTTCTTTTGTTTTTCCGACGGCAACTAAAATATTTTCTCCTTTCGTAAAATTGACATCCCAAGTTAAACCATTTGCAGGATACAGAGCAAGATTTCGCTGTTTTTCTCCTAATGATTTTCCGTTATGGGAAAAAGTCACTTTCTCGCAGTTACTGAAAACGCTAATCGTTCTCGGTGTGTTTTCAGGACCTTGGCGCTCAGTCCAAGTATGCGATTCGATGTAAGCGAAAGGTGCTGTCGCCCAATAGCTTTTAAAAACATAATACGCATCTTTCGGAATTCCGTTTCGGTCTGTCAATCCTTTTTGGTTCATATACGGAATATCGTCTTCTGGTCTCAAAGGCGTTGCAAAATCCTTAAATGCCCATTGAATATTTCCCACAAACGTTGGGTCATTCTCGGATATATGCAAATGCCAGTCAAATAAATCAACGATATAGTTTTCGCTCCAATCGCCAATTTGTGCAATATTAGCTACTTTGGTCTGAACAATCGCTTCTTCCCAACCTTCGGCTTTTATTACATTTTCACCTGTAATTGGGTTTTCGCTATGACGTCCAACATGACTATCTCCGCCATATTCGGCATGAATAAAATGTTTGTATTCTTTCTTATAAACATCAATCGCTTTTTGGTAGCTTTTATAGCTTCCAGAATACCATCCAGACCAGATAGAAGGAGAGAATACATCTACAATATGCGAGCCTTCGTAATATTTTCTAATAGCCGTTTTGCGGGTTGGATCCAGTTTGTGAGCGATGTCGTTTAATTCCGTTAAAAATTCATTCGTTTTCTTATCATTGTCGCCATCAGGAAAATCAGGAAGCCAATTGATTTCATTTCCTAAAGACCAGATAATAATACTCGGATGATTATAGTTTTGATTGATGATTTCTGCCAGCATATTTTTGGTATTCGTTTTCCAAACTTCATTTCCAATTCCACCACGACACCACGGCAATTCATCCCACACCAAAAGTCCAAGTTCGTCACAGGCCTTATAAACTTCCGGATCTTGAGGATAATGTGCTAAACGAACAAAATTGGCTCCCATTTCTTTAATAGATTTCATATCTGCCCAGTGCTGTTCGTTGCTCATAGCGGCTCCAACACCAGCTTGTTCCTCATGTCGATGCGTTCCGCGAATCAATAAACGTTTTCCATTCAAATAAAAAGGGCCATGATCTTTAAATTCAAACCATCTGAAGCCAACTTTTTCTGAAATACTGTCTTTAATTTGATTTTTTTCTGATAAAACAGCAGAAAGTCTGTATAGATTTGGTTTTTCAGTATCCCAAAGTTCGGGGTTTTTGATGTTTTCAAAAGTGATTGTTGAAGTTCTATCTGTAACCAAAACGGTTTTGCTCGCTACTTTTTTCCCTTTCGGATTTTTAAGCGTTACAGTAAAAGATAAGTCCTTTGAATTGTCAGGATTTACAAAAGAAGAAACAACTTGTAGAGAAGCTTTTTTAGCAGAAACTTCAGGAGTTGTAATTTTTATATTTTCGATATGATTTTTGTATTTCGAAACTAGCCAGACGTCGCGCGTGATTCCTCCATAAATGAAGAAATCGCTTTTTTGAGACGGAATAATTTCGATATCATAACTATTATCCACACGAACAAAAATATCGTTGTTTCCTTCTTTTATGAAATTCGTAATATCAATAGAAAAACCAATATAACCGCCAATATGCGATCCCGCTTCTTTTCCATTGACATATACTTTTGTGGTTACATTCGAGCCTTCAAAGTATAAAGAGTAAACTCTGTTTTTATCGATTTGCGGAATATTTAATTTTTTTTGATACCAGCTTGCATCGCGTCGGTAACCTGGATTTAAGTCGGTTGCATCTTCGGCATTCCAAGTATGCGGTAAATTTAAAGAAGTCCAGTTGGAAGCTTTTTGTGCTTCGTTTAATTTTTGAGTATCATTTTCTAAATAAAGCCAATTGTCGTTAATGTTCATCTTTGTCTGAGCAAAACTGCTCAGACAAATCTGAAACAAAACAAAAAGTGCAAAAATTGAAAATGTATTAAAGTGTAATTTCTTCATAATAAGGCTTTTTTAGGTTCAAAGGCAGAGAACCTTTGCACCTTTGTAACTTTGTCCCTTTGTTACTTTCTTCTAAGAAGTGCTTCCAGAAAATAATAATCGGCGTAAATTATTGGTTCGTCAATTTCGTCATGTTTTGGCCAGTTTCCTGTACTGTGATCAAATAAGAAAGGTGCTTTGATTTTAGCATCTAAAATATATTTGTCCGTTTGTACTGAAGTCATCAGTTTATCGGCAAAAGCCAAATAACTGTCATTTTTTGTGTAACCATACAATTCGTATAGGGCAGATGCAATTACCATTGCTGCAGAAACATCTCTTGCCGAATTTGGAATGCTAGGATCTTTAAAATCCCAATACGGAATTCCGTCTTCTGGCAGATTTTTATTCGTCATAAAAAACTTCGCTGTTCCTTCGGCTTGCTTTAAGTATGCTGGATCTTTTGTATATCGATATGACATCGTGAATCCGTAAACTGCCCAAGCCTGACCGCGAGCCCAAACCGAATCATCATTGTATCCTTGAAGAGTCGTTTTCTTTCTAACTTCGCCAGTTGTTGGATTATAATCAATAACATGATAGCAGGAATTGTCTGCTCTAAATTGATTTTTTAAAGTGGTATTAGCATGTTGAATCGCAACGTCACGATATTTTGGATTTCCTGATATTTTGGATGCTTCAAAAAGCAATTCCAGATTCATCATATTATCTATGATAACTGGATAATCCCAAATTTCCTTGTTGAAATCCCAAGAACGAATCGCGCCCACTTTTGGATTGAATCTTTTGCATAAAGTTTCGGCGCCTTTTACAATTACCGCTTCGTATTCTTTTTTGTTTTCCACTTTCAGCGCTTCTCCAAAACTGCAAAACACTTTAAAACCTACGTCATGCGAATTGCTGTTGACACTTTCCTTTTTGCTGAAAGGAGTCCATTTTTGAGCCTGTTCTTTATATTTTGAATCGCCTGTCAATCGGTACAATTGCCACAGATTTCCAGCAAAAAAACCGCTTGTCCAGTCTCTTGAGGGCACTTTGCGAATTTCGAGAGTTTTGGTATTCATGCTTCTCGGCATTGACATGGAATCTACTGGATAATCCAAAAGCATTTTGTAACGCGTTTCGAGTAGATTATTTGCCTCTGTTGTGCTTTTTGTTTGAGGTTTAACCCCAGATTTGCACGCTGTTGCCAGCGATGCAAACCCAAGGATTAAAATGAAACTAATTTTATTCATATTACTAATTAATCTTTATTTTTAGTTTCTATACTAAAATGTTAGACGCGGATTGTACGGATTCATTATCGCGAAGATGTTGATCTAAACTTTTTCTCTCGCAGATTTTGCAGATTTGCAGATTTTTTTTGTCTCCTGCAGATTAAAAATGTTTTTAATTTAATCTGCTCAAACTGTTAAATCTGCGGAAACCAATTAATCGTAACTTAAAAAAATCCGTTTAAATCAGCTCCCGATAGCGAATCCGTTTCATCCGTGTTCAATACTAATTGTGCTAATTTAATAACCTGGATTATTTGGTTTTAGATTCGGATTAATAGCCAGTTCTGTTCCAGGCAACGGCCATAAATAATCTCTGTTTGGATCAAAATTGGCATGTGGTTCTAAACCATTTGGTCCAAATACTTCTGGTCCGATTTTAAGCCTTTTGATGTCGTACCATCTCACATATTCAAACGCCAATTCTAATCTTCTTTCGTCAATAACCATTTTTCTGAAATCGGTTTGAGAAAGTCCTGGAGTTACATTTGCCGGGAACGAAACCAGTTTTCCAGCTTTATTTCTCGCTCTTGCACGAACGCGATTCACGTAACCATCAGCTTCAGTTGTTCCCGGATTAATTTCGTTTAAAGCTTCAGCAGCAGTTAGTAAAACTTCTGCGAAACGCATTGTAATGTAATTGTGCTGAGAAGTTCTTCCATTCGCTCCAGCTTTCCCCGGAAAACGGAAATATTTAGCAATATGCGGACGTGGCGCTTTTTCATTGTCGCTTGAAGGATAAACCTGAAGCGATCCGCCTGGACCGGTTTTCTTTCTGATAATGGTATCAAAACTTACGGCTCTTCTATAATCTCTCTGATCCCAAGTATTGAATACTTTTAATGACGGAACAGCAACAGAAAACCCTTGTCCGTAACTATAACTGTCATCTTTTAACGATCCTGTAAAAAACGCGGTATAATCTTGACCGTAATTTCCAGAAGTCAAGTTGTTAAAGTCAATTGTAAATAAAGGTTCTTTTAAGGAAGCTGTTTTGGTAGCATTGAATAAATCCTGAAAATCAGCATCTAAACCTAAACCAAATTTTGCTTCGTTTGTAATAACAAATTTGGCTTCATCATACGCTTTTTGAAAATTTCCTAAAGTCAGGTAAACAGAAGCCAAATACCCTGCAGCAGTACCTTTTCCAGGAATAGCTTTTACTTTTGGTTTGTCATCTAGCCATTGTTTGGCAAATTCTAGATCGGCAATGATTTTTGGGTAAACGTCTGCTTCTTTTGTTTTGCTAAGGGAATTTACTTGATTCACATCATTTACAACAAAATCAACATAAGGAATATCTCCAAATAGGCGCACTAAATGATAGTAAGCAAAAGCTCTTGCAAAATACGCCTGAGCCACAATGGCATTTACTTTTGCTGGATCTCCGGGTGTTTTTTTAGCACCTTCAATGGCTTGATTTGCCGCGGTAATAATTACATACGATTGTGGCCAAAAGTTGGCTACAAGTGCATTGGTATCGTTCATCGACATGTCGTTTACGTCAATACGCGCAGCCTGAGTGGTTCTATCGCCGATGTCGGCCATATCATCACGAAGCATAAGGGCAATTGTAAATTCTCTTCCCCAATAATTGTTGTGGGCAATATTAGCGAAGGCTCCATTTACAGCAGCTTGCAAATCGTCTGTATTGTTGAAAAAGTTCTCTGGACGAATAATTCCTACTGGTTTCTCTTCCAGATCAGAACAGCTGAAAAACACCATTGTTCCGAAGCAAAGAAAAGCTATATATTTTTTCATAGTTGTATTAGATTAAAATTTTAAATTGAATCCTGCTGTAAACGTTCTTACGTTTGGATATCCTCCGTAATCCAATCCTAAATTGGTATTGCTTCTTGAATTCGTATCGTTTAAATAATTCGTTTCAGGATCTGTACCTGGATAATCTGTAATCGTCCAAAGGTTTTGCGCGCTGATGTAAAAACGAACTTTGCTTAGGCCTATTTTTGACACAATTTTTTCATCTAAGCTATATCCGATAGAGATGTTTTTTAGACGGATATAACTTCCATCATAAACAAATCTTGAAGTAATTCTTTTGGTCCTAGCCGCATTTGCAGGAACATTTGTATCCGTATTAGTCGGTGTCCAAGCATCTAAAACTTCAGTTGTAGCATTGTTGTTTCCAGAAGCCAATTCCATCAAGGTATAGTTTAGGATTTGATTTCCTTGCGAACCTTGAAAGAAAATATTCAGATCAAGATTTTTATAGGTGAAATCATTGTTAAATCCGAAGATGAAATCTGGATTTGGGTTTCCAATGATGGTCTTATCCTGAGAATCTAATTTTCCATCGCCATTGTAATCTCTGAATTTTTCTCCTCCTGGAGCCGTTTCAAAGTTTCCTGGCAATACCGTTTCTCCTTGCTGAATTACACCATCATAAATAAATCCGAAGAAAGAGCCAACCGGCTGTCCAACTCTTAAAATCTGTGACTCAGTCGCTAAGAAATGTCCAGGCGCAGAGTTGATTAAAAGATCTTTATTATCGGCTAATTTTAATACTTTGTTTTTGTTTGAAGAAATATTAAAGTTGGTTGACCAAGTAAAATCTGCACCAATGAAATTTCTCGTATTAATACCCAATTCCCATCCTTTATTTTCTAATTCACCCACGTTTTGAAGCTGAGAAGCAATTCCAGAAATTCCAGGAAGTGGTCTGTTGAACAATAAATCTTTGGTAATCGTTTTATAATAATCTGCCGTTATGCTGATTCTATTGTCAAACAAACCTAAATCAATTCCGTAATCTTGCTGATAAGACGTTTCCCATTTTAAATTCGGATTATCTAATGAAGTCAGCTGAACCGCATTGGTAATCACGTCACCGCTTACATAATAGATTTCAGAGAATCTAGAAAGAGTAGAGTAGGCACCAATTGAAGGATTTCCTGTTGCTCCGTAACTTGCTCTTAATTTTAAGTTTGAAACCGTTTTATTGTCTTTTAAGAAGTTTTCTTTGCTAATGTTCCATCCAATTGCTCCAGAAGGGAAAGTTCCGTATTTGTAGTTTTTACTAAAGCTAGAAGAACCGTCTCGTCTTGCTGTGAAGGTCAGTAAATATTTATCAGCATAATCAAAATTCAACCTTCCGAAAGCAGAGATTAATTCCGTTTCAGATAATCCAGAATCCGGTTTTAAGAAAACTGTTCCTGCTCCCAAATTTCTATACGAATTGGTATTCGTTAAAAAACCTCTTGAAGCAGCATACGAATTCTCGTTTTTGTTTTTTTGATATGAATATCCTCCCAAAACCGTCAGCATTCCTTTGTCGATAATTTCACGTTTGAAAGTCAAATAATTCTCTGTTAAGAAAGAAGAAAATCGTGTATTGTTTACAGAAGCTTCTCCTTTGATATTTTTTCCGGCAATTAATGTTGAAGGAATAAATCTCCCAGTTTGCGAATTACTATCGGTTAAACCTAAAGTGGTTTTAAAATCTAAATCTTTTGTAATTTGATATTGGGCAAAGAAATTGTTTCGGTTTGTAACAGAAACGGTTTCCAAGATATTCTCCATTGCTGTTGCGTAAGGATTGTCAATATCATCACCAATTGGAGCTGTTGTCGTGTAAGTTCCGTCAGCATTGTAAATTCCTTTATCAGGCATAAAACGATAAGCCGATGCGATAACACCCGCAGCTCCAGTTCCTCCAGCGCTAGTCTGGCTTACAATTCCTTCTTTGTTCTGTTTGCTTGTAAAAGTGTTTAAGCCCACTTTGAATTTTGGAGATAAATCAGCTTCAAGATTTCCTATGATTGTGTATTTGTCAATTCCTGAATTGATTACAACACCATTTTGATTGAAATACGTTCCAGAAACATAATATCTTATATTTTCAGATCCGCCAGAAAAAGACAATTGTGAGTTAGAAATCATTCCTTCACGATAAATTACATCTTGCCAATCTGTATTTGCTGGACCTTGCGTGTGCGTTGTAAAGCTTTTTCTGTACGCCGCAAATTGATCGGCATTCAATAAATGCAACTTGTTATTTACCGATTGCACAGAAGTCGAATTGCTAAACTCAATAACTGGTTTTCCTGGTTTTCCTTTTTTTGTCGTTACCATAATAACCCCGTTAGAACCTCTTGATCCGTAGATAGCAGTTGCAGATGCATCTTTTAAAACCTCAATAGAAGCAATGTCCTGCGGTGCTGGCATAGAAACGCCTGCAAAACCATCTACAACAATCAGAGCATCTCCACTTGCATTAATTGAAGTTCCTCCACGAACTCTGATTTTTACAGGAGCTCCAGGTTCACCACCGTTATTGGTCATTACCGAAACACCCGCAGCACGACCTTGTAAAGCCTGCTCAGCATTTAAAAGAGGAAAAGCAGTCAGTTCTTTTGCTGTAACAGAAGATACAGAACCTGTTATGTCGCTCTTTTTACGTGTTCCGTAACCTACTACGATAACTTCGTCTAGTGCCTTTGTATCTGGTTTTAAGCTTACATTGATTACGCTTTTGGTTCCAACTGGAACTTCAACCGTTTGAAATCCGACGAAATTGAAAACTAAGACAGCATTTTTCTCTCCTACAATCACAGTATAATTTCCGTCCATATCGGCAGAAGCGCCTACAGAAGAATTTTTGATGTAAACATTGGCACCAGGAAGTCCAAGTAAATCTTCACTAGAAGTTATTTTTCCAGTCACTTTTCGTTCTTGTGCGTGCATCACGATATTTATCAGTAAAAAAGATACCAGTAAACACCATTTAAACGATTTGTTTGTTTGGTTTGTAAACATTCATTTTTTGGTTTTAGAGTTAATAAGTTAGATTAAGTAGAAAAACAATAAACTCATTCCGATGACGAGAATGACAAATAAAATTTGAAGCACTAAGTAACTCGTTTTTTTGATTTTCATATCGCAAATGTAAAAGCCGAAAACGATATAGAAATACAAAAAAGGGTATCTAAAAATACAGATACCCTTTTTAAACCCTTTAAAACCGATGATTTTTAAAGTACAGCTGAAGATTTATAAAATTTGTCGGCGTATTGAGAAGGCGTTTCGCCGTACTTTTTCTGAAAGCATTTGCTAAAGTATTTCGGATTGTTGAAGCCTACTTTATAGCTGATTTCAGAAACGGTTAACTTGTTTTGCTCTAATAATTGAGCCGCACGTTTTAATCTTATTTCATGAATAAATTCATTTGGAGTGCAATTCGTCCATGCTTTGATTTTTAAAAATAGCATGGTTCGGCTTACGCCTAATTCTGAACAGAAAAACGGAATATCAAATTGTTCATTTGAAATGTTTTCTTCCACGATTTTGAAAGCTTTTTTCAATAGTTCTTCGTCCAATGATGAAACCGTTATTTCTGACGGAATAAAACTGTCCTCGCTTGAGAATTTGATTCTTAAACGTTCTGTGGTGTTCAACAGATTTTTAACACGAAGCTTAAACTCCATTAGATTGAATGGTTTACTGATGTAATCATCTGCACCGCTTTCTAATCCTTCAAATTTGTAAACCAAAGATGATCTCGAAGTCAGCAGAATAACAGGAATATGGCTGGTTTTGATGTTTTCCTTTATTTTAGAACACAATTCAGTCCCTACCATTTCTGGCATAATGACATCGCTGATAATCAGATTTGGAACAAATTTTAATGCTTTTTCCAGAGCAATTTTACCATTTTCAGCCTCAATAATATTGTAATCTTTTTTCAGAAGGTTTTTCATGAATTTTCTCAGAACCTTGTGATCTTCAACCAATAAAATCGTCTGTTTTTCTTCATTGACAATTAAATCTTCGATGTCTTCATGTTCGATGACTTCCGAAGGTTCCAATTGCGCTTGGTATTGCTCAATATCGTCACTAATTTTAAAATCAGGAATGATTTCACTGTCCAGAAGATGTTCGCGTCCCAGCGGTAAAGTCACTTTAAAAATTACGCCGCCACTTGGTTTATTGGTAACATCGATTTTTCCTTTATGCAGTTCTACAATGTTTTTTACGATTGAAAGTCCAATTCCAGTTCCTTTATTGTAGTTTTTCTGAACCTGATTGTGTGTTGGAACTTCAAAAAATAAATCAAAAATTTTATCAATATGTTCTTCTGATATTCCAACGCCAGAATCTTCAACTGCAATGAAAAGATTCTGCTGATCGTGATTGATTTTAATATTTATCGAACCGCCTTTTGGAGTATATCTAAAAGCATTCGAAATCAGATTGTAAAATACACGTTCGAGTTTATATCGGTCAAAATAAACCAGAATTTCTTCGTTTTCGGTTTCAAATGTATAATCGTAACCGCCGTCTTTCGCATATTCTCTAAAGGATAAAAAGATTTCTCTAGTAAATTTGACAATATTTCCGTTTGCCGATTCAAGCGTAACCTGATGATTTTCTAGTTTTCTGAAATCCATTAAACGGTTAATCAAACTCAGCAAATGATTGGCGCTGCTTTCAATCACCAGAAGCTTTTTGTACATTTCGTTAGTTCCATTATAATCAGAAAGAATTTGCTGTAATGGTCCTAAAATCAGAGTCAATGGCGTTCTGAATTCATGCGAAATATTGGTAAAGAAATCCAATTTCAGCTTGTTGTTTTCTTCAATTCGCTGTGTTTCCAAATATTCCAGTTCGAGTTTCTGTTTCAATCTTGCTTTCGATTTCATAATCCAAATCAAACCATATAGACCTAAACCAATTACAATTCCATACAACATAAATGCCCAAATGCTGCGCCAAGGAGCTGGATTTACAATAACTGTCAATGTTGTCGGATTCTGATTCCAAACGCCATCGTTATTGGCACCGCGCACTTCAAACGTATATGTTCCTGGATTTTGGATTGCAAAATTGGCTTCACTGTTTTTAGTTGTTGTCCAGTTGTTTTCTAAACCGGTTAAACGATAACTGTATTGATTGTTTTTAGATCGAATATAATTCGGAATCGCAAAACTGATCGAGAAATTGGCCTTGTCATAATCTAAAGTAATCGTTTTGGTAAAACCAATGCTTTGTTCTAAAATTCCATCTTTATCGTGCGCATGAACAATTTCGTTTTTAATCTTCAAATCAGTAATTAAAACCTGTGGAGCATATTTATTCAAGGAAATCTTTGTAGCATCAAAAAATGTTGCTCCAGACGGACTTCCAAAATAAAACTGATTGGAACTTAATTTTAAAGCCGAATTATCATTAAATTCATTACTCGCCAAACCGTCTTTCTGGTCGTAAATAACAACCGTTTTCTTAATTGTATTATATTTTATAATTCCTTGATTGGTGCTAATCCATAGGTTTTTATCATCATCTTCTAAAATAGAATGTATAGAAGTGATAACCGTATTTCCAAATCTCAAATTGATTCGGTTGAATTTTTTTCCATCAAAATAATGCAATCCTTTTGCTTTTGTCCCAACCCAAATTTTGTTTTGAGAATCTTGAAACAAAGTCAGAATATCATCGCCAGACACAGTCGAATGGTCGTAAAAGAAATGCTGAATCGTATATTTCTGCGGATTGAAATTTTTGAGCGGAATGCGGTTCAAACCATTTTGAGTTCCAACCCAAAGAAAATTTTGCTTATCGACTAAAATCGTGCGCAGGATATTATTGGTAAGGAAAACTGGTTTGGTGTTATCATTTCCAATAGCATCAAAGGTTTTGGTTATGGTGTTGTACCGAATTAAGCCTTTGCCGAAAGTTCCAATCCATAAAATTGAACCTTCAGTTTTAAGAGCATAAACACCGCTGTCTTTTAGTAATTCGCTTAAATCTGAAGAAATTCTGTTATCTTCAATTCTTTTAGAAATGGTATTGTAAGCTGATAAGCCTTTCGAAAAAGTTCCAATCCATAAAATATGATCATCAGAGAGGCACATCGCTTTGATATCATTTTTATTCGTTTGTCCAGTTTTGCTGTTGATGTAACTTACAGACTCAGTATTTCTATTGTAAATCGTAATTCCGCCTCCTTCAGTCCCAAAATAAATATTCTGGTTTTTGTCGGCAATTATCGAACTTACCACATCAAAACTCATCGGAATCTTTTTCGAATTCTGATTATAATTAGAGAAATTGACGTTTGAAACATCCCAAAGATTCACACCTTTGTAATAGCAGCCAATCCAGATTGAACCTTTTTTATCCATAAAAACAGACTTCACTTTGTCGATTCCGTTATTGTTATTGCTATTATTTATTTTCTGAAGGCTTTTATCTTTTCCAAGAATATAAATTCCGTCATAGGCGCCAACCCATAAAGAGCCTTGATTGTCAATTACTAAAGATCGAATATCGGTATTGATTTCGCGGTATTTTTCAGCTGGCAAAAAAGAAACAAAAGCTTTTTCTTTTGGATTGAATTTTAAAAGGCCTTTGTTTTTTGTTCCCACCCACAAACTGCCGTCTTGGTCTTCAATAACCGACTGAACGTTTAATAAATCTGTTGTGTTTAACGGATAATTTTTAAAGAATAATTTTCCGTTCATTCGATTTGTCAGCTTACATAACCCTTTTGTTGTTCCAATCCAGATTTGGTCTTCTTTGGTTTTTAAAATGCTGAGAATATTATTGCTAGGAAGAGTAGAAGCATCATCGTCTGAATGAAAAACAGAAGTAAATAATCCTGTTTTTTTATTGTAAATAGTTAATCCTTTTGAAGTTCCAAACCACATTTCGCCACCAATTTCTCTGATGCTCCAAACAGCGTTATTGCTTATCGTATGATTTGCTTTCGTATGAAGATATCTCGTAAAACGGTTCGAAACAGGATCATAACAGTTTAAACCATTGTAAGTTCCCACCCAGATTTTTCCTGCGTTGTCTTCTTCAATAGCTAAAATATCATTGTTGCTAATCGAATATTTATCTGTAGCATCATTCCTAAAAATCGTAAAACGGCTTCCATCATATTTATTCAGACCATCACGTGTACCAAACCACATTTGTCCAAACTTATCCTGATGAATGGCAATAACGGAACTCTGCGAAAGCCCGTCTGTCGTTGAAAAATTTTTAAGACGATATTTATTTTGGGAAAACATGTTTCCGAAAACAAATACAATTGCGAGAAAAGCTATTTTATATTTCATAGCGTTTGTATTTAATGTTTTTTGCCACAGATTTTACAGATTATAATGATTTTTTTCTGTGTGTTAAAAATTAGCCACAAATTCACGAATTATTTATAATCTAAATTTGAATAATTCGTGAGTTTTTAGCCATTTTAACACAAATAAAATCAAGTCAAAGGATTAGAGAAATTCGTGAATTCGTGGCTAAAAATCCTTATAATCTATGGCAGATATTTTGGCTATTTTAATCGTTTATTTAATTGATAATCATACAGTGAAGGAATCTTCTCAATCGGAATGTTCAAAAATTCTATATATGGATCAATGTCGTATTTGATTTCAAATTTCGTATTTCCGTGAACGCCAATGATTCTGGCTAAAGCGCCGTCTTTCATTCCGTACAATAAAACTGGTTTTGATGCATCAGGATTTTCAACCTGTACATTTAAATTCCAAAAAGTGCTGAAAGGCCCGTGAGAAGGTTTCCAATAATCAGCGCCGCCGCCTCCAAATAAAGCATAACTATTATTTTTATCGGCTTTTAGATGAACCGTGATATTGTCAAACAAATTTTGATGATTGGCTCCTGAATGCTGATCTAAAACAGGATCTGTAAATATTTCGCAGTTTTGATACACATTTTTAGTCGCAAAAGTGTTGAAACTTAAAGGATGAACCGCTGAATTGTAGATCTTTAGATTTTTAACCAAAACATTATGTACGCCGCCTAAACTTACTGTATAATGCGCCAAATGCGATCCATCTGTTGTAACATCTTGAATGGTTACGTTAGAAACTTCTTCGGCTAAAATTCCGCTGTCAGCATTGGTAATTTTAACATCTTTCACCCATGAATTGAATAATCGGGTTAAGAAAATCCCATTATTTCCGGGTTCTACATGATGCGCCACCCTCGGAATGTCAGGGAACGTAAAACGAAGCTGTTCAATTCCGACTTCATTTAAATGTTTCCATTCAACCAATTGTGCTTGATAACTCGGTTTTATCGAAATAGTTAAAGGTGTTTTTAAAGTGATTTTAGAACCAGAGATTTTAGCGATTTCAACCTGCTGCCTTACAATAGGAAGCTTTGGGAATTTCCAGTGATGCGAACCTGGCTTTACTTTAGCACCTTGATACAAATCTTTGATGATCTCGCCGTTTTCGCCATCCTTATTGAACAATTGCAATTCGACAACATCGCCAACTTTCAATCCTTTTACATCAGAAACAGTAACAATATGTTCGCCCATTTTTCCCGAACTGACTTTAGCCAACGGATTAGATTCTGGTTCGTATTTATCTAAATATGATTTTACACGCTCACCGGGAACCTGCGTCCATATAAAACCTCCAGACCACGCATATTGCGAAAAAGGAAGATCGATATTGTTTTCTGGCTCTCTCTGTCTTTTGTCAAATGTGGTCAAGTATTCGCGAAGTTCAGCCAAAACATCAGAATCTTTAAGATACATCATCGGTCTTGGACAATAGATTTCAGTTCCGTTTTCAGCAGAACCAGCGCCTCGAAGTACAAAATTGCTTCGTTCGATGTAGAGAATTTCACTTAAAATAATACGTCCTGCTGGCAATTGCATGATTACATTTCCCTCAATAGCATTGGCTGCTTTAAAGGCTTTTAAAAGTGATTTTGAATCGTCTAAATTGTCATTGGCTTTTACGCCAAAATCTGTTGCGTTAATGATCTTTCCATTAGTTTCAGGAATGGAACTTTCGCCAAAACGATATCCTGCGTAACTAAAATCAGGCAGATAATTGGTTTTTGAAGTAAGAATTTTGGGTATTTCCTGCGCCAGTAAAGTGTTTATAAAAAAGCCACAGGATAAAAGAATGGCTTGGCGAATCATGGTTTTGTGGTTTTTGTGGTTAGTTAGTTTTTTTGTTTTTGCCGCTAAGGCGCTAAGCCGCAAAGTTTTTTTATTAAGGCTCAACTTTGACAAAGTTATCATCAAGACTTACAATTCGTAAAACAAAAAACTTCGTGCCTTAGCGCCTTCGTGGCAAACAAAATTATAAAGATCGTTTAATCCCTATTTCAAGTCCGCGCAATTCTGCCAAGCCTCTTAAACGCCCAATCGCAGAATAACCCGGATTTGTTTTTTTCTTTAAATCATCCAGCATTTGGTGTCCGTGATCTGGACGCATTGGCAAAGTGCTGTTGTTTCTTTTCTCTACTTCCAAAATTGCTTTTACAACTTCGTACATGTCAACGTCGCCTTCTAGATGATTGGCTTCATAGAAACTCCCTTCTTCGTCGCGTTGTGTACTTCTTAAGTGAATAAAATTCATTTTATCGCCATGACGTCTTACCATTCCAGGCAAATCATTATCAGCGCGAACACCGTAAGAACCTGTACACATTGTAAATCCGTTTGATTTAGAAGGAGCAGCGTTCATTAATTCAATCAAATCTTCTTCCGTACTTACAACTCTTGGCAAGCCTAAGATTGGGTAAGGAGGGTCATCTGGGTGAATTGCCATCAATACGCCTTTACTTTCAGCAACGGGAATAATTTCTTTTAGAAAGTGAAACAGATTATTCTTTAAAGCCTGTCTATCAATATGATTGTAAGCACTTAAGGTTACCAAGAAATCTTCAACTGTATAAGCTTCTTCAGCTCCTGGAAGTCCCGCTAAAATGTTTTGCTGCAATTTTACTTTGTCTTCTGGAGTCATGGCTTCAAAATAGCTTTTTGCTTTTTGTTTCTGCTCTTCAGAATATTCGTTTTCTGCGCCTGGCCTTTTTAAAATAAACAATTCAAAAGCAGCAAAAGCATTGATATCAAAACGTAAAGCTTTTGAACCGTCTTCAACCGTATAAGAAAGATCTGTTCTTGACCAGTCTAAAACAGGCATAAAGTTGTAGCAAACGCATTTGATGCCGCATAAAGCTAAATTCCTGATGCTTTCTTTATAATTTTCAATGTATTGCAAATAATTTCCAGTCTGCTTTTTAATGTCTTCATGAACTGGAATACTTTCTACAACCGACCAAGTCAAACCAGAAGGGCCTTTTTTAGGGTCTCCATCTTCATGTTCGATTTCAACTTTTCGTTTAATAATTTCATCGACGCTCCAAACTTCTCCGTTTGGAATATGATGTAAAGCCGTTACAATTCCAGTTGCGCCAGTTTGTTTGATGTCTTGTAAAGAAACAGGGTCATTTGGTCCGAACCATCTTAATGTTTGTTCCATTTTGTATTATGTTGTTTTGTGAGTTAGTTTTTAAATGCTCGTTGCGGCAAATCCGCCATCAACTTTTAAGATAGTTCCCGTTACGAATTTAGACATGTCACTGCATAAAAATAAAAGAGCACCGTCAATATCTTCTGGAGTTCCAAATCTTCCCATTGGCGTATGATCGATGATTTTTTCGCCTCTTGGCGTTAGTTTTCCTTCTGGAGTTAACAATAAAGCGCGATTTTGTTCGCCAATAAAAAAACCTGGAGAAATAGCATTTACACGAAGTCCTTCACCATATTTTTGAGCCAATTCGACCGCCATCCATTGTGTGAAATTGTCGATTGCTGCTTTTGAAGCAGAATAACCCACAACTCTTGTTAAAGGTCTTTGCGCTGAAGCAGATGAAATGTTGATGATATTTCCTGATTTCTGTTTAGCGAAAAGCTCAGCAAAGACCTGAGTTGGAAGCATAGTTCCAATAATATTCAAATCTATAACTTTTTGTAAATCATCGCTTTTCATATCATAAATTGCTTGATCTGGCTGAATTGTTGCGCCCGGCATATTACCTCCAGCTGCATTGATTAAAATATCTAAGCGGTTGTATTTTTCAACAATTAAGTCTTTTACTTTTTCTAGTTCTTCTTTGTTTAAAACATTTGCTTGAACAGCAAATGCTTGTCCGCCGTTCGCTTCGATTGCTTTTACTGTGTTTTCAGCTTTTTCTAATGATTGCGAAACGATTCCGACAACAACGCCTTGCTGCGCCAAAACATTTGCAAATCGGCTTCCTAAAACACCAGCGCCGCCTGTTATTAATGCAATTTTTCCTTTTAAATTAAATATTGAATCCATTTTAATTTTTAATTTTCAATACTTTAAATCCTAAATTCCATTTTGGAAATAAAGTACATTTTGTATAATTAGTTTTTACTTTTTTGATTTAGTTAGTCTCTCAGTTCAAACTGGGTTTTTGGAATTTGGATTTTCAAATTTGGAATTTATTTTCTGATAGTTTCAATCAGTTCTAAAACCCTCTTAGTTTCTTTTTCGATGGTTTCGTAAGCGCTGTATTCCATTACTTCTTTACTAATTAATTTGCTTCCCATTCCGACAGCAGAAACGCCAGCGTTAAACCAAGTTTCAATGCTTTGTCTCGTAGTGTCAACACCGCCTGTTGGCATAAAGATTAAATTTGGAAAAACATCTTTTATGGCACTCATAAAATCTGATCCTAAAATATTTCCAGGGAAAAGTTTGATGAACTTTACTCCAGCATTTTCAGCAGCAATAATTTCAGTTGGTGTCATACAGCCTGGGGCGTATAGAACTTCTTTGGCCACTAAAAACGAAGCTATTTCAGGTACAAATCCAGGACTTATAAAAAAATCAGCACCAGTTAAATAATACGTTTCTGCTTGCGCTAAATTTTTGATGGTGCCAATTCCTAAAAGCATTTCAGGCATTTCAGCATTTCTTACTTCGATCATTTTTTTGAAGTTTGAAAGTGCTTCAGAGCCACGGCTTGTATATTCGACAGCTCTGATTCCTGCATTGTACAGTGTTTTTAAAATGGCAATGCTTTTGCTTTCGTCAGCATTAAAATAGAGCGGCAGCATTCCCTGTTTTAAAATGACATCTATAGAGTTCTGAATACTGCTCATAATTATATTTTTACCTTAATAACAATTTTTTTCAGTGGACCGCTTCCAATCATAGCCGAATGAACGTCTTCTGGAAACAGGATTGTAAATTGTTTTTCTTTTATTTCAAAAAACATATCTGGTTTATCATGAAAGAAACGAACATCTCTTTCGTCATTATAATCTCCATTGGGACTAATGCATTTTTCTCTAGGTTTCCATGCAAAGGTTTCTGGACCAATAATAGAAATCTGAATATCGATGTTTTTATCATGACATTCAAAACCTTTAATGCTTTCTTCCCTCGTGCTTCCTTCGCCAACAATTACGATAAGTTTTAAACCTTCGCCAATTTCATAAGTGCCTTCTTCAAGATTGGCAATATCATTTTGGTTTACATAATCAAAAGCTTTTTTGAAATTGGGGTGCAGACCGTAGTATTTTGCTGCATTATGTAATGAGTCTATTATCATTTTGTACGGTTTTTATTTTGGTTTTTTGATGTTATGTGTATATTTGCGTGTGCGTACACGGTATTTTACAAATGTATGCAAAATGTGATGTAAAACAACTTATTTTTGATAAAATAAATTAATTTTACTCTACTACTTTTATATTTTTAACTTAAAAAGAATCAATATCATAACAATTAAAAAAATTGCCGAATTAGCTAATGTCTCTGCTGGAACAGTGGATAGGATTATACACAAACGAGGACAAGTGGCTCAGGAAACCGTTGACAAAGTCAATGCGATTATTGAAGAATTTGGCTATACGCGAAATATTTTGGCAAGTAATCTAGCGCTGAATAAGAAATTTCATTTTGCAGTTTTCCTTCCAAAATCTGAAACATTAGAATATTGGAAAAGTCAGGCAGAAGGTATTGAAAAAGCAGCTTTGGAGTTTAGCAAATTTGGAATCGTATTGGACTACTTTTTTTACGATTACAATCTGGCATCTTTTAAGGAAACGGCTCAGGAAATAATGAAGTTTGATTGTGATGGTTTGCTATTTGCTCCAATTTTTTATGAGGATTCGGTTCGATTTTTAAAAGAATATGAAAAGAAAAATATTCCGGTTGTGATGATCGATTCGAATATTTCTGAAGAAAGTGAACATGCTTATGTGGGTCAGGACGCTTTTCAGAGTGGCTATTTAGCTGGAAGATTAATCAGTTTTGCTGTGAAAAATGAAAGACAAGTTCTGATTTTTAAAATTACCCGCGAGATTGAAAGCACTTCGGTTTATCAGCAGCGCATCAAAGGATTTTACTCTTATTTTGAAGATCATAACGAATTGACTCATTTTAAATTCTCAGAAGTAACTTTGAAAGATTCAGGAATTGATCAGCTGAGTTTGGAAATGTTTTCTGGAGTAAACAGTGTTTTTGTGCCCAATTCAAGAGCTTATATTGTGGCTCAGTTTTTAGAAAAAAACAATATAAAAGGTGTTCGAATAATTGGTTTTGATTTGCTAAAAGAGAATATCGAATATTTAAATAAAGGTGTAATTGATTTTTTAATCAATCAAAGGCCAGAAGAACAGGGGTATTTGGGAATCAATTATTTGTATAAAAAAATGGTTCTTCAGGAAGAAACAGAACGAACACATTATATTCCGCTGGAGATTATTTTGAAGGAGAATTATTTTCCTGTAAAGCGATAGTTGTTTGCCACAAAGACACTAAGGCGTGAAGTTTTTTAAAACAAAAAGAGGCGAACATAGCCCAAGGTTTCAACCTTGGGAAAGGTATTGTGATTTACATTGCGTTCCAATGGTTGAAACCATTGGTTATCTTCATCTAGAAAACAAAATCTTTGTGCCTTAGTGTCTTTGTGGCAAAACCATTATTTCTTTACCTTCACAATCAAAGGATTATTGATCTTCTCAGCAAAAGAACTCAAATATTTTTCCCATTCCTGTTTAGTTTGAAACGGACTTCCTTTTTTCCATCCAAAACCAACATAATAAATGGCTTTATTGTTTTTTACTGAAATATTTCCATAGAGATTGCTTAAATCTTTTTCATCAGTAATGTGATTGTCAAAACTTAACAAAGTGTTTTTTGGAGCAACTAAACCTATTCCAATTTCAGAATCGTCAATGGGTTCCCAATAGCTCAACCAACCTTCTTTTAGATTTGTGCCAATAGTTCCTTTTTTATCGTGAAGCGTTAATCCAGCAGCAATTTGTTTGGTTCCTGTAATATTGATTTCAAAACGCGAAAGCTGGCTTCCGTAATCTAAACTGATTAATTTCGATTCCGTTATTTTATTTCCTTTTGCATCCCAATCTGCATAAGTCAAAATAAAACTGGTTCTGATTGGCCCCGTTGTAATAGTTTTCCAGCTGATAAAATTTTTAGAAAAATAGTATTTTCCATCCACATTTACAGCAATTCCGCCCACACCACGGCTGTCACCAACGTGAAAATTATCCAAACCTTCACCGGTATCTTTATGATAGGTTCCAGTTCCGTTAGTCGCTTTTTCGTACCATTTGTTAATAATCGGATAATCGACTCTTTTTAGCCATGCATCGATTCCGCTGGTTAGCGTTCCGCCTGGAATTTTATCTTCAACCATTTTTTGAGCTACAGGACCATAAGTTCTAAATGCGACTTTGTTGTTTTCCCAAGCATAATCGTCTGTGCGTTCTGGAACAAAGCGAGAATAACAGCTGATTGCTTTTGAAGCCGGAGGATTTGTTCCAACTATAACTTCAAAATCCTGTTTTGAAGAAGCTTTGATTTTAGGCTGAAAAAGCAATACATCTGCTTTTCCGTCGCCATCATTATCTACTGTTTGAGTTTCTAAGAAAGCATTGCTTCCAATTTCTTTTACGGCATAATTTTCAAGTTTTGAATCTGCATGTAATCCAAGTGACTTTTTAGTCAATTCGATAGTTTCAAATTCTCTGTCAACTTTCAAATTGTTGGTAACGGTAATGATTTTATTCTGAGAAAAAGCAGCAAAATTAGCTGTCAGAATGGTTATGATAAAAAGATGTTTTTTCAAAATTCTCAGTTTTTTAATATTTCAAAAATTAGATTTGATAGACTATAAAAGTACAAATCAAAACGGAATTGAAAATACAGAATAGGGGTAATTCTGTACATAATTTTGAAAATGAGCAGAAAAGCTTTGAGAATGAAATAGATTATTTTTCGTAATTTACATTTCCTGATTTTTATTTCGGGAGATTATATAATTAAATGAAAATCAATAAAATGGTTAAATGTATTATTTTCGATTGTGACGGCGTATTGGTCGATACAGAAAAAATTGGTAACGGAATATTGCTGGAAATGGCTCAAGAGCACGGATTTGAAATGGAATTGGAAGATGCCTACCGTCATTTTAACGGTCGAAACTTAAAAGATTGTTTCAGACATATTGAAGAAGCAATCGATCAGAAGCTTCCAGAAAATTTTGAAACCGAATATCGCGAAAAGAGTTTTGAGGCTTTTAAAACGCAAGTCAAACCTATGGAAGGTATTATAGATTTTATCGAAAATATAGAAAAATTAGAAATTCCATATTGCGTTGCTTCGAGTGGACCGGTAGATAAAATTCGTTTGAATCTTGAAGTGGCAGTATTGCTGGATAGATTTGAAAATAAAATATTTAGTTCGTATCAAATTGGAAGCTGGAAACCAGAACCTGGAATATTTCTTCATGCAGCGGCAGCAATGGGTTTTGAGGTAAAAGACTGTATTGTTGTTGAAGATAGTAAAGCAGGTGTAAAAGCTGGAGTAAGCGGCGGATTTAAAGTGTATGGTTTTGCAAATGGTTTCAATAATGAGGATTTAGAAGAAGAAGGAGCGGAGCTTTTTACTTCGTATGAGGAATTAAGCGAGATACTAGGTTTTTAGTTTTGTTTCAAGTTTAAGGTTTCAAGTTTCAAGTTAAACCCCGATAGCTTTTAAAAACCTGTCGGGATTGCTTTTACGATTAAATTATTCCGTTAGGAATATTTGGTCGGTAGAAAAAAAAAAACGCATTTGCATAGTGTCCTGTAGGGCCACCTGTTTTTGCGTAATGAATGTTATACGTATGTTCAAACGTTCCTACGGAACGTGTAACTCTGAATCTAATTCGAAAATCTACCAACCAGACATTCCTACGGAATGAAGAACATCTTTTTGCACTTTTACAAAGTTTAATTTTCTCATTGCCACATTTCCTAATTATCAAATTCACTCATTAAAATGTAATTTGTTGCAATAAAATAAAATTTTATATATTTGAATTTCCACATTCTCTTTTTTGCTTTAATAATAATGAATAATTGTTATTTACACATTTAAAAAGAAAGAATGTTTTTGTCTAGAAAATGACTTTTCCCAAAGAAGCATTTCCGGATTGTGATTGCAAAAAATCACAAAACTAACCTACAGACCCGCGACAGAATGATGAAATTTAAAACCAGAATTTTACTTCTATTCCTATTATTTTCTTCGATTACCAACTCCCAAATCAAAAAGATTGGAGTTCCCTTTATAGCCAATTATAGTCCGAAAGCTTATAAAGCTGCATCAGAAAATTGGGATGTTTTGCAAGATTCTAAAGGCATGATGTTTTTTGCCAACCATTTTGGAATCATGCAGTTTGATGGTGTTCGCTGGGCGATTGTGACGCAGCCAGAAAATCGAAGCATGGTTCGTTCTATGGCAATTGACAGAAAGGATAAAATATATGTTGGCGCTCAAGGCGATTTCGGGTTTGTAATTCAGCTTCCAAACGGACAATATCAATACACTTCTTTAGTAAAACTGCTTCCTAAAACTGCTAGAAATTTTGGAGATGTGTTGCATACGATTATTCGAAATGGTGAAGTGATTTTTTTCTCCTATGAAAGGCTTTTTATTTATAAGAACAATACAATCAAGGTAATAAATGCAAAAAAAGCTTTTGATGATTTCTTTGAAGTTGGGAAAGAAATTTATATTTCGGATAACGAAAAAGGATTATTAAAACTAAAAAACGATGCTTTAGTTCCAGTAGAAAATGGCCAGAAGTTTCTTGGATTACAGGTTCGAAAGATTTTTCAAACCAAAAACGGACTTTTGCTATTCACTCAAAAAAATGGCCTTTTCATTTTCGATGAAAATCAAATTAAACCATTTACAACAGAAGTGGATCATTTGCTGAAGCAGAATCAGATTTCGGCAGGAATTCAGCTTTCTGATGGCTATTTCGGAATCGGAACCCGTCAATCTGGGTTGATAGTTATAGACGGTGAAGGACATTTGATTCAGCATATTGATAAACAAATGGGACTTCAGAATGAATATGTGACCAATTTTAAAATTGATAAGGAAGGAAATCTGTGGGTGACGCTCAAAGGCGGAATTTCATTGATTCAGATTTCATCTCCTTTGTCTAAAATTATAGACAGCACTAATTCTGAGACCAAAATCTATTGCAGTCAGATTTACCAAAATAAATTATATATCGGTACCGACAACGGTTTGTATTGGCTGGATTGGGAAGCTTACAAAAGCGGAAAAAGAGAAAATGTAACCTTTCAGCACATTTCTGGAATGTCTGAAAATGTCTGGAATGTGGGAGTTTTTGGTAATTCATTACTAGCTTTTGAGAAAAACGGAATATTTGAAATCAGTGGAAATTCCGCGAAAGCGTTGGCAAAAATTGATGGCGCTTGGCAAGGAATTCTAATTCCAAATCATTCTGATTTACTGCTTGTTGGAGGTTATACAGGATTGTATCTTTTGAAAAAAATAAATGGTTCTTGGGTTTTTCAGCATCGTATAAAAGGTTTTGATGAAAGCAGCAGAATTATGGAAACCGACCAACAAGGCAACATTTGGATTGCGCACGGATACAAAGGAATTTATAAACTCAAATTCAACGCGACATTTGATTCCGTTAAGGATACTCAGTTTTATAATGATAAAAACGGATTTCCGTCGAGTTTGTTTTTGAATACATTTAAAGTGGATAATCAGATTTTGTTTGGCACCACAAAAGGCGTTTACAGACAGGATTTGTCTTCTAAAAAAATGATTCCAGATCCAGTTTTCAAAAAATATCTGGGGTTAGAAAATCATATTCGATTATTAAAACCAGATCATCAAGATAATATTTGGTACATTTCTGGCGAAAATACTGGGAAAATGAGCAGGCCGAAAAATGGAAGCTCTAAGATTGAAGAACTTCCTTTTCGAAAACTTCGTTATATATATGTTCCTGGTTTTGAAAATATTCAGACTACAAAAGGAGGTGATGTTTTTTTTGGAACGCAAGAAGGTTTGATTCATTACAGTGCCATTAAAAACAAGAAATATCAAACAAAATATAAAGCTCTTATTTCTGAAGTAAAATGCATTTTTCCTAAAGATAGCCTATTGTTTTCCAGCCGTTATGATGTTTTGCCTAATAAAACAGGATCAGAAAATGATAAACTTTCAACGGTATTGCCATATTCTAGTAATGCGCTTCATTTTTCTTTTGCATCATTATGTTTTGAAGATGCCGATGCGACGAAATATGAATATTGGCTAGAAGGTTTTGAACCAACGTGGTCAGATTATAGTCTTCAGACCGAGAAAGAATATACGAATTTGCCTGAAAACGAATATGTCTTTCATGTAAGAGCAAAAAATATGTATGATGTGGTGAGTGAAGAAGCCGTTTTTCACTTTGAAATTTTACCCCCTTGGTATAGAACTTTTTGGGCTTACTTATTTTATTTTGCGCTTTATAGCATTGTAATTTACTTAATTGTTAGATATCAGAAATCTGTTGCGGAGCGTCAACGTCGTCAATTGATAGAGAATCAGGAAAAGGAATTGCTGCGAAGCCGTGCCGAACTTAACGAACAGAAACTCACATTGGAACAGCAGAATATGGCTATTATTCGAGAAAATCTTGAAACGACCATAAATCTTAAAAATGCTAAGGTGGCTTCAAATACGGTCAATTTGATTCATTTAAATGAAATTTTGCTTTCTATTAAAGATTTGATTGGACAGATTGATAAGAAAAATGATCCAAATGTAAACTTTAGCCTGCTGACCAAAATCAATAAATTGATTGATCACGAATTGCAGGGAGACAAACATTGGAACGAATTTGAAGAAATCTTTAATCAGCTGCATGACAATTTTATGCAGCGGTTGAAATCGACTTATCCAGAATTGACTCCTCGTGATATGCGCTTGTGCGCTTATCTGCGAATGAACTTTAATACGAAGGAAATTGCTCCGCTTTTGGGAATTTCTGTTCGCGGGGTCGAAGATACCCGTTATCGCATTCGTAAAAAATTACAGCTTCCGTCTGATACGAATATCACCGAATTCATTCTTAATTTTTAATTTTTCTCAGAAAAATGGAATTTAAAGTGATTTTGTGCATTTCATCGATGATTTGTTACATTTCTTCGATAGTACCGTAGTCAAACCGTACTCCAAAATGTAAGTCTTGCCTGATTTTTTAGTTAATATTGCGCTGTTATTGTCAGAAAATACAATCTGCTTTTCAAGTTGAATGTATTGATGAAATAACATTTACTAACTAAAAACCTATCAAAAATGAAGCAAAATGACTTTTTTTTCGGCCGACCACCGAAAAGCAATTCTTATTTATTTAAACAATTTTGTCTGGCAGTTTTATTCTTATTGCTGCCATTTCTTAAGACTCAGGCCCAATGTAATACGCTTGTCTGGTCTGATGAATTTAATGGCACTACGGTAGATTTGACCAAATGGCAAAGTATCTCAGGAAATGGATGTCCGTCGCTTTGCGGATTTGGAAATGCTGAGGCACAGCGCTACGATCCCAATCAGGCAACAATTGTAAAAGAAGGAACAAACAGCTACTTAAATATTGAAGCAAAATATGCGCCGAGTTCGCAATTTCCTGATCAGCCGTATGCTTCTTCAAAATTAACTACCGAAGGAAAATATTCGCTTAAATATGGAAGAGTAGAAGCGCGTATGAAACTTTCTAACGGAATGGGCGCTTGGCCAGCTTTTTGGATGTTGCCAGTAGGAGGAAACTGGCCTTTTACAGGAGAAATTGATATTATGGAAGCCAAACATAGAAACCCGAAATCTATAGATGGAACTATTCATTACGATGGCGGTGGCTATCAGTTTACAGGAAGAAGTTACAGTTCTCCAATTGATTTATCGGCTGATTTTCATGTGTATGCTGTAGAATGGGGTCCAAATATCATTAAATGGTTTGTTGATGATGTGTTGTTTCACACTGCAACGCCAAATACAACGGTAAATGGAGGATGGCCTTTTAATGACAACAATTTTTATATTATTCTGAATTTAGCAGTTGGAAGCTATGGAACGCCTTACACGAGAGTAAACGGTGCAGGAGTTGAGCCTATTCCTGCCGATTTCCCAGCAAAATTACAAGTCGATTATGTTCGTGTTTACGATGGGAGTTTTAAATATGCGGTAACAGGCGATAACAAAGTGTACCAAAATGAAACTAGTAAAACCTATTCTGTAAATGCAATTGCGGGCGCGACCTACAACTGGACTGTTCCAGCGGGAGCAACAATTGCATCAGGACAGGGAACAAATTCGATTACTGTAAATTGGGGAACTTCTGGAGGAGATGTTTCTGTAGCGGCAACAGTTTCAGGCTGTAATGTCAATACCTACAAACTGGCGGTTACAACCGAACCTGCCTTGCCAGTTGAAAAAATACATGAAGATTTTCAAAGCAATCGAAATGTATTGTATCCTGTAAAAACGGGAGTTTTGACAGAAGCTGTTGCGAATCCTTCTGCTACGGGAATTAATACATCGGCTTTGGTTGGAAAATACGTTAGAAATTCAAGCGAATTGTATGATGTTTTGAATATCAGAAATGTAACGATTACGAATGCGAACGATTATGTTTACGGAAGAAAAAGGCTTTCGTTTGATATTTATACTTCGGCTCCAGTTGGAACAAAAATATCCATGCAGCTGGAAAATAGCAATGTAACCACTGCAACCAATTATCCGTTAGGAAGACATAGCGGTTTTAAAGCGACAACAACGGTTCAGAATAAATGGGAAACCATAGAATTTGAGTTCGAAAAAGTAATCGATCCAAATACAAGTGCTTTGGCGATTAATAATGTAGTGATTCTTTTTGAATCAAATTCTAATTCTGGAGCAACGTATTATTTTGATAATTTGCTGACAAAAGCAGCGCCAGAAAAACCAATTGTAGCAACAGACGTTCTGCAAAACTATGATGGAGCCAATAAAATCATAAAAGGAACTACAACTGGAACGTATTCTGTTGTAGCAAATCCGGGAGCAAATTCGGTTAACTCTTCTGCAAATGTGGCAAAATATGTCCGAAATGCATCAGAACAATACGATGTTCTTTTCTTTAATACACAAACTTCGATTGAAGATGCTGGTTTATTTAAAAATCAAACCAATAAAATCATGATCGATGTGTATACCACAGCACCAATTGGTACGGTTGTAAGCATGAATTTTGAAAATAGCGCCACTTCGCTTCCAGCCAATTATCCGACAGGAAGAAATAGTAATTATGTAGCCATTACAACCAAACAAAATCAATGGGAAACATTAACTTTCTATTATAATTCCAGTCCGGATGCTGGAACTTCAAACTTAGCTGTGAACCAAATGGTTTTATTGTTTAATTCAGGTTCTTACACAAGCGATACCTATTATTTTGATAATATCAGAATTGGTTCGACTAAACTTCCAGATACGTTTACTCCTGGTGTGGTATATGAAGATTATCAAACGATTCACAATATTACTTTTAGAGATGCGATTGGGACTTATACGCCAAATACGGCAAATCCAAATGCAAGCGGCATTAATACTTCTTCTAATGTTGGAAAATATGTTCGTAAATCAACAGAATTGTATGATAACTTCTCATTCAATACGACTTTAAACAATATTGGAGATTTTAAAGCGGGAACTAAAAAGTTTGCGATGGATGTTTACACTTCTGCACCAGTTGGATCAATAATTTCTTGGCAGGCAGAAAGCAGCGCTTCGGTTCCGTCCAATTATCCTGTTGGAAGGCATAGTATTTATCAGGGAGTTGTAAAACAAAGCAATGCTTGGCATACTATTACTTTTACTTATGTAAGTACTCCAGATGCTTCGACGCCAGATGCTGATGTAAACCGTTTTGTTTTCTTGTTTGAGCCGGGAACTAACTCTGGAAACACGTATTATTTTGACAATTTAAGAGCTTTAAATTTAGTCTCTACAGAAACTCCAGCAGGATTGCCTTCACCTTGGATTAGCACCGATTTAGGTGCAGTTACGCCAGCAGGAGAAGCGGCACACTCAAACGGTACTTTTACCATTAAAGGAGCAGGAAATGATATTTGGGATACAAGCGATCAATTTCAATTTGTGAATCAGTCTATTACTGGAGATGCTGAAATTATTGCTAAAGTAAATTCGTTAACCAATACCAACACGTACGCAAAAGCAGGAGTAATGTTCCGTGAAACGCTAACACCGACTTCAAAACATGCGATGACAGATGCAAGCGCCGCGGCAGGAATTGAGTTTTTAACCCGTGATACGACTTCAGGAGCAACAACTGCTACAGTTACGACAGGAGTGGCTCCAAAATGGGTTCGTTTAGTAAGATCTGGAAATGTATTTACTTCTTACGCTTCAGATAACGGAACAACATGGACACAAGTTGGAACTCCAAAAACAATTGCAATGGCAAGCACAATTTATGTGGGAATGGCAGTTACTTCTCATGCAAACGGAACTTTGACAACAGGAGTTTTCAGTGATGTAACGGTTAGAAATATTACAGCAAATCCGAATGTGAATTTAGCTTTAGGCAAAACTGCAACGGCTTCTACAGAAGAAAATGCAACACTTTCAGCAAACAAAGCTACAGACGGAGACGGAACAGTATCAAGATGGGCGAGTTCTTTTGCGAATGCAACCGAATGGATTTATGTGGATTTAGGAAGTAATTATACTCTTAACCGTGTGGTATTAAAATGGGAAGCAGCTTATGCAACTCAGTATAAAGTACAGCTTTCGACAGATAATGTTTTCACAGAAAATGAAACCATCAGCACACAAACGACAAGTGATGGAGGAACTGACGATTTAGCGGTAAGCGGAACAGGAAGATATTTACGCATTTTATGTACAGCAAAAGCTTTGGCTCCGTATGGATACTCATTGTATGAAATTGAAGCTTACGGATCTTCGTCAACGGCTAGAATGGCTTTGAATGTTGAAGAAGAACCTCAAACGGAAGAAGCTGTTTTTGCAGTATATCCGAATCCGACGACTAATTATGTTCAAGTTTCATCTCCTGAAAACTTAAACAATAAAGTCATTACGATTTACGACAACACAGGAAATCTGATTCTGCAAAATAAGCTTCAAGGAAATGAGAGTGTAATTGATGTAAGCAGACTTCGTCGAGGAATCTACATTTTAAACTTCAAATCAGACCAGAAAAGCTGGAGCAAGAAGTTGATTAAGAAATAATTTTAAATCCGTTGGGTGCAATTCAAGGAGGGCATACCAGTTGCACCTGGCGGATCATTCAGTCATTTGAAAATGACTTTGGTTTTAGAATCTAATTATTATGTAACCCCAAAATTATTTAGATATGAAAAACAATAAATTTCAAAGATTTTCTATTCTGACCGCACTGTTTCTAGTGTTTTCGACTTTTATGTACGGTCAGGGGCCAGTTCCTTTTACGATAAGTAATAATTCCACTTTTGCAGACAGCGATCTTTATGTTGCCATTGTCGGAATCGATTATACCACAGGAAACCATGTTTGGGTAAATGCCAAAACAAGTCAGGTTTTGCCAATGAGCGCGTCATACAACACGGTTACAGGGCCAACTTATGGAGGAAATACTGGGCCTGGGCAAAACTCAAAATATGCTGCATGTTTTACAAAACTGAGTGAAATTCCAAATAAAACTTTTACACTTCCTTTAATTGCTGGATGTCGAGTTTTTATTTCTAAAGGATCACAATTGTACTTTTACTTTTTTGGAGCTAGCGGAGCGCCTTCGGGATATGCTTCGCCAAATCCGCAGAATGCTACAGATCCAAATCAGGGTATTTTGTATGAAATGATTGAATTGACGAACAATCAATATGGTTTCTTCGGAAATCCAACCCGTGTAGATTCATACAAATATCCAATGGGATTGGAACTGTTTGGAGCAAACGGTTACCAAAAGAAAGTGGGAGATTTGAAAAAGCATGCAGATATCGTTGCCGCTTTTAAAGCGAATGTTCCAGCAGAATTTCAAGGATGTGTAAATGATGCGACAGGCGAAATTACAGCACCATCAAAAACTCCAGCTTATGCACAAGGAGGACCATACGAAAACTATTTAAAATCTTATATTGATGCCATTTGGAACAAATACAAAAATGAAGATTTAATTTTCTATGCAGGAGATGCAGGAGTTTTTAAAGGAAGAGTGATTGGAGAACAATTGGAAATGGTTGGGCAATCTGGCGCTTTTGTGGGAAGAACAGGACGTGTTCAAAACCGACCAACGACTCAAGAAGCGCTTGAAGGAAAAGGCGTCTTGGACAGAAGATTGGTCGACGGAGATCTGGATTTAGTAATTCAAGCTCAATTAACGGCTGCAATTAACCGTCATGTGGTAAACACTACAACGGCAAATCCAGGGCAACAGAATTGGTACGATGCATCAAAATATTATCAAGTAAACCCAACCAATCATTATTCTAAATTTTGGCATTTGCCAGGAATTAATATCGATAATTTAGCTTACGGTTTTGCTTATGATGATGTTGCCGATCAGTCGCCATCGCTTCATTCGCCACAACCAACAAAGGTTATTGCAACATTTGGCGGTTATTACGGACTTACAACGCCTTCGGTTCCAGCTACGACAGATGTAATCACAGTTTATAAAGATTGCAATTATACAGGATTCTCAGGCGGGTTAACAATTGGAGATTATAATCTGGCTCGTTTAAATTCGTTAGGAGTTTTAAATGATGATATTTCTTCACTTAAAATCACTCAAGGTTATCAAGCGATTTTATATCAAGACGATAATTTTGGAGGCGCTTCAACCGTAATCAATTCTGATAATTCTTGTTTGAATACCACTTGGAATGATAAAGTGAGTTCGATCAGAGTGATTGCAAACGGAACGGCAACTTTAGGAAATCAGACTTTCTTTCTTCAAAACAGAAACAGTGGTTTATACATGGATGTTTGGAATTCTAGCATGTCAAACGGAGCAGGAATCAATCAAGGCGCTTTGAATTCTGGAAACAATCAGAAATTTACTTTTACGCATTTAGGAGACGGAATGTATAAAATCATTGCGAACCATAGCGGTATGTCAATGGATATCAATAATTTTAATAAGGCCAATGGTGCAAGAGTAGAGCAGTATCCATATAACGCCACAACAAATCAGCAGTTTATTTTAGTTTCTACTGGAGATGGCTATTATAAAATTGTTGCCCGTCATAGCGGAAGAATTGTTGAGGTTGCAGGAGCAAGTACAGCTTCTGGCGCAATTGTTCAGCAGTGGGATAATAACAACCAAACTTGCGGACAATGGAAATTAGTTCCCGCAACAAGCTCACAAACTTCTGTTTTAATTCAAGCAGAAGATTATTCAGCAATGAGTGGCATTCAAGTCGAGGCCACTACAGATACAGGTGGCGGTTCAAATGTTGGTTATACGGAAACTGGAGACTGGTTAGCGTATAACAATATCAATTTTCCGACTACAGGCTCTTATTTAATTGAATACCGAGTGGCAAGCGCTGTGACTGGCGGAAGATTATCTTCTGATTTGAATGCTGGAGCGATCGTTTTAGGAAATGTTGATATTCCGAATACTGGAGGTTGGCAGAATTGGCAAACTGTTTCGCAGACTGTAAATGTAAATGCAGGAACGTATAATTTCGGAATCTACATTCAGAATACGGGAATGAATATTAACTGGATTAAAATCACAAAAGTGGCAGGAACAGCAAGAATGGCAGCAGCTGAAACAGTAGAAGAACCAGAAGAAACGGTTTTAAATGTTTACCCAAGTCCAGTAGAAAATACTCTTTTTGTTACCACAGATCTTTCTGGAGGAACTGCAAAAATTGTGGATTCTCAAACTGGAACTACTTTGGCTTCACAAAAAATAACCAACAATAGTTTTGATGTTTCGCATCTTAGAAAAGGAATCTATTTTATAGTTTTTGAAAAAGAGGGCAAACAAACCATCAAGCGATTCATAAAGAAATAGTTTTAAAGTGATTTCAGGCTTTAAATTTAGATTATAATTTACGTAGTGTTAGTTCTACGGTATTAGATTATAAATCAAATCAAAAAATCTAAAGTCTGAAATCTTAAATCAAAATATATAACTCAAATAACCGTCCCATGTTTACGAGTTTATTAATCTATTAAAACAATTATTATGAAAAACAATTACCGAAGAATGCTGCAGAAATGCATGATTATTTTAGTGTTGGGGGCTTTTAATTTAGTTTCGGCCCAAAAGAAAGTAATAGCTTATGTTCCGAACTGGATTGATTTGAATGCCTTTTCAAGTACGATTCAGTACAGTAAATTGACGCATATTAATATTGCGTTCGAAAATCCTGATGCTAATGGTTATTTAAGCTTTAATTCAGGAAGTAATGCCATTATCAATGCGGCGCATGCCCAAAACGTTAAAGTTTTTGTATCGCTAGGAGGAGGTTCTGTTTCAGAAGGCGGACCGATTCGCGATAATTATTTTAATTTAATAACGCCAGCCAACAGAACGGCTTTTATCCAGAAAATCTACGATTATGTAGTGGCTCACAATTTTGATGGAGTAGACGTTGATTTGGAAGGTCCAGCAATTAACGGAGATTACGGCGGATTTGTGATTGCTCTAGCCAATAAATTGCATGCCAATGGCAAATTGATTTCAGCAGCGCTTTCAGAAGGATATGGTGGTGCAAATGTACCTTCATCTACTTTTGCGGCTTATGACTGGATCAACATTATGGCTTATGATGCAACCGGGCCTTGGGCACCAAACAATCCGGGTCAGCATTCTCCTTACAGCATGGCGGTAAACCAATTTAATTATTGGACAGGAAGAGGATTGCCAGCAAGTAAAGCTATTATTGGACTTCCGTTTTATGGCTACGGTTTTGGAGCTTCTGCCAATCAGGGAATTTCTTATGCGAATATCGTGGCTCAATATCCAGGAGCTGAAAATCTGGATCAAGTGGGAAATACGATTTATTATAACGGAATTCCAACCATCAAACAAAAAACGACTTTTGCTATTCAGAATGCGGGAGGAGTTATGATTTGGGAATTATCTCAAGATGCAACAGGAACAAAATCTTTGTTGAATGCCATTAATCAGGTAATTACTGGAGGTACTTCTCCAGGAACAGGAACTTTAATTCAAGCTGAAAATTACAATACGATGAGTGGGGTTCAAACCGAAGCAACAACTGATACAGGTGGAGGTTTAAACGTTGGATATTGCGATACAGGAGACTGGATGGCGTATTACAATATTAATTTTCCAACTTCTGGTTCATATCAAATAGAATATCGCGTTTCAAGTGCGGTTACAGGGGGTAGATTATCATCAGATTTAAATGCAGGAACGATTCAGCTTGGCGCCATAAATGTTCCAAATACAGGAGGATGGCAAAATTGGCAGACGATTACGCAAACCGTAAACGTAAATGCAGGAACGTACAATTTTGGAATCTATGTTCAAAATACTGGCTTTAATATCAACTGGTTTAGAATAACAAAATCGGGTTCAACGGCAAGAACAGCTGCACCAACTACAGAACAGTCCATTGCAAGTTTGGAAGTTTATCCAAATCCAACAGAAAGTCAGCTTTTCTTTAGCACGGAGGTTTCTGGCGGAAATGTAAATGTCATCAATACAGAAGGCGGTGCAACTGTTTTCTCTCAAACTGTAAACAATAACAGTATTGATGTTTCTACTTTAAAAACAGGAATTTATCTAATTTCAGTTGAGAAAAACGGAATCAAAACGGTAAGACGTTTTATTAAAAAATAATACTAACCCATTTGCCATAATGGTTTTAGATACATTAAATTTTAGGTTTTAATGTGATAAAGGCTGTCAGAAATGATGGCTTTTTTTTTACCGCAAAGAGCGCTAAGATTTACGCAAAGCACGCTAAGTTTTTTTTGAGCTAAATTTTTATAAAATGAAAAGTTCGCAAAGTTTTATCCATATAGCTTTGCGAACTTTGCGTTTTTAAGCGTATTCAAATAATAAAAAACTTTGCGCTCTTTGCGGTTAAATTACAAAGTTATTTCAAACTTTTAATTTCCCCATTTTTCAAGTCAACTGTAAAATGATCTGCTGGAACTTCGTGCATAAATTTATTGAAGATAATAAGAAATAATTTCATCTGTTTTTGCAGAGGATTATCTTTTGAAAGATCAGCTTTAGAACCTTCTAAAAATAAATGAGACAAGACTTTATATTCTTTTGCTCTTTGAATTCCAACATCGGCTAAAGCTAATTCGTCGGCGCTTCTAAAACGGTAAAAATCTACTAGAAGATCATAACCCGTCCAATTAAAATTTTCTTTTTTGAGATTGTTCTGAGTTAAAACTTTTTCTGATTTTGCTTCAGCCTCATTCCATTGTTTTTGAAATAGATCTATATTTTTAAGAATAAAATCAAAATCTTTATCTGATTGCATATTGGCTAAAACCAGTAAATCTTTCGCAGAAACATTCATAATAAAATCTTTGAAGGCAGAAGGCCAATCGTCTTTTAAGAATCGAAGGCGAACCAATTCTTTTAAATGAAAATCGGTAAAATCGTGATAGTTTTTCGTTTTTAAAATATCAATATTCCAAATGTCTTGTGCGTTCTGACTTTCCAAAAACTGATACTCCATTTTATACAAATCAAAAAGTTCGTTGTATCTCGGAACATCATCGATAGTAATGGTTTGAATATCTACAAGATTATCTTTTTTGAAAGTCAATAATTTATAAGCTGGAATATAAGCCGCAAGCGATGGAGTTTGAATATTAACTAAAGTATTTCCTTTTGCAGAAGTTCGAACTCCTGTATCATTAATATGCATATGTCCGCCAAAATGAATTTTTAGTCCCGCATCAGCAAAAACTTGTGCCACTTCTTCAACAGGAACACGATTTAACTGCCATTTGTTTGGACCGAGCAATTCTTTTATTTCTGCGGAAGCGTCATCGTTAAAATCAATCATAGGAAAATGGCTGAAAGCAATTAAAGTTTTTCCTTGTTTTTGGGCTTCCGCCGAAATCGTTTCAACCCATTTTATAAGGTGTTTTTTGTTAGAAAGTACATTATTGTAACCTGTACTGGCTTCGCTGTAATTCTTAGAATCTTTTTCTGCAGAAGCATTTTTCTTCGGAATATAAACATTTCCATCAATCGCCATTAGCCAAAGTCCGTCGATAGGTTCTACGACATAACTAACATCTGGAACTTCATAACCTGGCGCTACTTCATACACACGATTTGTCAATTTAGCGCTTTCTAAAGCTTTTTCAAATGTATAGTTTTCGCTTGTATAAGAAGAAAATGGAGTAGACCAGAATTTGTATTTTTTATTCGGATGAAAACCAAAATCATGAAGCTGATCTGTAATTCCTAAATAACCCATTTTAGCAATATCGGCGCTAACAACTACTGGCTGTTCGATGTTTAAATTGGGCTTATAAAGGCCGTCTTTGCTAAAAATGGGCTGACTTTTACCATCATTTCCTAAGAAATCTTCTTTTCCAGATTCTTGAGCAAAAGGCCCAACTGGATCGTGATTTCCTGTGGTGATGAAGAATTCTATTCCGTATTTTTTGGTGTATTGGTCTAATATTGTGGCTAATCCGCGAACGTGAATTGGTTGTCCGTCATCAGTATAATCTCCGGGAAGCGCCACGTATTTGATTTTTCGCTTTGCGATATCTTCTAAAGCGGCTATAAATGCAAAATAGTTTTCATTGAAAATTCGAGTAGAATGTAGCTGAGATGACATGGTTCGCAATAAGGTATATTGCCCCGTTTTCGGATTCAAAACGCCTTTGTAATCAGAGTCTGAAAAACTGCCGAATAAATCCTGTAGATGTACATCTGAAAGAAATGCGATTTGCGTTCTGTTGAGGTTTTTTACTTTTTGTGCTGATGCATTATTATTGAAGAAAACTAGGAGCAATATTATGTATACTATTGTAAATTTTGAATTCATAGGTTTTTGTTTTTTTTACCGCAAAGAGCGCAAAGGTTTCTCGCAGAGACCGCAAAGATTTTAAGTATGATTTATAAAATAAATAAGTTCACAAAGCTTTGTGGATTTTACGATTTAAAAAAGATAATTATCGAATCTAATTTTGACATAGCCCGCGGTTTCAACCGCGGGTACACAATGTATATCGTCTCTATGTATGTCATCTCTCTGAGCGTTCCCGCGGTTGAAACCGCGGGCTATGTTTGAAAAAAAATCTGCATATAGCTTTGCGTACTTTACGTTTATAAACGTAATCTTAAATAAAGAAATCTTTGCGAACTTTGCGGTTAAGAAAAAAATTAAGGCACATTTACAGGATTATTTCTAACATAACTTCCATCATCATATTTAATCTGATAAGGAGAATTAAAGAAAGTGCTTGGCAGATAATAATCGGTTGTGATAATTTGCGCGCCTGATTTTTTAGCAGCTTCAAAATGGGAATAATCATTGGCGCGCGCTTCTTTGGTATCAGAATCGGCTCTAGTTCTTATTAAATAGCCTTTTTTAACTAATTCTTCGATTTGCGGATCTTCAGAATTGTTTCTGAACAAAGCAGCAGCTTCAGGTTTTCCTGGTTCGGCGTTAATAAAAACGGCGCGCCCCTTAAGGGACGGGTGATTCAATGCGTACAAATCTCTTTTTGCGCCGTTGTTATCTAATAAGAATAAAAATCTTCCTTTTGCTTCTTTTAGGGTTGGCCAATTGTTGTTCAATACTGCTTCTTCGAGTGTTTTATATTTTCCGCGAACCATGTCTGGCGTAATCAGTTTGTCTTTTCCCAATTCTTTACGGATTACTTTATCCATTTCGTCAAAAACTGCAGTCGTGAAATCTTCTGGTTTTGTTCCGAAGAAATTAGCATCGCCGTCTTTTGGTTCTAAAGTGATGAAAACAGGAACATGATTTGGATTGGCATCTGACCATTTTTTTAATTCCTGAAGACAGATTTCGAAAGTATAGCAAGAAGTTCTAAAATCGATATCTGGCATATGAAAAACCTTAAAACCTGGTTTTTTCATCAGTCCGTTTGGGTCGTAAGCTTCTTCAGATTTAGCAATATCCAAACCTTTCGGGTGTGCATATTTTCCGCCTTTCGCGTCAGCAAAAATATCAATTTCCAGATTTCGCAAACCTTTGTTTAATTGATCGGTAATGCTGATGTGAGTGTATTGCAAACCTTTAAGCGAACGAGAAGTATCTCTAGCTTGAATAAGATTGTACAAGTCAGTTTCAATCGCGTGACGATAGCTGTTATGTGATCCGATAACCTGAAGCTGGTTAATTTTCAGATTGTCGTTTTGCATTTGGGCACTTAAATTTAAAGCACTGGCAAATAATAAAGTGAACAAGAATGATTTCATAATTCTAAAATGTAATTAAAGCTGTTTGACTGGGACGCATCAAAAGAAAATTCCATTTTTTGAAAGTGACTAAATTAAGTGTCATGCTCGATTTTGATGTTAGTTTAATAAAAAGAAATCGCAAAGGCATTCCTATTTCTGCTTGAAAAAAGTAGTATTTCTACATCAAATGTGTTTATTTTTTAATTTAAACATAACATTGACACAAAAAAGATTGGAGTTTCATTTCCTTATTTTACGATAGTATAAAGCCTCTAATTGCCGTATGAATAATCCTGAAATTTTTGAACAGACGTATAACCAATATTGGAAAAAGCTCAACGCTTTTTCTTATACGATGACTCAGGATAAAGACTTGGCACAGAACATTGTTCAGGATGTTTTTGTGGATTTATGGGAGAGAAAAGAAGAACTGAATATTAATGCAATTGAACCGTTTTTGTTTCGTGCGGTTAAGAATCAGGTTTTCAAACATTACCAGAATAATCGTTTTGATAAGACTATTTTAGAAGAAAAATTTGAAGACTACATTATAGATAATTTTTCGACAATTGATCCAGAAATTATGGATCTGCTTTATTCTCTATTGGATAAACTTCCAGAAAAAAGGAAGGAAGTTTTGCTGATGTATAAATTTCAAGATATGACAATCGATCAGATTGCAGAAGAACTTGGGATTTCTAAACAAACCGTAAAAAATCAGATTTCATCTGCGGTGAAACAACTTCGCGAAGGCTTAAAAGACTTGGCTTGGCTGGCTCCATTCATTCTTTTCAATCAAAAATTTTAAAATAACTTTCGCTTGATGTTTTCATAATATTTGGCGATAGTACGATTTCGTGATTCTGGTACTTATTCATAACAATAAGTATCATGATAAAAAGAATAAAACATAGTTTAGAATATTTGCTGGATAAAAGTTCGCGAGGAAAAACTTCGTCGGCAGAAGAAAATTTATTACATGATTTTGCTTTTAGCGAATATCAGAATTCAAAATGGGATAATGATTTTATGGGAAACCCAGAAATCGAATCTCAAAACATATATGAAGAAATTCAGTTAAGAATTGGAAGAAAGAGATCTTTCCGTCCTTATTTAAAATATATAGCTGCTGCCAGCATTCTTTTTCTGCTTGGTTTAGGATTTTTCTTGAGACCAAATGTTTTAAACCAAAAACAAATCACATTTAAAACGTCATCGATTCCCAAATCTATCCAATTAAGTGACGGTTCGAAAATTTATCTGGCAGCAAACTCATCATTTCAGTATCCTGAAAAATTTGAAGGCAATCAAAGAACGGTTTCTTTACTAAAAGGAAATGCGTTTTTTGAGATTGCCAAAGACAAGCAGCATCCTTTTATTATTCATTCTGGCGAAATAAAAACCAGAGTTGTGGGAACTTCATTTCACATTCAATTATCAAAATTAAACTGTAAGGTAATCGTAGTAACCGGAAAAGTAAATGTTTCTGGAAAAGGGCAGAGTGTAGATTTAGTGCCGAATCAGGAAGCTTTATTTGAGTCTCAAAAGTTAACCAAACAAATGGCTGATAAAGCTTTTTTGGTGAATTGGTATAATGAAGATGTGACGTTGGAGCAAACTACTTTAAAACAAGTAATCACCATTTTACAATACAAATACGGAGTTTCATTTGAGTATGATGACAAACACGTATTAGCAACGCCGTTAACGGTATTCATCAAGAAGGACGCGACATTAGAAAATGTTTTGGAACAAATAAATTATATCACAAACCTAAAATTTAAAGTTTATGGCGAAATAGTAAAAGTGGATTAAAAACAAAAAAGCAGTTGCGGGAACAACTGCTATTAATAATTAAGCATCGTAAAAACAATTACTTAAATCATGTATTTTAAACCTTCTTATTTAAATCTAAAGAGTTTTGTCTTTTTAGTTCTGGCTTTACTTGCCTTTCAGAGCGGTTATAGTAAAACTAATTTGCTAAAAGAGCCAAAAGTAACAAATAAAATAGAAAAAGCTACCCTTGTTTCTATTTTTTCAAAATTAACACAACAAACCGATTACAAATTCAGCTATGGACAAGCTGTAATCGCAGATAATACAACTTATACAGTAAATTATAACAATGAGTCTATTACAGCGATTTTGAATGATCTTTCACAAAAAGCAAATTTCAATTATAACATTAATGGAAAACTAGTTTTAATTCAAAAAACAGCCGTGCCAAAAGCAGTTAATACTAAAGCGGTTGACAGAATTAAAGTAAAGGGAAAAGTGGTTGATGAAAATAAACTGCCGATTCCTGGAGCGACAATTACAGAAACAAGTTCGTCAAATTCAACGGTAACTAATTTCGATGGAGAATTTGAAATTACAGTTGGAGAAGGAAAAACGATTGACATTTCTTATATGGGTTATAAAACTAAAACAGTTGCCGCACAAACTGGTTTTATGACCATTCAATTAGAGCCAAATACAGCGGAATTAAACGAGGTTTTGGTTGTAGGTTACGGAAAACAATCTAAAAAAGACGTTACTGGTGCGGTTACACAATTGGAAGCAGCAAACTTCAAACAAGGTGTAAACGTTTCTGTAGACAATTTAATACAAGGAAAAGTGGCTGGTGTGCGTGTTGTAAATACAAGTGGTGAGCCAGGAGCGGGAGTAAATGTAACCATTCGTGGGGTTGGATCTATTAGAAGCGGAAGTACGCCTTTGTTTGTTGTAGACGGTGTGCCTTTGTCTAATGACGATGTGAGTCCGTCGGGAAGTAATGTTGGATTTGGAACTTCTTCGGCTAAAAATCCATTGAACTTTTTAAATACAAGTGATATCGAATCGATTACGGTTTTGAAAGATGCGTCGGCTTCTGCCATTTATGGAGCAAGAGGATCTAACGGAGTGGTTTTGGTAACCACTAAAAAAGGATCTAAAGGTGAAGGAACATTAACTTTTGATACTTATACTGGAGTTGCAACTGTGGCTAACAAACTTGATGTTTTAAGCGCTGGCGAATATAGAAATGCCATTAAAGATAAAGCGTTTGATCACGGTGGAAGTACAGATTGGCAAGATGTAATTTACAGAACAGCTATTACAACAAACAATTCGCTATCTTTTTCTAAACAGACAGATTCTGGAAACTATTACGCTTCGATTGCTCAAATGGATCAGGAAGGTGTGGTTCGCAACAGTAATTTCAAACGTCTTTCTGGAAGAATTAATGCAGCTGAATCATTTTTGGATAACAAACGTTTGAAAGTAAAAATGAATCTTACGGCGAGTGAAACTAAAGATGACGGTGTTCCAACAAGTGATGACGGTGGTTCAAACGGACAATTGATTGTGCATACTTTAATGGCAAACCCGACCCGTTCTGTTTTTGATGCGAATGGAAATTATACCAATTTCAATATGAATGCGCATTACAACCCAGCGTATTTGTTGAGCATTTATCAAGATCAAACTAGAACGTTGAGAGTTTTAGGAAACTTAGAAGCGTCTCTTAGAATTATTGACGGATTAGAATATAAATTGAACATAGGTGTGGATCGTTCGATGGCAGAGAGAAACACCACTATTTTTCCAAACTTAACCGATTTGAATCCGAAAGGGAAATATGTTCAGAATAATTTAGATTCTAAAAACTCTTTAGTTGAGCATTATCTAACGTACAATTTGAATTTGGATAAACATAAAATTGAAGCTTTGGGTGGTTTTTCATACCAAAAATTTGAAAGATCGGGTACAAGTTTCAGCATTGACGGAATCGCAAATCAAGGTGAGGGAGTTCCGCCTTCAATCAATCCTGGTTTTAAAGGCACGCAATCTGGAACAACAGGTTACGCGCAAGAAAACGAATTGCAGTCTTATTTTGGAAGATTGAATTACAGTTTTGATAACAGATATCTTTTAACAGCTTCTATGAGAGGTGATGGTTCTACTCGTTTTGGTAAAAACAACAAATACGGTTATTTCCCATCATTTGCCTTAGGATGGAATATTGCTAACGAAAGTTTCTTAAGAGATTCTTCTACTTTGAACAATTTAAAACTAAGAGCAAGCTGGGGACAGACAGGAAACCAAGAAGTTGAAAACAAAATTACGCAAGCAAGCTACTCTTTATCTGGAGCTGATGGATATTATTTATACGACGATTTGAATCTAGTGAATGGAGTTTCTGTAAACAGAACACCAAATCCTGATTTGAAATGGGAAGTTGTAACGCAATACAACGTAGGTTTAGATTTCAATTTATGGAATGATAAATTGTACGGAACATTAGATTATTTCAATAAAACGACTACCGATGCGATTTTAAATGTTCCATCTCAAGCTTTGAGCCCAACAACTACAATCTGGACGAATATTGATGGTAAAATCATCAATAAAGGAATCGAGTTTATGTTAGGTTCAAAAATAGTGGACACTAAAAACTTCTCTTGGAATATTGATATGAATGGAGCAACGCTTCATAATAAAATTGAAGATCTTCCGGTTTCAGAAATTTTGACAGGAACAATTTCTGGTCCTGGGCAATCGGGTGTAAATGCGAATATCTACAAAAGCGGATACGCAGCAGGATCATTCTATTTGTTGGAACATATTGGTTTTGATGCCAACGGAGCAAATATCTTTAAAGATCAAAATGGAGACGGTAAAATTGACAATAGCGACAGAATCATTATCGAAGGAGCTTTACCAACTTTCTATTACGGATTTAATAGTGATATGAGATACAAAAACTTTACATTCTCATTTTCTATCATCGGGCAAACGGGAGGCTATTTGTTGAACAACACAGGTTTAAATGCATTAAATATCAATAACCTTGCATCTGACCGTAACGTGGCTATAAATTATTATGAGTCTGGGGCAAATCCTGCAAACTCACCAATTTTGTCCACTTTATTCTTAGAAAAATCAGACTTTATCCGATTGAATACAGCTCGTATTGGTTACAATTTTGATTTAAAAGGATTGAACTGGATCAACGGATTAACACTTTATATTACAGGTCAAAACTTAATTACGATTACGAATTACACAGGTTACGATCCGTTAATCAACAGTCCGAAATCTAACGGAGGAAACCAATCTATCGGTATTGATTATGCGAGTTATCCAACTTCTAGAACATTCAGTTTTGGAGCAACTTTAAAACTATAATTATTATGAAGACAAATACAATTTTTAATATTAAAACATTAGCGATATTCTCTTTTATATGGCTTTTTGCAAGCTGTACCAATCTTGACGAAGTTGTTCTGGATGAGGTTTTGGGAGAAGATGCATCAAATCCTGCCGGAGCTCTTGCAGCAGCTTATGACCGTTTGGGAGATGGAACTTTTGTAGATCACGGCGGTGTTTTCTCTTTACAGGAATATACGACAGATGAGGCCATCCTGCCGACTCGTGGAAGTGACTGGGGAGACGGAGGAAAATGGAGAGACATGCATGAGTTTACTTGGAAATCGGATAATGCAATTGTGGTAGATAACTGGAATAAATTGACAAACGGAATTACACGTTCATTAACAGCTATTCAATCGGTTGAAGAAAGCTCAATTCCAGAGAAGAAATTGTTTTTAGCGGAAGCGAAAGGACTTTTAGCATATTATTTATACACAACTTTAGATTTGTACGGTCAAGCGCCTTATAGAGACCCGATGAATCCAAATGCGCCTTTACAGATTTTAAAAGCCGATACGCAAATCGATCAATTGATAAAAGATGTCGAAGCTTTATTGCCAGATTTGGCAGAAATGGGAACACAGCAGACGCATCATGGAAGATTTACAAAAGAAGCGGCGTATGGATTTTTAGCGCAGATGTATTTGAATCGTGCTGTTTTTAAAGATCGTTATAATGCATCTTCAAGCTTTAATTTTACTGAAGCGGCAGCAACGGGTACAGGAACAGATATGGATCGTGTAATTTATTATACTTCATTATTGATTGATTCTGGAAAATATTCTTTAGAAAGTGATTATTTCAAAAACTTTGCAAGAGACAATGACAAAGGAAAAGAATTGATTTTTGCGATTTCTCAGAAGATTGATTACATCAGAAATGGTTCTAACAGTTTTGCTTATGTGTGTATGGAGCGTAACCAGAGAACTTCTGCTGCAAATAGAGGAACCAACGCGGCTTGTACAACACCTGAGTTTTTTGCAACATGGGACGGCAATCATGACGATCCGAGATTTCAGCAAAAATACCAATATACTGACGGAACGTGGTTTATGAATGATGGAACAGATATTAGTGTTCCAGCAACAGACATTGTACCGAAAAGTGCTAATTTGCCTTGGTTCCATTTTAATAGAGGAATTCAGTATGGACCACAATATGGACCAATCTTATTGTCATCTGGTTCATTGGAAATGGTTAACGGACGTATAAAAGTCTCTCCATTATACATGGAAAAAAGCACAACAACGAGAATGGATTTTACGCCTTCTTTAACCTTTAAGAATCCAGCTCAGGCAGTTTTTGCTCAAAACGAAATCAATCAAGGAGCACGTGTGTTTAAATATGAATTTGATCCAGAAGGAGGAAACGGAAACAGTAATGTTGATATTCCATTATACCGTCTAGGTGGAATTTACACGATGAGAGCCGAAGCGTATTTCAGAAAAGGAAATACGGCTCAGGCAATGGAAGATTTGAACAAATTGCGCACCAGCAGAAAAAGAGAATCTTTATATGGAAGTACACCAGGAAAAGCTTTAACAGCAATCGACCAAAACGTTTTATATAACGAGATTGGTTTTGAATTATATTGGGAGTTATACAGAAGACCGCAAATGATCCGTTTCGGAAAATTTGATCTTCCTGGAACCGCAAAAGCTGCTTCACAACCTTACAGAAGAGTATTCCCAATTCCACAGTCAACAATTGATGTGACTAAGGAATTCAAACAAAACCAAGGATACAATTAAGTTTGTTTTTTAGAGTAACAAAGTAACAAAGTGACAAAGGTGCAAAGGCACAAAGTAAAGCACTAAATCTAACATTAATATTTACAATGAATTTTTTAGCAATTAAAAAACTTTGTCACTTAAAATCTTTAAAGTTTGTGTGTTAGTTTATTTTTTATTTTTTTCCAAAAAGCCTGTTTTCAAAAAAAGCAGGCTTTTTTTTGAGGTTAATAGTTGCAAAGTGACAAAGGTTAAAAGGTTTTTTGGAATGACATCCAGTATAGAATTGTAGAGATGCACTGCAGTGCATCTAACGCAAAGAATTTTCCGCAATCAAAGAAACCTTTGTCTCTTAGGGATTTTGTCACTTTCAGCCTTAAAAAAATATAATAAATGAATAGTTAAATATAATCCGTATCTGATTGATAATAAGTAAATTTGAGTTGAAATTTACATTTTCAAATGTCTCAAATAAAAACATCATTAATAACTCAAAAAGTATAAAAATCATGATACATCAAATTGATACTACAGATAATATTGTTGCCTTTAGAGCATTGGCAGAAGTGACAAAAGAAGATTTTGTGACAACAGTAACTCCAGCCGTTGAACATTTGGTAAAACAGACAAATGAGATTAATTTCTTATTGGTTCTGGATACCGATATTGAGAATTTTACAGCGGGAGCGTGGCTGCAAGATGCTCTTCTTGGTTTGAAAAATCTTGGAAAATGGAATAGGGCAGCAATTGTTACTGATACAGACGAAATCATTTCTTTCACCAATGGGTTCAGCTATATTGTTCCGGGAGAGTTTCGCGGATATAAAAAAGTTGATTTCAATAAAGCATTAAATTGGGTTGAAGGAAATATTTCTTAACTAATCTTCTCGAAAAAACAAAAAGAGCGCTTATTCTAAATAAGCGCTCTTTTTTATGATAGTTTATAAACGATTAGTGATTGTATTCGATACCGCTGCTTGATTTAGCATCAATTTTGTCTTTAGATACTTGACTATATTTTTTATAACATGCCGATGCCAAAATTGGTAATGCAAGACTTCCTACAACAGCACTTGCTTTTGGATGTCCGGTTTTCTTCAAAACTGCCGATGCTAAAAGAGCACCAACTCCAGCACATACCATTTGTTTTACTGACAGATTTAACGGTTTGCTTTCAGGTTTAATTCCGTGTAATAATGGGTCTATAAAATTTAAATTCTCCATAATGCCAATTAATTTTAATTATACTTTTTTGTTATTTTTAATTTTTACTGTTTTCAGTGTCAGTTTCACTCTCAATTTTCTCAATTTCGACCTTTTCCTTTTTTATGGCCTGGCGCAAAAGAGCAAAAAGACTCATGTAGACATTTGCCATAAAAACTAGAGAAAACCCTGCCAAAATATATCCTCTCCAGTCATTTAACAAAAGTTTATAACCGCAGATAATCAGAAATGCAATTGTAACGTAATGACTAAAGCAATATTCACACGTAAGGAGATAAAAAAACTTCCTTGACAGTATGTATTTGTCATTTTTAGAATGTCTGACACACCATTCATGCGGTTCTCTAAAAATCTCTTCGTGTGTGACAGTCCAGCTGATGCAAGCAATTGGAATTGCTAGTACAAAAAGCCAGACAATTTGAGTGGCTAAAGTCATATCGCCTAATGCTTTACAATTTACGAAATTTTGTTATTCTCTTGGGTGATTTTCAGGATAATGTTCTGCATCAAAATCATCCAATTCTTCATCCTTATCCAGATCGACGTCTTTTTCCAGATCATTTTCATAATCCAAATCAGGATCATATTCATCATTTAAATCATCTTGTGTACCATCGTTTGTAATGGCATCATCTTCATTAACAATTCTTTCCTGATTCGGAATATTTTCTGAACGGATATTTGTATTCGGCTCAAAATCTCCCTTAGGATGCGATGGATCTTCAATAAACTCTTCCTGATACTGATACGGATCTTCATCTCGTGCATAATTGTCATTGTCAATCAGCGTATTTTGTTCATAATAATCAGGATCGCTTTCGCCAAATTCTCGATTGTCATGTTTATGTAAAACTTGTTTAAACTCGTCTTCATTAGAGTAAGTACCGTCGAGAAGAGTATTTTGTTCGATATAATCAGGATCAAATTGACCATAATCATGGTTGTGTTGCTTTTCCATAATAGTGTTTTTTGATTATTAATTTTTCAAAGATTGAATCTTCATACGAAAACCTGCAAATCTTTACAGTTTACTGTAATTGTCTTGTCCTGCTTTTAAAAGTCATGGCATTTAGGCTTTTACATTTTTTTCGGATTATAAATGACTTTAAAAGCTGTTTTTACAAATTTAGTGCGTTAAGAGAAGGAAGTTCTTATAAAAAAATAAGCCATAGTTGCATAATTAACAGTTACTTATAATGTAAATATTGTAAGAAATTATGTAAGTTTACTATATCATAACAATCTACATTTGGGTTGAAATTAACGTGTAATTAAATTTAAAATCAATATGGCGTCAGATAAGGTAACCGCATGCTGTCAGACTTTAATAGAAAAGAACCTCACAATATCATTTGCGGAAAGCGCTTCGGCTGGAAAAATGTGTTACGAATTTTCGACAGTTCTTAATTCGGGAAAAATTCTCATAGGAGGAATAGTATGTTATCATTCTTCAATGAAAGAAGATTTGCTTCATATCCCGTGGGGAACCATTGAACAGTATAGTGCAGAATCTGCAGAGGTAACCAAGTTAATGGCTCAAAATTTTTACCGCTATGTGGGTTCGGATATCTGTGTCGGGTTAACAGGACTGACAACACCAGGAGGAAGTGAAAGCGAGTCAAAGCCTGTGGGGACTATTTTTATTCATATTATTTTTGGAGAAAAACAAATTGCCAAACGTTATGAGTTTAAAGGATCTCCAGAAAGTATTATCAATCAAGCAATAGATGTTGTAGCCGATTTGATTTTGATGGAAATTTAATAAACCAATCAAACGTCCCCTACGGGACGAAACTCGACAAAACTTTTTTTGTCTACCGATGAGATGTTCCTAGCGGAACATTTTTTTATTGGATTGATATTTTCTGGATGTTGTAGCGGATTTGATTTTGAAGGAAATTAATAAACCAATCAAACGTCCCCTACGGAACGAAACTCGACAAAACTTTTTTTTGTCTACCGATGAGATGTTCCTAGCGGAACATTTTTTATTTTTTTTCTATTCTAGAAAGAAATGTTCCTGTGGAACTTTTTTGTCTTAAAATAATATTCTAAAAACTTTTAGAAGGCATATTAAAAGTGATTATTTTTAAAATTTGCATTTGTTGAGAAAAGAAATGTTCCGCTAGGAACATCTTATCGGTAGAACTTTAATTAATCATGTTTTTTCGTTCCGTAGGAACGTTTGGTCGGTAATGGCAAATACATATACGCAATTGCACATACAATTTGTATTTGCGGTGAAATACAGAAAAGCATTAATTGCAAAGGAATGGAAAGACAAGTTGCATCAATATATTACGGGTATAATTCAAGCAAACAATCATAAAATGTTATGTATTAATAGTATGCCAGATCATATACATGTTTTTATAGGGATGCGTCCAACACAATCTATTTCTAATTTAGTGCAGAATGTAAAAACAGAAACCAGCAAATGGATTAAAGAGCAAAAATTGTCAGCTGGTTTCTCATGGCAAGAAGGTTACGGAGCATTTTCATATTCAAGAAGCCATGTGCCAAATGTCATTCGATATATTCAAAACCAAGAAGAACATCACAAGAAAGAAACTTTTTTAGAAGAATACCAGAAACAGCTGAGAGCTTTTGAGATTGAATATGATAAAGAGTATATTTTTAAAGAACCTCTTTTGTAATTCTAAAGATCACTTAAGGTGATATGTTTTGGCAATCAGATGTTTCGATAAGATATTCTCATTTTTACTTATTTTTTAATATAAAGCGAACCATTTTTAATCGTTTTTTTATCCAATTTTCCTTGGCTGAATAATTCCTCTAGAATTATTTTTGCCTCACTAACAGAAATATCGTGAATAGCAGCATATTCCTTTGGAGCAAGTGATGGATAAACTTCAAAAATGGACAATGAATTACTATTCATGAATTTTTTCTTCTTTGCTTCAGGAAATAAGGCTAATAAAGCATTTTCATAAGAGGCATAAGGTTTAGAGCCATAAACAGTCAGCTGGTTATTATCGGCATCGGCCAAAAATAAAGTTGGAAAACCTCGTACACCAAGAGTTTTTCCTAGATTTAAATCTTCTTGAAAAAACTTTTTAGCATCTCCATCATAATCCGTTTTTAATTTTTCCACATTCAATCCGGCAGTTTTTGCAGCTTCTGCTAGGTTTTCCCATTTTGCGATATTCTTTTTGTTTAGATATAATTCTTCGCGAAGAATACGCATAAATTTCACCGCTTTTTCTTTATTCTGCATTTGCGCTGCTTTCATAGCAATGCATGATGGATATGAAGAATCTAACGGATCTTCAAGCCAAACATTTCCATCAATTGGCATTTCGTAATACAAACTGGCTTCGTCCCAATGATGCGCAACATCAGAAGGTTTGCTTATTCCGCCACTATTATAGCTCCAATCAGGCAATAAGCCGCCCATTCGATAGTCAATTTCAAAATAGTCGCCATATTCTAGTTTTAATTTTCTAAGCTGAGGTTCAATTCCCCAACAAGAAGAGCAAATAGGATCGGTATAGTAAATGATCTTGACTGGTTTGTTTTCTGCTAGAATAACCGTTTTTGCATTCGATTTTTCGCCAGCAGGCATCTCGCACATTCCGCTTACAGGATCGCATAATAGCGGATTTGTTTTGTCTTCACTCATTTTAGAATTTGTTTGTGACTGACAGTTTACACTGAAAATCAGGATTAATAGTATCGACAGTATTTTCATAGTAATTTTTAAAAGGTACTCTCGGATTATGAACATGCTGCAAAGTTGAGCAGAATATCATAGCCAGTCAATTAGTCAAGAAAACATGACTAGAATCTAGGAGATTTCATTTCTGAATATATAGGTTTGGATCGGGATAATAAACTTTGCCTCTTTGCAACTTGGTACCTAAAAAAATCATTAAACTTTCATTAACAAAAAGTAAGATTTCATTAGTTTATATTTGTAAGACACAAATTAATTCTAAAGCATTCTTCTTATGAAAATTAAGTCTCTTTTCTATATGTTTTTATTCGGTATTATTTCGGTTTCTGCTTATAGTCAGAATGTGAAGCTAATTAATATCAATCAGCTTAATGAAAGAATTAAAAACGGAAAAGATAGCACTTACGTTGTTAACTTTTGGGCAACTTGGTGCGCGCCGTGCATAAAAGAATTACCGCATTTTGAGAAATTAGCAGCAGATCATAAAGCAGAAAAACTGGCTGTTTTGTTAGTAAGTCTAGATTTTAAATCGAAATTAGAATCCAACGTAGTTCCATTTGTGAAAAGAAAGAATCTAAAGAATGAAGTCTTTTTATTAAATGAAAGCAGCCCACAAGAATTTATTGATAGAATTGATCCGAGTTGGTCTGGAAGTATTCCTGCAACACTTTTTATTAAAAATGACAAACGAAAATTTGTCGAAAGCGAATTTACCTATGAACAATTATTAACTGAATATAAAAAACTGTAAACCATTATGAAAAAAATAATCTTATTATTGGCATTAGCATTTTCTGCATTTCTATCTCACGCACAAAATGCGGTAACACTTAAAGCGGGCGATGCAGCTCCAGATTTCAAACTGAAAAATGTGGACAACAAAGAAGTTTCTTTCGGAACTTTTAAAGATGCAAAAGGATATATTGTAGTTTTTACCTGTAACACTTGTCCATACGCAATTGGATATGAACAGAGAATTATCGATTTGGATAAAAAATTTAAACCGCAAGGATATCCAGTGATTGCAATCAATCCAAATGATCCTGAAGCTTCTACGGCAGACACTTTTGCTAAAATGCAAGATTTAGCAAAAGACAAAAAATATCCTTTCCCATATTTGTTTGATCCAGGACAGAAAATTACGGATGAGTATGGAGCAAAGCGTACACCTCATATTTTTATCGTTTCTAAAACAGCAAAAGGAAATGTTGTTGAATATGTTGGAGCAATCGATAATGATCCAGAAGGGAATAATCCTCAAAAAATAAAATATGCCGAAGATGTAATCGCGTCATTAAAAAGCGGACAGAAACCAGCAATTACGCAAACGAAAGAAATTGGCTGTACGGTAAAAAGAAAAGCAAAAGCTTAAGTTTTTTGTTTCAGGTTTCAGGTTTCAAGTTCCATGTTTCAGATTTTATTCCGTTGCGTTTAACTTGAAACCTGAAACCTGAAACTTGAAACCTGAAACTAAAAAAAACAAAATCTTAAAAACACGAAACGCCCCATATTTGGGGCGTTTTTTTGGCATGTATAGATGAACAAGTTTACTTTTTATCTATTTTGTAAAGTCTTCCTTGATCGGTAACGGCGTATAATGCTTCATCTTTTCCTTGTGTAATATCTCTAAATCTTTGTCCTTCTCCAGCCAATAATCTTTCTTCTCCAGCCACTTTATTGTCTTTAAAAGCTAAGCGTACAATATGCATACCGCTCAAAGAACCAATAAAAAGATTATTTTGCCATTCTGGAACGCGCTTTCCGGCGTAAAACGTCATACCGCTTGGTGAAACTACAGGATCCCAATAATAAACAGGCTGTTCCATTCCGGTTTGCTGCGTAATACCCTCTCCAATTTTCGTACCACTATATTCAATTCCGTAAGTAATTGTTGGCCAGCCGTAATTTGCTCCAGCTTTAATTTGGTTAATTTCGTCACCGCCTCTAGGCCCGTGTTCACTTTGCCATAATTCGCCCGTAGTTGGATGTATAGCTAATCCCTGTGGATTTCTATGCCCGATGGTATAAAGTTCTGGTAGAGCCCCAGCCTGAGTAAACGCTGGATTTCCTGGTGCTGCCTGTCCGCTTGTTGTGATACGAACAATTTTACCCAAACTGCTTGTTACAGATTGCGCCAACGGACGTGTTTCCAAAACTGATCTCTCGCCAATGCTTACAAATAAATTTCCAGTTTTATCAAATAAAACTCGCCCTCCGTAATGCAGTGTGCTAGCGTTTGGCGTGTTAGAACGATAAATTACGGTTGCATTTTCAATTGCTTTTTCGTCGTCTGAAATTCTTCCTTTCGCAACAGCGGTAATATTTCCGCCCCCAACAACTTCAGAGAACACCCAGTAAATCATTCGGTTTGTAGCAAATGCAGGATCTAGACAAATTCCAAGCAATCCGCCTTGGCTATCTGGATTAACAGCGGGAACGCCAGTTAAGGCATTACTGATAACACCTGCTTGAGTTACGATTTTAATTTTGCCTGCTTTTTCAGTTACAAGCAGACGTCCGTCAGGAAGATAAGCAACTCCCCAAGGAGCACTTAAGCCACTGGTAATAATTTTAGATTCAATTTCGGTGGTAGTTTGGATACTTCCTGCGCGTGTCTGCCCCGCAAAAGCGGGCTGATAAGTCGTATTTGCCGCTCCCGTTTCTACAGGAGGTCCCGTTGGTCCTGGATCTGTGCCTCCGTCAGTATTGTCGTTATTAGAGCAACTGCCTAAAACAAGAATTCCTGCAAGAAGAAAAATACTTTTTTGAATTATCATAATGCTTTTATTTTAATGGTTAACAATAAATTTTTGCATTATCGAACATTTCGAAAGAGAAGAATAGAGATTCATTAAGGTTGAAATGGTCAGTTTCGAATGAATTCTCTGTTTATTTTCAATTAAGAATGCCTAAATGCTGATGCCATTTTATATGGAGCAGTAGAATTTCAAAAGAGAAATTAAACTTCTTTTGGAAAAAGCATTTAGTGGGACATGCTTAATTGGAACGGAAAATTGTGATAAAATATTGCCAATACGAATTGGATTGTCTTCATCTTAGCAGAAATTTAACATTTATTATTTTACAAGAAATTGAGCTGAGTCCTTATTTTTAAAGAAGATTTTAAAGACTTTTTAATTTTTTCATGAAAATGGGAAAAACTTCGTTCAATTCGTCAAAAAGAGGGTTTTTGCGATTTTTTAATTTGATTTCGCTAAACAATTTTAATCCTAAAGCAAATTGAACTGCTTCTGAATCATTTGCAAAAATATTTTTTTGTTTGATTTTTTCTATGATTCCAAAAATTTCGTCGTGATTGTCAAATTCTATTCCGAGTTCTTTTGCTGGTTTCGTTTCACCGTTTGCATATTCCTTAAGACTTAAAGTAAGGTAATATTTGTTTGATCTTTTTTCCATGATTTTGTAATTCTAATTTTATTTCAGCCATTTATCGACCAATGTTTTAAAGGCTTCCTTATATTGTTCGCCAACTGCTATTTCAATTTTATCAATAAAAATGGAGTTTTTGCTGATGGCGCTTATTTTATCTAATGAAACAATGAAAGAACGATGCACTCGCATAAATTTTGACGAAGGCAGTTTTTCTTCTAAAGCTTTGAGGGAAATGAGCGATAACAAAGCTTTCTGAGAATCCTCAAGATGTACTTTTACATAATCTTTCAGGCTTTCAATGTACGTGATATCTTTTAGTGAAATTCTAACCCATTGGTATTCAACTTTCAAAAAGATAAACTCGTCATCAGCAGCAATGGGATTAAAATGATTATTAGCTTCTTCAGACAATTGTAAAACTTTGCTAGAGGCGCGCAGAAATTCTTCGTAGCTGAAAGGTTTTAAAAGATAATCTACAGCATTTACTTTATACCCTTCAATTGCATAATGATTGTAAGCAGTCGTAAAAATAATTTTTGGCAATGGTCCAGCTTGATCCTGTATTAATCTTGCCAGCTCCATTCCGCTTAAATTAGGCATATTGATATCCAAGAAAACTAAATCGGGTTTTGTTTCCCTGATAAGTCCCATGGCATCAACGGCATTGTCGCAAGTAGAAATTAATTCTAAAAACGGAGTTTGCTCTATAAAAGTTTGCACCAATCTTAAAGCCAATGGTTCGTCATCTACTGCTATACATTTTAATACTGTCATTGCTCTAAATTTATCTTCAACTTAATTTTATACGTTCCGTGATCGGTAACTCCAAAAGAAATAAAATGCTGATTTGGATAAATCAATTGTAATCTTCGCTTGGTGTTGGCTAAACCAATTCCACCCACATCAGAAACAGCTGTTTTTTCGAAATAAGTATTTTCTACTTCAAACTCCAATTCGCTTTCATTTTGTGTAAGCTTTATGTAAATCTCACTTTTATCTGTGGCATGAACGCCGTGTTTAAAAGCATTTTCTACTAAAGGTAATAATAACATCGGAACAATTGGGTAATCGTGTATTTTTTCAGGAATATCTGTTGTAATGGTCAGTTTGCTATTGGCACGAAGTTTCATTAAAGCAATGAAATCTTTCATAAATTCAGCTTCTTTCAGCAAAGTTGTTTTTTCTTCCGTGCTGTAAAGCAAATAGCGCATCATGCGGCTTAAAGTATGAAGCGCATTTCTAGAATCCTCAATGTTGGTATACGTTAATGAATAGATGCTATTAAGCGAATTAAAGAAAAAATGCGGATTGATTTGCGCTTTTAGCATTGCTAACTCAGCTACAGTTTTGTCTTGTTCGAGTTTCTGTTTATGCTGCGCTGCTTTTTGCCAATGCTGTAACATGGCCCAACTGGTGCTTATTCCTAAAACCAATAATGTCAAAGTAAAAACATAATTGTCAAAATAAGGATTTTTATATTTTTTAAAACCAATAGCTTTCATAATCTGATTATGAAGATCGGTTTGTGAGGTATAGAAATAAGCGATGAGCTGCATGGCAATAACAGCCGCAAATGCCCAAAGCAAGAAAGGAGAAGTGTTGTCTTTTATGATGGTTTTTGGAACTATGATTTTTGCTGTAGAATAAAATAGAACCATTAGTAAAATTAGTACTATGCTCTGCCAAAGCCAGAATGCTTGCGGAAGCACAACATTCCAAGTAAGCGGAATATAAAACAGCATCAGATATCCTAATAAAGACCAGCCAAGAATGTGTAATCCGGTAAATAAATAAGGTCTGAAAATATTCGGTGTCATTACAATTTATAGTTTATATCGACAATATTACATTTTATTTGAATACAAATTTTGAGCAATCGCTAAAACCGTATTTAGAGTCTCTAAAAAGCATTTTAGAGCCGATAAGATAAAAATTAAACAGTCGTTTAATATTTTGAAAAATTCCATCGGTTCTCATCTTATCTTTATCGATTGTCTCTTGCTGTTCGTCTATTTGAAAAATTTCGTGCGTAATATTTTATTTCTTTTGTTGGCATATAATCGATAATTACACATTTTTCACAATGAATAAGCCATCATTTTTAAGCATTCTCGCAGCATCACTTATTATCGCTTCTTGCGGTAAAAATGATAAATCGGCTCAGGCCGGAGGTGCACCGCAGATTAAAGAATATAAAACTGTGACATTACAGCCGGAATCAGCGACTTTGAACAGCGATTTTCCTGCTAGTATTCAAGGACAGCAAAACATAGAAATCCGCCCAAGAGTGGAAGGTTATATTGATAAAATTTTTGTTGATGAAGGAGCAGTCGTGAAAGCAGGACAACCATTATTTAAAATCAGTGCTCCAGAGTACGAACAGCAAGTTCGTACTGCAACGGCAAGCATTAAAAGCGCTCAGGCAGAGGTAAGCTCGGCAAAATTGGCTGTAAATAAAGTGAAACCATTGGTTGAAAAAGGGATTATCAGCAAATACGATCTAGAATCTGCTCAATACACTTATGAGTCGGCTATGGCATCTTTAGCTCAGGCCAATGCCGCTTTAGTAAATGCTAAAGTTAATTTAGGATATACCACTGTAACGAGCCCTGTAAATGGAGTTGTAGGTTCAATTCCGTTTCGTTTAGGAAGTTTGGTAAGTTCAAATACAGCAGAGCCTTTAACAACAGTTTCAAGTATTGGTAATGTCTATGCTTATTTTGCCATGAATGAAAAAGTACTGCTAAATTTCACAAAAGATGCAGGAGGTTCATTAAACCAAAAAATAAAAAGTATGCCCGAAGTTTCTTTAGTGCTTTCTGACGGGTCGACTTATGATCAAAAAGGAAAAATAGAAACTGTAAACGGATTAATCAATACAGAAACAGGTACCGTAAATTTTAGAGCACGTTTCCCAAACCCAAAAGGAGTTATCAGAAGCGGAAGCAGTACAACAGTGCAGATTCCGAATTTCGTAAAAGATGCGATTATAATACCGCAAAGCGCCACTTTTGAACTTCAGGATAAAATGTTCGCAGTAGTTGTTGGTAAAGACAAAAAGACAAGAAATGCGAATATCACTGTGCTTGATAATTCAGCAGGAAACTATTATGTGGTGACGAGTGGTTTGAAACCTGGTGATGAAATTGTATTGGAAGGAGTTGCTTCATTAAAAGAAGGAACTGAAATTAAACCTCAAAATCAAAGCCCAGAAACAGTTTACGCCGATTTAAAATAAAAGAAATGTTTAAAAAATTTATACAAAGACCCGTACTCTCGACGGTAATATCTGTTATTATCGTTATTTTAGGTGTTTTAGGCCTAATTGAGTTACCGATTTCCCAATATCCGGATATCGCACCGCCAACGGTGAACGTTGCGGCAAGTTATACCGGCGCCAATGCCGATGTGGTACTGAAAAGTATCGTGATTCCGCTTGAAGAGCAGATTAATGGTGTAGAAAACATGACGTACATGACTTCTACAGCAACAAATGATGGTAACGCATCGATAAAAGTTTTCTTTAAAGTTGGTACCAATCCTGACTTAGCAGCGGTAAACGTTCAGAACAGGGTTTCTCGCGCGACTAGTTTACTGCCTGTAGAGGTAACTCAGGCTGGGGTTACGGTAACCAAAAGCCAGAGTAGTAACTTATTGATCTTTTCTTTATACAGCGATGATAAAGCATACGATCAGACGTTTCTTCAAAATTATGCAAAGATTAACCTTGTGCCTCAAATCCAGCGTGTTGTTGGGGTAGGAGATGTAACTGTTTTTGGTGCGAAAGATTACTCCATGAGAATCTGGCTAAAACCAGATATAATGCAGCAATATAAACTGATTCCGAGTGATATTTCGGCTGCTTTGGCAGAACAAAATATTGAAGCAGCGCCAGGTAAATTTGGTGAAAACGGAAATCAGGCATTTCAATATGTAATTAAATACAAAGGACGTTTAACAAGCGCTCAGGAATTTGAGAATATCGTCATAAAATCGGTTGGAAATGGGCAGATGCTAAGACTTAAAGATGTAGCCAAAGTAGAGCTTGGGTCTTTAAGTTATTCGTCAACTATTAAAACAAACGGTGTGGAATCGGCAGCAATGGCAATTAGCCAGACTCCCGGATCAAATGCGCGTGATGTAATCATCAATTCTAAAAAACTGATTGAAGAAGCAGCGAAAAGTTTTCCAAAAGGAATGAAATACACCATCATGGTGGATGTTAACGAAAACTTGGATGCTTCTATAGAAAAAGTAATTCATACTTTAGTCGAAGCCTTTATATTGGTTTTCATTGTAGTATTTATTTTCCTTCAGGATTTTAGATCGACATTAATTCCGGCGATTGCGGTTCCAGTTGCAATTGTAGGAACGTTTTTCTTCCTGAATTTATTCGGATTCACGATTAACTTATTGACGCTTTTTGCGATGGTACTCGCCATTGGTATTGTGGTCGATGATGCAATTGTGGTCGTCGAGGCCGTTCACGCTAAGCTAGATCACGGATATAAATCGGCTAAAAAAGCGACTATTCACGCAATGGACGAAATTTCGGGAGCGATTATTTCGATTACATTGGTAATGGCTGCGGTATTTATTCCCGTTACCTTTATTACAGGATCTACAGGAGTTTTTTACAAACAGTTTGGTATTACATTGGCAGTTGCGATTATTCTTTCTGCAGTAAACGCCTTGACATTAAGTCCGGCTTTATGTGCGCTTTTATTGAAACCGCACGCTGATGACCATAAGCATAAAAGTTATTTGCAGCGTTTTTACACTTCATTTAACGTTGCATTCGATAATGTTACGGCAAGATACAAACGCTCGGTAAGTTTTCTTTCTGCTAAAAAATGGATTGCATTAGCATCGATTGTAATTGCTGGTTTGGCATTGGTTTATATGATGAAAACTACGCCTTCGGCTTTCGTTCCTTCAGAAGATCAGGGGACTGTTTTTGCTAACATCAGCTTACCGCCATCTGCTTCTATGGAACGTTCGGATGTCATTGCAAAGCGAGTAGATAGCATTGCGAAAACCATTCCAGGAGTTAAAAATACACTTCGCATTGTGGGGCAGAACTTTACCGCTGGAGCAGGTAGTGCTTACAGTATGGTTATCGTGAAATTGAAACCTTGGGACGAACGTGATTTGAGTGTCGATGATGTAATCGGACAGCTTTTTGCCAAAACAAGCGGTATTCGTGAAGCTAGTATATTTTTCATTTCGCCTCCAACCATTCAAGGTTTTGGACAAAGTGGAGGATTCGAATTCCAATTGCAAGATAAAGGTGGACATACAACAGCTGAATTCTATAAAGTAAATAACGAATTCTTAGCCAAATTATCTGAACGTCCAGAAATTCAATATGCGACAACGCCATTTAACCCTGGTTTTCCCCAGTATATGATGGATATTAATTTAGCGAAAGCGAAAGATGCAGGAGTTTCGGTAAATACCATTTTATCAACCATGCAAGGATATTATGGAGGATTGTATGCTTCGAATTTCAATAAATTCGGAAAACAATACCGTGTAATGGTTCAAGCAGCTCCAGAATTTAGAGCTAATACAGAAGGGTTGAATAAAATTTTCGTTCGAAATAGTGCTGGAAATATGGCGCCAATTACCGAGTTTGTAAAAATGACGAGAGTTTTTGGACCAGAATCTATTTCGAGATTTAATTTATTTACCTCAATTTCGATTACTGGAGCACCAAAACCAGGTTACAGTTCTGGAGATGCTATTAAAGCTATTCAGGAAGTGGCGGCAGAAAATCTTCCTGCGGGTTATGGTTATGAATTTTCTGGATTAACGCGTGAGGAATTAGCATCTGGCGGAGAAACGATTTTTATTTTCATTTTATGTTTGGTATTCGTTTACTTCCTTCTAAGTGCACAATATGAAAGTTACATTTTGCCATTTGCCGTATTATTCTCCATTCCGTTTGGATTGGCAGGAGCGTATTTGTTCTCCATTATTTTCAAACTGAATAGTAATATTTATCTGCAGATTTCTTTAATCATGTTGATCGGTCTTCTGGCTAAAAATGGTATTTTGATTGTCGAGTTTGCTTTGGATAGAAGAAGAAAAGGGCTTCCAATAGTGCAAGCTGCAATCGAAGGAGCTGTAGCACGTTTACGACCTATTTTGATGACTTCGTTTGCCTTTATTTTAGGATTGGTTCCCTTAATGTTTGCTTCTGGAGCAGGAGCTGTGGGGAATAGATCGATTGGTACAGGGGCCGTTGGAGGTATGTTAATTGGAACAATCTTAGGAGTTTTCGTAATTCCAGTATTGTTTATCATTTTCCAAACTTTACAGGAAAAAATAAGCGGGCCGGCAAAAGATGGCTATGATGATGACGATGATGATGAAGACGAAATTCATTTAATAGAAGCTCACAAAGAGTAAAATTTAATTACAAGAAAAATGACGAATAGTTCAAATAAATATATTTTACTGGTAATAACAGCTGCGCTTATCAGTGCGTGTTCTGTTACCAAGAAATACGAACGTCCCACGACATTAAAAACAGACCAATTGTACCGAGATCAGTCTTCAACCGATTCTACGACAATTGCAGATATGCCTTGGAATACTGTTTTTAAAGATGAAAAGCTGAATGCTCTAATTCAAAAAGGATTAGATCAGAATTTGAATCTAAAAAATGCCATTGAGAATATTGTTCAAGCCAGAGCATCTCTGCGTCAGAGCAAATTGGCATATTATCCAAGTTTGCAGTTAGACGCCAATGTAACGCATAACAAACAGTCTCAGGCAGGATTGAATTTTCCAGCGGGAATTAACATTAATACGCTGACAACAACTTATAAATTAGGCGTAAGCACTTCTTGGGAAATTGATGTTTGGGGTAAATTGAGCAGTTCTAAAAGAGCCGCACTGGCGACCTATTTAGCTTCTGATGCTGCAAAACAAGCCGTTCAGACACAATTGATTGCAGATATCGCGAATAATTATTTCCTGCTTTTGGCCTACGATAAACAATTGGAAATTACAGAGAAGACGCTAAAAAGCCGAATTGAAAATGTAGAAACGATTAAAGCTTTAAAAGAAGGCGCAATCGTAACTGGTGCGGCAGTTGTTCAGAGTGAGGCGAATCAGCATGCAGCCGAAGTTTTGATTCCAGATTTGAAGCAAAATATTCGCGAAACCGAAAATGCAATCAATATTTTGCTAGGACAAGCTCCTGGACCAATTGATAGAGGTGTTTTGGGGACACAAATTATTCCTGAAAAAATCGCAATCGGAATGCCTGCACAATTATTAAATAACCGCCCGGACGTTCGTCAAGCAGAATTTAATTTCAGAGTTGCTTTTGAGTCGACTAATTTAGCTAAAACGTATTTCTATCCGAGTTTGACACTTACAGCAAGTACAGGTTTTTCAAATTTAGAACTGAACGATTTTTTTAGCCATTCCATTTTTTATTCAATTATTGGAGGATTAACACAGCCTTTATTCAATAACGGACTTAATAAAATGAGATTGACAACAGCTCAGTCGCAACAATTGCAAGCCTACAATAATTTCCAGCAAAGTCTTTTAGTGGCAGGTCAGGAAGTTTCAAATGCATTGTATTCGTATGAAATGGCTGTTGAAAAAGAAGATTCGAGAGCAAAACAAATTGCAGCTTTAGAAAAAGCAGTAGATTTTACACAAGAGCTTTTAGAGTATAGTTCGTCAACGAATTATACGGATGTATTGACATCACAGCAAAATCTTTTAGCGGCACAATTAAGTGGAGTAGCCGATAATTTGCAAAAATTACAAGCTGTTATTAATCTGTATAGAGCTTTAGGTGGTGGCTGGAGATAGACTTATTTGTTAAAATTGTACGTTTATCGTTTTAATTAAGCCTTTGGTCTAAAATATATTTCAAATTGAAGCTATTATTTTACTTTTGAATCATTCAAATGAAGATATTGAGAGTTAGTAGCCGTTCCACATAGATTATACTAGTTCAGTATAATCACTACAAAACATGACAATAAAACGCCTCAGAAATGCGGCGTTTTTCTTTTATCAATATTTCTATCTTTTTTTTTGCTATTAATCTTTTTATATCGACCAGCAGAATAAGAAAGAGATAAAATACATCGTCTAAAAAACACTATTCGTCGATTTGTTTAGTACATTTATATAATTGAATGCTCGAATCTTAAATTTTGGCATTAATTTCGATTAATATCTACTAAATTAACATTTAAATTTTAAGAACATGAAAAAGTTAGTATTTGCCTCTGTGCTTTTTATGAGTGTTTTTTTCGCTCAGGCACAGGTATCAGTTAATGTAAATATTGGTACTCCTCCAAATTGGGGACCGCAAGGATATGACAACAGCAGATATTATTATTTGCCAGACATTGATGTGTATTATGATATAAATCAAAGCGTATTCATTTACGACAACAGCGGAAGATGGATTCGTGAAAGAAGTTTGCCATCACGATATAGAAACTATGATTTGTATTCTGGTTACAAAGTAGTTTTGACCGATTATAAAGGAGATGCACCTTATAAGTATCATGCTAAACATAGAGCCAACTATCCGAAAGGGTATCACGGAAAGCCTCAAAAAAATAGAGGAGAAAAACCTAAAGGCAACAACGGAAACCATTACGGAAATGAGAAAGGAAATAATAAAGGAGGAAATGGTCACGGTAATGGTAAAAAACATTAATTCTTAGACATAACACTAAAAAAGAAAACGCTTCCGATTGGAGGCGTTTTTTCTTTAATAGCTAATACTTAAGCGATGGTGAGCCAGACAAAGTATTCATGAATTTTATTTTTTCTGTCACAGATTAAGGATTATTACTGGTTAAATCTGTTGTGTAATTTACGGTTTAAAAAACTATTCTGAAACCGTCTTGACTTTGTGGCCAAACGCCCCAAAAGAAAGAATAATCAAGAAACAAACTAATGGGATAATATATCCTGACTGAATATCATCATGATTCATATCGATTAAAGTTCCCATTCCGTAAGGAATAATAGCACCTCCAACAATTGACATTACCAGCCACGAAGAACCTGTTTCTGTATTCGATTTTAGGCCTTTAATGCCTAAAGAAAAAATAGTAGGGAACATAATAGACATAAAGAACCCGATTCCTCCAAGAGCATAAATTACTACAATTCCAGAACCGTAAATCGCTACTAAGCAAAGTAAAACACTTATTACGCAGTAAATTGACAATAAAACATAATCTTTTACAAAACGCAAAAAGAAAGTCCCAATAAAACGTCCTGCCATAAAAAGAAAACCGTAAACACCTAAATAATACCCTGCTGTTTTTTCGTCCAATCCTGCTCCTTGCTGTGCAATACGGATAAAGAAACTAGTAATGCAAACTTGCGCACCAACATAAAAGAATTGAGCAATAACTCCCCAGCTTAAATGTCTAAATTTTAAAACAGAGAAAAATCCAGGTTTGATTTCGGCTTCGGAATGAGTAGCTTTCATTGAAGGCAATTGCACAAAATAGAATATAACCGCAACTAAAACTAAAATACTTCCTAATACGATATAGGGCATTTTTACAGAAGCCGCTTCACCCAATAAGTAAGCTGCTTTTTCTGCCTCTGGCATTGCATCCATTTGTTCTTTTGTATGATTGGTTCCTGAAAGAATAAATAAGGAGCCAACAATAGGAGCAACCATGGCAGCCAGTCCGTTGAAAGAAGCTGCTAAATTCAATCTTTTAGAAGATGACTCTGCTGGCCCTAAAATGGCAGCGTATGGATTCGCGCTTGTTTCTAAAATAGTTAAACCACAGCCAATTACAAATAGAGCAAATAAAAATAATTCATAAGTTCTGGTATTAGCAGCGGGAACAAATAAAAATGCTCCAATGGCAAATACTAATAATCCAGTTATAATACTGTTTTTGTATCCAAATCTCTTAATCAGCATTCCCGCCGGAATAGCCATAATAAAATAGGCAAAGAATACAGAAGTATCAATTAAAGTAGATTGACGGTTATTTAATTCGCACGCTTTCTTTAAGTGTGGAATTAATACAGAATCAAGATTATGGGCCATTCCCCAAAGAAAGAATAGGCATGTAACGAGAATAAAGGGAAGCAGATATTGTTTTTGATTTCCGCCTTCTGTTGGCACTTCATGTTGATCGCCGGCTTGGTTTGTAATTTGCATTGTTTAGATAGTTTTTAGTTTATTTTTTAAAGGCGCTAAGGTTCTGAGGTGCTAAGATGCTAAGTTTTCTTTGCCACAAAGGCGCAAATTTTTTAAACCCTTAGCACCTTAGAATCTAAGCATCTTAGGGCTTTTTTTTCACAAGCAGCAGATGATCACATGCCAAAACCACTTCACCGCGTTGGTTGATGATTTCTACATGTTCTGTGACAGCTCCCATTTCTGGATTTTTGGCTTCACCTTTTTCAGAAATAGTAACTTCTGAGTGAATCGTATCGCCAATATGAACTGGTTTTACAAAACGCATTTTGTCATATCCTCTAGAAAAAGCTTCAGGATTTATTTCAGAAGCCGTTAATCCAATACCGATAGCAAAAACCATGGTTCCGTGGGCGATTCTTTGTCCGAAAGGTTGTGTTTTGCACCATTCTTCGTCCATGTGGTGCGGGAAGAAATCTCCAGTGTGTCCGGCGTGAACTACAAAATCAGTTTCTGTAATGGTTCTGCCTAAAGTTACTCGTTTGTCGTCGATTTGATAATCTTCGAAAAAAGTCGATTTAAAATACATATTATGATATTTTTTGTCGGCCTTACTTTAAAAAATACGTTTGATTTGAAGAAGGCTTAAATTTGTTTTTTTTTGGTTTTGAAATATAGTGTTTTAATTACACTTCATCAAAAGAAATTCCACCGTTTTTACTGCTCGCATAACAAGCTTCTACCACTTTCATAGTCCCTAAAACATCTTGAACGCTAGCAGATAATATTTCGTCAGAACCCTCTTTGTAACGCATTAGGTTAGACATCGCACCTATAAAGGCTTCAGGAAACCACGAACCTTCCAGTTTTACTTCTGTCCATTCGTATTCATTTTCGTTATCTTTTTTGGGCAAAGCATACTCAAAAATATCCGGAAGACCATCAGGATAGTTCATCAACAAGCCCATTTTTGCTTTTACAGCACCTTTTGTTCCTTCCCATTTGATGTAGCTTTCTTCATGTTTTGGACCAAAGTGATGATCATGATTCGTATTGATGACAACATGTTTATCTTCGCCATAATCCAAAATGATTGTAGATCGGCTTGATGATAATTTTTTTAGTGGATGTTTGGCTGTTTTTGCCATAACGCTTTTCGGATTTCCTAAGAAAGAACGAATGCAGTCAATATAATGTACACTGTGGAAAAGAATCTCCAATCTTGGATGTTCTTTAATTAAAGGAAATAACTCCCAAGGCGTATTTACAGTTACTTTGAATTCTAAATCGTATAATTCGCCAATAATGCCCTGATCAATCAAGTATCTGGCTGCACTTACAAAAGAAGCAAAACGCAATTGAAAGTTAATCGCTGCTACGAGATTTTTTCTTTCGCAGACTTCCACGATTTCACGTGCCTGAGCTAAATCATTTCCCATGGGTTTCTGAATCAAAACAGCGGCTCCGTCAGGCAATTGTTCCAAAATTTCAATGTATTGATCTGGTAATACCGTAATATCATAAACAGCGTTTGATGGCGCATTTTTTACAGCGTCTGCAACAGTTTCAAAAACATGATCGATTTTGAATTCTTTTTGCAAATCATAAGCTTTTGAAATGGTCCTATTGGTGATGCCAAAAACTTTAAAACCAGCCATTTCATAAGCAGGAAGATGCGCGTCTTTTACAATACCACTAGCTCCGATAATCACAATCGGCTGTTCTGTTTGGGGAAGTAAAGGTTTATAGGGAATATTCATGTGTACTATATTTTGAAATTAAGCCTGCCAGATTTAATTTTTGACAGAGCTGTGTAATGTTGTTCCTTGACTTAATTTGCTAATTTTTTCCTGAGTTTCCTCTAAAATTATAGCTGATGAAATATCAGTTTCGATCGCTTTTAAAACTGCTCCGTCAATCAATTCGGCTACTTTTGGCCAGATTGGGGTTTGAGGCAGTGTCAATGCATTTTCATGTAGCATTTCCAGTTTATGATAAAACGGAATTAAAGTATTAATTTCTTCGTCTTTCCAAGTCGATTTTCGGCATCCGATTCCGCCTTCAGTTGTCAGTAATTTATCGCTTTCGGGAGTAGTGGCAAATCTTAGAAAATCGTAAGCTAACTTTTTGTGTTTGCTTCCAGAACCAATAGTGTACAGCCAATATACATTCAAAGAAGCTGTTTTATGCCCCGGATCAGATGGGAGAGAAGTAATATCGATTTTTCCTTTTACTTTCGATTCTTCGATAACTTCTGCCATAGACGCAAATCCGAACCAGTTGATTGCCATCGCAGCTTGCCCTTCGGCGAAAGCCAAACCAGCTTCAACCGAACCAAATTCTCTCGATTTTGGATGAACAGCAGTTGCATCATTGACCATTTTTCTATAAAAATCCAATGCTTTTATTGCTGCTTCATTATGAATGTCGATCTGATTTTTTTTGTTTAATAATGAACCGCCACGTGTCCATAATTGCAGACAAAAATCAAAAACCATATTATGTCCATCTGGATAATTGGCAAAAACAGCACCGTATAAATTTTGTTCGGGACGATTAAAAAATGTGGCTATTTCTGCGAATTCCTGCCAAGTTTTTGGCGTAGAAAGTTCGTAGCCAAATTGGTTTTTAAAATTCTCTTTTTCGGTTTCGTTTTCGAATAAATCTTTTCGGTAAATCAGACATTCCGGACCATCATGAAAAGGAAGTCCGTAAATGCCGTTGCTTAATTTTTGCAAATGCAAGAGCGATTTATGCCAGCCAAACGGATAATTTTCTGGCGGATTTTCTCCAATTAGTGAAAATAAATTTAGAACCGCATTTTCGTTTACAGCATCAAAAATCCAATCGGTATTAATATGGGCAATATCCCATTTTCCTTCTTTTAGACCTTTTTCTGAAATGGTAGTTTCATATAAATCATGAAGTTCCAGCGGAATCATTTCTGCTTCCATTTTGATATTATTTTGAAGGCAGAAAGCATCCCATAATTTTTGAAGAGTACTTTCGAAGGGATCGAATTTTCGAACGGCGATTCTAATTTTTTCCATCAGCAGTCTATAAATTCTTTAATAATTTTCTCATTGTCCTGACCTAGTTTTGGCGAACCTTTTCTAGAAGTCAAATATTCCCCGTCAATTTTTATCGGACAGCGAGTTGTTTCATACGTATAGCCATCAAGCATTTCGACTTGCTGCGTAAAATTCAAAACTTTAAATCCATCTTCAGCAAAAAGCTGTTGATAGTTTAAAACTCCTGCGCACCAAATGTCTGCGGGTTCTAAAATGTCCAGCCAGAACTGTGTTTCCTGAGTTAGCAAATGATCGGCAAGTATATTTTTGATTTCGTCTCTAAGCGTAAATTTATTTTCAGGAAAAGCCAGTAAAGCATCACATTTCAGCAAAGAAGCCAAAACAGGAATCGAGCCCATTGCTAATGCTAAATAGCCGTTTTTGGTTTTGTAAATTCCATAAGGTGCGCCCAAATAAGCGTGAGCGTTATTGGTTTTAGTTCGAACAGGCAATTCACCTCCGTCATTGAAATAAGTGGTAATCGTTTCAAACTGAAAATCAAACGCGGATTCTAGCATACTCACTTGAACTTGCGCTCCCATATTATGAGTTGCTTTTCTGTATAAAGCTGCTAAAATTCCCTGTGCTAAATGTGCTCCGGCAAGCATATCTACAATCGATAATCCCATTGGTACTGGACCATCTTCCTGATTGCCGCTTAGCCAAGTCAAAGCAGTTAACGATTGTAACAGTAAATCTTGTCCCGGTAAATCTTTCAAATCGGGATGTTCTCCATAACCCGAAATTGAACCGTAGATTACATTCGGGTTAATATTTTTAACTTCTTCATAACTTAATCCGATGCGCTCCATAACTCCGGGTCTGAAATTATGCATCACCACATCGGCTTTGGCTAATAATTTTTTTAGTTTTTGAAGTTCCTCAGGCTGTTTAAAATCAATCGCAAAAGATTCTTTGTTCCTGTTGATAGTATGAAAAACAGACGATTCGCCATTCATAATCAAATCAGAAGTATATAGAGTACGGCAGATGTCTCCCGTTCCCGGTTTTTCGATTTTTATCACGCGTGCTCCCAAATCAGCTAAACGCAAACTTGCTGAAGGCCCTGAAAGAAACTGACTGAAATCTATAATTAAATAATCTTCTAATGGTTTCATTTTTTATTCGTTTAACCGTTTTATGGTTTAATCGTTGTATTTGTTTAACCGTCAATTCGTCGATTTGTTTAATACGATTAAACGATTAAACAAATTAATGATTCAACAATTTACCGAATAAACTCTTTTTGTATGCTCAAATTATCCTGACCTACTTTTGGTGCTACTTTTTCGCTTAATAAAATTTCGCCGTCTAATTGAATCGGACTTCTCGTGGTAACTAAAGTTTCGCCATCCGAATTTTTCACGGTTTGTTTTAGCTGTAATTCATTTACAAAAGGCTGATTGTCTAATTCTTCGTAATTGAAAACTTTTCCGCACCAAATGCCTTCTTTTTGAAGGATTTCAATCCAATAATCAGAAGTTTGGGTTTGAATTTTTTCACTTAAAATGGTTCTGATTTCGTCTCGTTTTTCAAACCAAAGATGTTTATCCGCAAAAGCGTTTAAATCCAATCCTAACGTTTTTCCAATGAAAATTAAATCGCCCATTGCAAGAGATAAATAGCCGTCTTGCGTTTGGTAAACTCCGTAAGGCGCGCTTAAAAAAGCATGTGCGCTTCCTTTTATATCACCGCGTTCAGGCAATTGACCTCCATCATTTAAGAAGGAAGTAATCGCTTCAAATTGTACATCGAGAATAGATTCTAATAAACTGACTTCTACCAAAACTCCTTTTTTAGTTTTGGCTCTTTTTAAAAGTGCTGCCAGAATACCTTGCACAAAATGATTGCCGCACATTAAATCGGCTACAGCCAATCCGAACGGAACTGGACCTTGACTTTTGCGTCCGCTCAGCCAGCTTAACCCAGAAAGCGATTGCAATAATAAATCTTGTCCCGGTTTTTTGGCCCACGGACCTTCATTTCCGTAACCTGTAATGGTTCCGTAAATAATCTGCGGATTTATAGCTAAAGTATTTTCAAGATCTAAACCGATTTTCTCCATAACTCCGGGTCTGAAATTATGAGTCATAATATCAGCCTTTTCGATTAGTTTTTTAATCAAAACCAAATCGTCAGGATTTTTTAAATCGGCTGCAAAAGATTCTTTATTTCTATTAATCGTATGAAAAAGCAAACTGCTGTCGTCTACAAATAAATCTTTGATGCTCAATTGCCTGCATGCTTCGCCTTTTATTGGCCGCTCAATTTTGATAACGCGTGCGCCCAAATCAGCCAGTTTTAGTCCAGCCGAAGGTCCTGCCAAAAACTGGCAGAATTCCAGAACAATTAATCCTTCTAAAGGCCTCATACGGTTTGTATTTTTTGAGATTCCGCGTAAAGCGAATTCATTTCTTCCAATACTTTTAATTCGTCTCCGCCATTCATCAAATAATTGCGAACCACATCTCCTGCATGATCTTGGAAGTACATATGTCCGTAATATCTTGGACGAAGGAAAGCACGCTCTAACGCAGGAAGTGTATTTTTGAAATAATCATGCGTTACACCATTAATTCTCTCGCTTTTCCAAGCTTGCAAATGTCCCGGCTGACCGCCGTTATCCGTATAAATATTCTGCTGCACTTGTGACGAACAAGTAAATTCAGCATATTTTATGGCAGTTTCACTATGTTCGCTGAATGAAGAAACAGCCAAACCAGTTCCTCCTAGAGAAGAAATCATTGGATTATCATTCAAACGAACTAAATCATAAAAATGTAAAAGGTTTTTACTGTAGCCAATGCGGGAATAGTTAGAATACCCATAAGCAAATGGGCAATACGCAATTTCGTCTGAATTGACCATAGCTTCGTAAACTTGAATTGGGTTACGATTAAAGTTAGCAGGATCAATCAATTGAGTCAACTCTCTAAACATCTGAAGCGCTTTGATTCCAGTAGCTTCAGAAATCACTTTTTCTTCAGAAAGAAAAGGAGCTTCACCCAAACTACAGCAAAACATGTAAAAACTCATTAATACGTCAACTGGTATTCCAGCAAAAGCCACTAAACCTTTTTTAGCTAAAGCCAATAAATCGTCGTAAGTTTTTGGAACTTCTAAATTATTTTTTTTCAAAAGGTCTAATCGGGCAGAGGCAACAGGAGTCGCTGCATCAATTGGCAACGCCCATAATTTATCGTGAAAAACATAACTTTCGTATGATTTTCCAACGGTATTAATTTCTAGATCTTTAATATATGCTGGAGATAAATAATCAGATAACGGAAGAATCGCTTTGGTCTGCGCTCCAAAACCTGTCCAAGGATGATCAATTACCAATAAATCAAACCTTTTGGCTAGGTCTTCAATTGAAGCATCGGCAAATTCTTGTAGGCTTCTTTTTTCCCAAGAAATTTCAACTTCAGGATGTAGTTCAGTAAAACGCTGAGATGTCGCAACCATCGGAAGCAGACCTCTTGTATGGTTCCAAGTTATGCCTTTTAATTTTATCATTTTATCTAAAAGTTTTGGATAATGTAATCGATTGAATTAATAAATGTAAAAATTACAATTACAAAAGTAGGAATTAGATTTTAATGGGCAAGAAATCCTTTCTTTTTAAGAAATCTTTTTTGCATAAAGTGATAATTATTGATATAATTTTTACAAACCATTTAAAATATGTTATAAAAATTTAAAGTTTAGTTATATTAATAGGTTGAAAATAAAATATATCTCGGATATTAATTTTTAAAAGGTATTTTTGTAATTGTAATTTTTACATTTATTAGTTTTGCTTTGTTCTTTTTTGAAGAATTTTGAATTTCTAAATGAAATAATTGCCATTTAGGAACAAGTAGATGGAAAGCAATTGCTTATCAAAATAAAATTAAAGAAAGTATAAAATGAAATACATTGTTTGCGAAAAACCGCAGGAATTTCTATTAAAAGAAACCAGTATTCCAGAACCAAAAGAAGGTGAAGTTTTATTGAAAATTAAAAGAATTGGTATCTGTGGAACAGATATCCACGCTTTTGGTGGCACTCAGCCTTATTTTGAATATCCAAGAATTTTAGGCCACGAATTGGCTGCAGAATATGTAAAAGGAAATGCTCCAGGTTTTAAACCAGGTGATAAAGTGACTTTTATTCCATATTTTAACTGTGGAAAATGTGTTGCCTGCAGAAACGGATTAACAAACTGCTGTGTAAATATTAAAGTTTTCGGAGTGCATATTGATGGCGGAATGGCTGAATATGTTTCGATTCCTGAACAATATTTACTGCACGGTCAAGGTTTAGATTATGATGAATTGGCTTTGGTGGAGCCTTTGGCAATTGCAGCACACGGAGTAAGACGAGCGGCTGTAAAACCAACGGATACGGTTTTGGTTATGGGAGCAGGTCCAATCGGAATTGGTTTGATTCAGTTTGCTAAAATTGCTGGTGCAAAAGTAATCGTAATGGATATCAACGATTACAGATTAAACTTCTGCAAAACAGAACTAAATGCAGATGAAACAATTAATCCGTTAAACGATGACGTTGCTCAAAAATTAGCTGAATTAACTAACGGAGATATGGCAAATGTGGTAATTGATGCGACTGGAAATCAGAAAGTGATGAACAGTGCTTTCAATTATATTTCGCATGGCGGAAGATTTGTTTTGGTTGGACTTCAAAAAGGAGAATTAAGTTTCAGTCATCCTGATTTTCACAAAAGAGAATCGACTTTAATGAGCAGCAGAAATGCGACAATTGAAGATTTCGAATATGTGATGAAATGTTTGAAAGAAGGAAAAATAGATCCTAAAAAATACATCACACACAGAACTAGTTTTGATGAAATGATTACTGATTTTGGAAATTTGATTGATCCTAAAAATAATGTGATTAAAGCGTTGATTGAAATAGACTAAGAGAGAAACCTAACAGGTTTTAAAAACCTGTTAGGTTTGCTTGATAACTTTTAAATACCCACAAAATGGATTTAAACTTAAAAAATAAAATAGTTGTCGTTTCTGGTTCGGCTGGAAAAGAAGGCAGTATCGGAGAAACAATCGTTAACAGATTAGCAGATGAAGGTGCAATTCCGGTTTTGGTTGATAGAAACGCAAGAGGTTTCGAATACGTTGAAAGACTTCAAAAAAGAGGCGTTAATTCACTATTTGTGCAAACTGACGTAACGGATCCTGTTGCTATAGAAAATGCTGTAAAAGTAATTGGAGCTAAATACGGCAGAATTGATGCGATAATCAATAATGTTGGAGTAAATGACGGTGCAGGACTAGATTCAAGCTACGAGGATTTTATGAATTCTTTGAAACTGAATGTTGTCAGTTACTTTTTATTGGCTAAATATTCACTTCCATACTTAAAAGAATCAAAAGGAAATATTTTGAATATTGGCTCAAAAGTAGCTTTAACAGGGCAGGGAGGAACTTCGGGTTACGCTGCTGCGAAAGGGGGAGTTTTGGGCTTAACTAGAGAATGGGCAGTAGATTTGATTCAGTACGGAATTCGTTCGAATGCGATTATTATTGCCGAAAGTTATACACCTGCGTATGAAGATTGGATTAAAACATTGCCAGATGGAGAAGCAGTCTTGAAAAAAATTAGTAAAACGATTCCACTAGAAAGTCGTATGACCAAAACAGAAGAAATTGCAGATACAGCGCTTTTCATCATTTCTGAAAAATCATCACATACTACAGGACAATTTGTTTTTGTAGACGGAGGTTACGTACATTTAGACCGCGCTTTGATCAGCGATGTTAATTAAAAAGTTATGAGTAAAAGAATAGATTCCCATCAGCATTTTTGGGTGTTTGATCCTGTTCGAGACAGCTGGATCGACGAAACCATGCAAAATATTCAAAGAGATTTTCTTCCGAAAGATTTAGAGCCGTTATTAAAATCAAATCAGTTTGAAGGTTGTGTTGCGGTTCAAGCAAGCCAATCTGAAGAAGAAACCCATTTTTTATTGGATTTAGCTGCTAAAAATGATTTTATAAAAGGAGTTGTAGGATGGATCGATTTGCGAAATGAAAATATCGAGGGACGTTTGCAATTCTTTTCAGATCAAAAAAAACTGAAAGGTTTTAGACATGTTGTTCAGGGCGAAGCGGATGATTTTATGGATGGAGCAGAATTCAGGAGAGGAATCAAAGCTTTAAAACCATTTAATTATACTTACGATATATTAATTTTCCACAGACAGCTTCCGGCTGCAATACGTTTAGTAAAAGATTTTACAGAACAGCGTTTTGTAATTGATCATATTGCGAAACCAGATATTAAATCAGGAAGTATTGATTCTTGGAAAAAAGGAATCGAAGAAATCGCAAAATATGACAATGTTTGGTGCAAAATCTCCGGAATGGTCACAGAAGCCGACTGGAAAAACTGGAAATCAGAAGGTTTAAAACCGTATTTAGATGTGATTTTTGAAAATTTTTCAGTTGATAAATTAATGTACGGATCAGACTGGCCGGTTCTTAATGTAGCTTCTGATTATCATGAAGTGGTGAAAACTTTGGAAGATTATATTGCTGAATTTTCGATTGATGACCAGAATAAGATTTGGTTTGAAAATGCTAAAGCATTTTATAAACTATAGCTTTTTTGAACCATATAAGTGATATAAGTTCAAATTTAGATGGTTTAATTATTTCTCGCAAAGACGCCAAGTCGTTATGTAAGCTTCGGAGAAGCGAAATATTTATAGAAAGAAATATAGATTTACAATATAAAGCTCCAGCGGAGCGACATATGTATTATAAAAAACATGTCGCTCCGCTGGAGCTTTTCATTTATTTATTGATATTCTATAAATATTCTGCTCCGCTGGAGCTTTTGAGAAGTTTGGTTTATGTATTTCTCGGTACGATTTAGAATTTTACAGCTTTCTTTGGAACTTCTTTTCCAATTGTAGAGTTTTTAGATAATCCACTTAAATCGATATTCTTGCTTGCTTCACCGTTAATGATAATTGCATTTGATGAACTAGGATTAAACTCGATATTTTTCAACGAAAGGTTTTTAGTATTGTAAATTTCGAAAGCATTTTTGGCTTCGATATCCAATTGTGCGTTACTGATTTTAATTCCGTTAGCGTCAATAATTGAGAAACCTTTCTCCGCTTTAGCGATTAGATTTGTGATTTCGATATTCTCTAAATTCATTTCAGGAAGACCTTGTAGAAATACCGCTTGCTGGGCACCTTTAATAGTGATATTTTTGATTGAAATGTTTTTAAACTGAGGTGTTTCTTCGTTTACAGGAATAGCTTTTGTACTTACTGTATTTCCACCTTCAGCCAAAGTTTCAGCTATTGATTTTCCGCCATAATATAAATCAAATGAAATTGCCTGAGATGGAATATCAGTCATAAAAACATCTGAGATATAAATGTTTTCTACAACACCGCCACGCCCGCGAGTACTTTTAAAACGAAGACCGACATCTGTTCCCATAAAAGTACAGTTCGAAACATGCAGGTTTTTTACGCCGCCAGACATTTCACTTCCAACCGTAACACCGCCATGACCGTGATAAACAATATTGTTTTTAACGATGATATTTTCGCAAGGAACACCTCTGTCGCGTCCATCCTTATCTTTACCCGATTTAATACAGATCGCGTCGTCACCTACATCAAAACTTGAATTTTCAATAATTACATTTTTACAAGATTCTACATCAAGTCCGTCACCATTTTGAGAAAACCACGGATTTCTAACAGTTACATTTCGAACAATTAAATCCTCGATTAATAAAGGATGAAGATTCCACGCAGGAGAATTTTGGAAAACTGGCCCGTCAAACATCACTCTTTTACTATTTTGAATGCTGACCAAAACCGGACGTAGGAAATCATGAATAGCTTCAAAATCTTCTTTCGTTTTCAAATCATGGCGAATATTCTGATCTGCACCTTTTGCACCTTTTAAATATTGTTCAGATGGATACCAGCTATCTTTCTTTTCGTTTAAAACTCCTCCTGAAGCTACAAATTTCTTCCATTGTTCGTCTGTCAATTTGCTTTTTTTGACTTGTCGCCATGCTTCACCAGAACCATCCCAAACGCCGTTTCCTGTAAAAGCAATGTTTTCTAAGTTTTTACCATAAATAGGAGAGATACAGCGCCAAGTGTTTAAACCTTCAAAGCTAGTTTCGATTATTGGATATAAAGATTTATCGGTGCTGAATTTGATTAATGCGCCTCTTTCTGCATGAAGCTCAATGTTACTTTTGAGAATAATTGGACCCGTCAGCCAGATTCCTGGCGGAATAATTAGTTTTCCTCCTCCTTTTTTAGAAAGTGCATCAATCGCATCTGCAAAAGCTTTTGTGTTTAAAACATAACCGCCATTAACTGCTCCAAAGTCTTTTAAATTTACATTGTAATTCGGGATTACAGGCTCTTGGACTTCAGTCATTTTAAACTCAATATTTTTATAAGTATCATATTTTTGTGCAGAAACTGTATTGAAACTCAAAGAAAAAGAGGTGAGAGCAATGCATAAAAGGATTTTTCGGTTAGTTTTCATTCGTATCGTATTATAGTTAAAAGTCTTTTTTAAGAAACCGATTCGCTGTTAATTCAATTTTTTATCAATGAAATTTTTATTCAATAAATAAAATTACACTTTTTTAATTTTGAAATGTTTAATGTAATCGATTACACAAATCTATTAAAAAAATAATATGAAATGATAGTTTTAGTGCATTTATCACAGAATTTTTATGAATTTAACTTTTTTAGATTGTGAAATTAGAAGATACCGAAATGCTCATTTTTTAAAGTGAAGCTAATATTACAGGAGGGTACAGGATGCTAGTCATTTTATATTCTTTTAAATTGTCCCTGTTATTTGGTAAAAGTGTTAAAAATACAATTATTTGTAAAATTTATACCGCTTTAAATAAATGCCTCGTAATTTTAGATTAAGAAAAAAATCAATACTATAAATAATGCGTTTAATTCCTTTCAACAAATTACTAATTGTTTTTTTGATGGTATTCTCGCTTTCGGCAAGTGGAGCTGAAATTTGGGTTTCACCATCAGGAAAAGATTCGAACATTGGAACAAAATCAAGTCCGCTGGCAACAGTTCACATGGCAATGCGAAAAGCCAGAGAACTCCGTCGATTAAAAGATCCATCCATAAAAGATGGAATTCGAATCATAGTAATGAACGGGACGTATTATTTAAACGAACCTTTATTTGTGCGCCCTGAAGATTCTGGAACAGCAGAAAGTCCGACAACAATTGTAGCCGATGCAAATGCAAGACCTATTATAAGCGGCGGAATCGAAATTAAAAACTGGACAAAATCGACAACTGTTATCAACGGACTTAAAAAAGGATCAGTTTGGGTGGCTGATGCTCCTAAAAAAGCGGGATGCCTGATTGATTATAGACAATTGTGGGTAAACGGAAAAAAAGCCGTAAGAGCCAAAAATACAGCTGGAACGACTGTGGAACGTATTTTATCGTGGAATCACGAAGAACAAACCTGTTGGATTCCGTTTAAAGATAAATCGGTCAAGTTCGAACCAGGAATGGAAATGTTTATTGTGCAATGGTGGTCGAATGCTAATTTGCGTATCAAAAATATAGAAGTTCAAAAAGACAGTGCCAAACTTTCGTTTGAAGAACCAGAAAGCCGTATTCAAAGCGAGCATCCTTGGCCAGCACCGTGGATTTCTAAAAACAACGGAAATTCAGCCTATTTCTTAAACAATGCTTTTTCGCTTTTAAACGAGCCTGGAGAATGGTATTTGGATAAGAGAAATGCTAAAATCTATTATATTCCAAGAGCTGGCGAAGAAATGAATTCGGTTACCGTTACAGCTCCCGTTTTAGAAAATCTCGTAGAAGTAAAAGGAACAATTGATTCTCCTGTACATCATTTTCAATTTAAAGGAATTTCGTTTCAATACAGCAACTGGCTTCGTCCATCGCAACAAGGTCACGTGCCATTGCAGTCAGGTTTGTATTTGCTGGATGCTTACAAATTGAAACAGCCAGGAACTCCAAATCAGGCGAATTTAGAGAATCAGGCTTGGGTGGGAAGACCTCGCGCAGCGGTTGAAGTAAATTATGCTAATAATATTCAGTTTGAATCATGCCGTTTTGAACATTTGGCTTCGACTGGTTTAGATTTAAATAAAGGAACAAATCACAATACTGTAAAAGGAAATTTATTTAAAGATATCGGCGGAAGTGCCATCAATGTTGGGATTTTTTCTGAAGAAGCTTTTGAAGCGCATTTGCCTTTGATTATAAAAGATGAAAGAGAAATGTGTTCTGATGAAGTAATTGCTGATAATTTAATTACCAACGTAACCAATGAAGATTGGGGAACTTTAGGGATCAGCGCTGGTTTTGTTCGAAATATTACGATTGAACACAACGAAATTTCGGATGTATCGTATTCTGGAATCGCAATGGGTTGGGGTTGGACGCAAACACCTAATGTGATGCAAAACAATAAAATTATAGGAAATAAAATTCATCATTATGCCAAACATTTGCATGATGTTTCGGGAATTTACACGCTTTCTGCTCAGCCAAATAGCCGAATAGAAGAAAACTACATTGATAAAGTGTACAACAGTCCGTATGCACACGACCCGTTTTTATGGCTGTATTTGTATACTGATGAAGGAAGTGAAGGTTTTACAATTAAAAATAACTGGATTGCCGAAAAGAAAATCCTTAAAAATCATAACGGTCCAAAAGGAAATATCTGGGAACACAACGATCCGTATGTAAGTTCAAAAATTAAAGATGCTGCAGGAATCAGAGCGCCTTATAAAGATTTGGAAAAAGAAGTCGTAATAGACGAAAAATGGGGATTGCAGGAAATGCCGAAACCATACGCAATCGAATTGATAGGCTCTGATTTTGATATCGAAAAAATCAAATCGACTTTGGTTGGATTTAGAATTGTAGGTCAGGAATTGTACCAATGGAAAAATCATTTGGTGATTTACGGAAAAATGAATCAGCCGGAAAGGACAAAACGTAAACTGGCGGGTGCTTTTCCATCTTTACAAATTAAAATCTATGAAGATTTGGTTTACGATTTCCAGAACTTCGAAAGATGTAAAGATTCAAAACCAGCATCGGATTGGGAAAATGTGGTTTTAACAGCAAATCTTCCTGTTGATGAAAAGTTGCAAAAAGAATATGTAGAGTATCACAAAACACAATTCGAAAAATGGCCAGAAGTTGCCAAAGGTTTCTGTAATGCTGATTTCCAACAATTGCAGGTTTTCAAAAAAGACAGACAATTAATCTTGGTAATCAGTATTCCAAAAGGAGAAAGTTTAGATAAACTAAATCCGAAAACAACTGAAAATAATCCGAAAGTAGATCAATGGAATGCCTTAATGAAAAAATACCAATCGGGAATAGAAGGCGCAAAACCAGATGAAACCTGGATTTTCTTAAACAAAGTGAATGTCGAAGAGAAGAAATAAAAGAGGAAAGAAGCAAGAAGAAAGATCGTAGTAGAGAATCAAGAAAAAAGAAAATCTGCTAGATCTGCGTAATCTGCGTGAAAAATAAAACTAACCTCAAAGAAGATTTCGAAAACAATCTAAAATCTAAAATCAACAATCTAAAATAACCACAACCAATGTTAAAAATAGCCATTCTGGGACTTGGAGAAGGACGAAGCACAATGTCGGCTGCAATAGAAAGTTCAAAACTAGAACTCGTTAAAATATGTGACCGAAACGAAGAATTGTGTAAACAGCGCGCAAAAGAATTCGATTTTCACTCGTACACCACGAACTACGATGATTTATTAAATGATGCTTCAATTGATATTATAGCGATTTACACGCCAGATCATCTTCACGCACAGCACGTTAAACAAGCTTTACTTCACGGAAAACATGTCATTTGTACAAAACCGTTTATCGATGATCTTTCGGATGCTAGAGAGCTTTTAGAATTAAGCAAATCAACAGGAAAGAAAGTTTTTATCGGGCAAAGTTCTCGTTTTTTCGAACCAGCCAAAAGGCAAAGAGCCGATTATGAAGCAGGATTAATTGGAGATTTAATTACAATTGAAGCGCAATATCATGCCGATCACAGATGGTTTTTAAAGAAAGAATGGTCATTGTTACAATCATTTAAATGGCTATATGGAGGTTTGAGCCATCCTGTAGATTTTATCAGATGGTATTTGCCGAATATCCAAGAAGTGATGGGTTACGGAATGATCAGCAGTAACGGACAATCGGCAGGATTGAAGAATGAAGATACTATGCATTTTATCTTCAAAGCAACTGATGGTAGAATTGCCCGTGTAAGTGGTGTGTATACTTCCCCGACTCAGCCAGCGCAACGCGACAGCGGCATGAGCACAATTCTGCGCGCAACAGAAGGAGCTAGCCAAGCCGATTATCATGAATTGCGTTATGCCATCACAGATAGAACAGGAGAAGAAAAAGTAATCACTTGGGGAGATAGTATCATTAAATATTATTTCCGTTTTGAAGGGCAAAGTCATCATGGCGGAGAATATCAAAATTACTTAGAATATTTTGTAGACAGTATCGAACAAGGTTTCGAAGCGTATCCAAACATGGAAGAAGGAATTGGAACTGTGGCTTTGTTACAAGCAATGGATAAATCACTGCAAACTGGAATGCCGGTTAAAATTGCCGATATTCTTAACGAATACGGACTATGAACAGCATCTACGATAAATTAACCACGCTCGATTTTGTCATTGTTGCGGGTTATTTGGTGGCTTTATTAGTCATTGGATATGTGGTAAGTATGAAACAGAGAAAGAAAAACGAAACGCTTTTTCTGGCCGGAAATTCTTTAAACTGGTACAGCATTGGGTTTAATATGTGGGGAACCAACGTTGGGCCGTCGTCATTATTGGCTTTTGCGAGTATTGGTTACGCTACAGGAATTGTAGCCGGAAATTTCGAATGGTATGCTTTTGTGTTTTTACTGCTTTTGGCAATGGTTTTTGCACCACGTTATATTGCGAGTAAAGTAAGCACAATGCCCGAATATATGGGGAAACGCTACGGCGACAGTACGCAGAATATTTTGGCTTGGTATGCTTTGGTAAAAATCTTGGTAAGCTGGTTATCTTTAGGATTATTCAGCGGAGGCGTTTTAGTGCGTCAGATTTTAGGAATTCCGATGTGGCAGAGCGTTACGGTTTTAGTGATTTTCTCAGGAATTTTTACGTTTGCAGGAGGATTAAAAGCGATTGCAAAAGTGAATGTTTTTCAGATGATTTTGTTGATTGTAGTTTCCCTTACACTTTCCTTTTTAGGTTTGCAAAAATTAGGCGGAATTGATGTTTTAATTGCCAAAACGCCTTCTAATTTTTGGAATTTAGTTCGCCCTTCTGATGATGCACATTATCCATGGCCAGCAATTTTGTTGGGATATCCTGTAGCAGCAGTTGCTTTTTTCTGTACCGATCAATCGATGGTGCAGAGTGTTTTAGGAGCTAAAAACTTAGAACAGGGACAATTGGGCGTCAACTTTATTGGATGGTTAAAAGTTATGGCGCTTCCATTATTTATTTTACCAGGAATTTTGTGTTATGCCTTATATCCAGAATTAGGAAGTAATTCAGACTTAGCTTATATGACAATGGTTACCAATCTTTTTCCAAGCGGAATGAACGGTTTGGTAATCTGTGTGATGATTGCGGTTTTGGTGGGAACAATTGGTTCTTCGTTAAATGCCTTGAGCACCGTTTTTACGAATGATATTTATGTAAAGAAAATCAACCCGACAGCGACAATTAACGATCAGATTAAAATTGGTCGTTTAACAATTGCTACTGGATGCGTATTTGCGATTTTGATTGCCGTTGCGATTGACAATATTAAAGGACAGAATTTATTCAACATCTTTCAGGCGGTTTTAGGTTTTCTGGCGCCTTCGTTATCTGTTGTGTTCCTTTTGAGTGTTTTCTGGAAACGCACGACCAAAAAAGCTGTAAATGCAACGCTTTCTTGGGGTTCTGCTTTTAGTTTGTTTATTGGGGTTTTATATCTATGGATTTTCCCTGCCGATAAATATCCAGTTTGGCCTCACTTCTTATTGATTTCGTTTTACATTTTTGCGGTTTTAATGATTAGTTCGGTCATTATTTCTTTAACCGATAGAAATCCAGAAGTTAATGTTTCAGACGAAACGGATATTCCTAAAACTAGTAAGAAGGTGAAGCTTTTGTTTGGTTTGTTGGGATTGACGATTTTGATTTTGTACTTAGTTTTTAATGGGAATTAATAAATTCATATTTTAAACATAGCCCGTGGTTTCAACCACGGGAAACGTAATGTTATATGCTTTGCGTTCAAGTGGCTGAAACTACTGGCTATGTTTGCAACGATAATAAATAAAAAACACATAGCTTTCAATCCAGAAAAACTATGTGTTTTATTATAAAATGAAATGCCTCTAAAGACAATCCAAAATCTATGTTTCTATGTGTTTAAAAAAAATTACTCAGTTTTTTTTCTCCCTTCAATATTAGGCAAAAACCCCGTAATAACCCCAATCAAAGGCAGGAAAGCACAAATTTTAAATACATATTCTATACTCGTTGCATCGGCGATTTTTCCTAAAACAGCAGAACCCAATCCGCCCATTCCGAAAGCAAATCCGAAGAAAAGACCCGCTACAAGTCCCACTTTTCCAGGCATTAATTCAGTTGCATAAACCAAGATTGCAGAGAAAGCCGAAGAAAGAATCAATCCGATGATTACAGATAAAGTTCCAACCCAGAAAAGAGAAACGTAAGGTAACATCAAAGTAAACGGAGCAACACCTAAAATTGAAACCCAGATTACATATTTTCTGCCATATCGATCTCCAATTGGACCTCCAATTAAAGTTCCAGCAGCAACAGCTCCAGAGAATAAGAATAAATATACTTGCGACTGCTGAATCGAAATGTGGAATTTATCAATCAAAAAGAAAGTGTAATAACTCGTAATACTACTCATGTAGAAATATTTAGAGAAAATCAAAACCAATAAAATGATCAATGAAGCAATTACACGTTTTTTAGATAAATGATGTGTTTCAATTTTAAGAGCCGCTTTATTAGCATTTCTTTCAGATAAATGTGCTGTGTACCAAATCGCAATTCTGTACAGAGTAAAAACCCCAATCAATGCGATAATACAAAACCAAGCCACATAAGATTGTCCATTAGGAATAATAATGAAAGCAGCTAACAATGGTCCAATGGCACTTCCTGCATTTCCGCCTAACTGAAAAATTGACTGCGCCAATCCCTTTTTTCCGCCCGAAGCCAAATGTGCTACACGTGAAGATTCAGGATGAAAAATCGAAGATCCGATTCCGATTAAACTTACTGATAAGAGTAAGAAACCAAAATTAGTAGCAATTGAGACTAAAAATAATCCAGTCATTGTAAAACACATCCCGACAATTAGAGAATAGGGTTTAGAATTTTTATCGGTATACATTCCCACAAACGGCTGAAGGATCGAAGCTACGATTTGATAGGTAAAAGTGATGATTCCGATCTGCGTAAAACTCAATCCGAAATTATCTTTAATAAGCGGATATATAGACGGGACAACAGCTTGTAAAAGGTCATTAATTAAATGCGAAAAGCTGATTATAAAAAGTATCGAATACGTTGTTTTTTTTATTACTTCTGGTTGTACTTTAACGGTTTCCATGAGTGTTTTTTAGGTTAATGGTATTTTTAAAAATTACAGCTGTATTAATTTTTTACAAAATTGAAACAAATTAGAATGTCAAAATTGCTATATTTGGACAATGAATAATCAAATTCGGACATATCGAATGGCACAGGAACATGGATACAGAGTAGATCCATCAATTCCTGTTATTGGCTACACCGAAATGGTAACCAACGAAATGTGTGTTTCACACTCACATCCAAGAGGTCAGCTGATTTATGCAACCCGTGGCGTGATGAACGTTGTAGTGGGCAATCATATTTGGGTTGTGAATCCGTTGCAGGGCTTATGGCTTCCGGGTGGAGTAGAGCATCAGGTTACTTTTCAGAAAGACGTTAATTATTATAGCGTTTTTATCGATCCGTCTGCAATGGCAGGATTGCCTGAAAAAAGTTTTTCATTTGATATTCCGATGTTTTTAAAACAATTGGTTTTCAAAATCATTTCTTTTGGAGTAGATGGAAATTTAGCACCTCCGCAACACAGAGTCATATCGGTCTTTCTAGACGAACTGGCTTTAATAGAACCAAGCGCCACTTTCCTGCCCACAACCAATCACGAAAGACTTCAAAAAGTAGTCGAGCTGATAATGGAAGATATTGCCAGCAAAAACACGATTGATTATTATGCCGAACTTTCGTTTATGAGCAGCAGAACTTTGTCTCGCTTATTCATCAAAGAACTCGGAATGAACTTCAGCGAATGGCGCACTCGCTTAAAATTATTAGAAGCCATAAAACGACTTAGCGAAAAACAATCTATAAAAGAAATCGCTTTCAATTTGGGTTACGAAAACACTAGCGCTTTTATTTATATGTTTAAAAAGCATTTAGGAAAAACACCTTCTAATTATATTCTGGAAGATGAAAATGATAAACTATCAGCATAGATTTTATTTAAACACATAGAAACATAGATTTTTATTTAGCTGTTGAAAAAAGAGAATAGAAAATGACTAGTCATTAACACATAGCTATGTGTATGTATGCAAGTGAAACGCCTTTTGCAGACAAAGTAATTCTATGTTTCTATGTGTTTAAAAAATAAATCCGTCTTTATCCGCGTCTTCGCGATAGCGAATCCGTCTCCTCCGCGTCCCATAAAAATCTCAAGATCATTTTTTTTAATACTAAAAAAGTGATAACTCATAATTTTTCCCTTAAAAAATTATCAAAAAGTACTGTTTTTTATGAAATAGCAGGATAGTGCAGGTTGTCAAATGTAAAGATAACACTTATCTTTAGTCCCAAAATACACTAACTATGCTAAACCGCTTTTCCATTTTTAAGACTTTACTTCTTTTTGTTGCCCTTATTTTTTGTTCGCTATCATCGGCACAAGAGAAAACAAAAGAAGCGACATGGATCTGGTATCCAGGCGATTTTGAAGTTTGGTTAAGCAATAAAATGCAGGTAAGGCGTACAGAACGTGAGGCGGTATTTCCTCCGCTTTGGCAATATTACAGTCCTTATGCTTTGGTTACTTTTCAGACAGAAGTAGATATTCCAAAGCCAGACGAGGTAAAAATTTACTCAGAAGGACCATTTCAATTGCTTTTAGATGGCGTTCAAGTTTACGGACAACCTAAATCAATTGCAATTCCTGCAGGAAAACACAAAATTTCTTTTAAAGTGTATAATCAGGAAGTGTTGCCAGCTATTTATATTAATGGCAAATACGTTAAATCTGATGCTTCATGGAAAGTAACCAACGAAGATAAACTTTGGATCGATGAAACGGGAAAAGCACAGCAATCTGGTACGCCTTGGGTTTCTGTTGGTTCTTGGAATTTTAATTCGCCAGAAAATAAACCTTCTGAATTCAAATTAACAACGAAACCTTTAAGCGCTAAAAAAGCAGAAAAAATCGGAACTGGTCAATTAGTAGATTTTGGAAAAGAGACTTTTGGTTATATTAAAATTCACGGTTTAAAAGGAAAAGGAAAACTGGCATTGTATTATGGGGAATCTCGCGAAGAGGCTTTAGATTCTGCCAAATGTGAAACGTTAGATCATTTATCTTTTGACGGAAAACAATCAGAAACTTATACGCATGATGGATCGAAAGCATTCCGTTATGTTCAGGTACAAGCAGATGCAGGTATAAAATACGATTCAATTTCGATGCTTTATGAATATCTGCCATTAAATTATCGTGGTGCATTCAAATCATCTGACGAACAATTGAATAAAATTTGGGATGTGTCGGCTTATACGATGCATTTAACCTCTCGTGAATTTTTTATCGACGGAATCAAACGCGACCGCTGGGTTTGGTCTGGCGATGCTTATCAAAGTTATTTAATGAATTATTATTTGTTCTTTGATTCGGCTTCTGTAGAAAGAACACTTTTAGCACTTCGTGGAAAAGATCCTGTAACGGCTCACGTAAATATCATAATGGATTATTCCCTGTATTGGTTTGTTGGAGTGTACGATTACTACTTGCATACGGGCGATACGAAATTCATCAAAACTTTTTATCCAAGAATGAAATCATTAATGGATTTCTGCTTAGAAAGAAGAAATAAAAACGGATTCCTTGAACCATTAGATGGAGACTGGGTTTTTATTGATTGGGCAGACGGATTGCCAAAAACAGGAGAAGTTAGTTTTGAGCAGATGCTTTTAGCAAGAAGCCTTGAAGCCATGGCGGTAAGTGCTGAGATAGCTGGTAAAACTGAAGACCAAAAACAATATCAGAAATTAGGAACTGATTTAAAAACTAAATTATTTGATGTCTTTTGGGATAAAAAAGAAAACGTAATGAAACACCAGCGTATCGATGGAAAAATGCAAAACATCGTAACCAGATACGCTAATATGTTTGGTATTTTCTTCAATTATTTTAATGAAGAACAAAAACAAAGCGTAAAAAATAAAGTGTTGTTGAATAAAAATGTTCTTCAAATCACGACTCCGTACATGCGTTTTTATGAGTTGGAAGCCTTGTGCGCAATGGGCGAACAGGATTACGTTTTAAAAGAAATAAAAGATTATTGGGGCGGAATGCTGAATGAAGGTGCAACCTCTTTCTGGGAAGAATACAATCCGAACAAAAAAGGAAGAGAACATTTAACGATGTACGGTCGCCCTTACGGAAAAAGTCTTTGCCACGCTTGGGGTGCAAGTCCGATTTACTTGTTAGGCAAATATTATTTGGGTGTAAAACCAACTGCTCCGGGTTATTCGGAATATGAAATCAAACCAAATCTTGGCGGTTTAAAATGGATGGAAGGAAAAGTGCCAACACCAAACGGAGAAGTTTCTGTGTATTGCAGTACCAAAGAAATCAAAGTAAAAGCAGACGAAGGAGAAGGAAAATTGATTTTTGAAAGTGGAACAAAACCAAAAACAAATTCTGGAACCATTACAGAATTAGCAAAAAATAAATATCAATTGATTGTAAAACCGAATGTGGAGTATAAAGTGAGTTATAAGGCTTTGTGAATTATGAATTATGAATTATGAATTATGAATTATGAATTATGAATTATGAATTATGAATTATGAATGATTAGTAATGGACCAGTTGTTTATAATTTCCAGTTTGTCATTCCGACGAAGGAGACCCGAGCGATAGCAAATAGGCGAAGCAAATCATACTCGTAACCACAAAGATTATCACGCTAGTTTTGTCATTTCGACGAAGGAGAAATCTTCGCAAGAAACTCTACAAAGATTTGGGAAATACATTAAAGAATAAAAGCCAAAAAGTAAAAACCAATGTTTTCAAAAAATAAAAAATACAACATCAAATTAAAAACTGTTTTTCTAATGCTATTGGCTGTCTGCATTCAATCCATAGCGCAAACCACCGCATGGAAACCAGCATCATTTGAAATTGTAAAATCCAATTACAAAACTTTCAAAACCACACAACATGCGCATGTTTTTTCTGGAAGCAAACACAATATCGTTCGTTTAGCTCCGGAATTGCAAGGTCTGACTGGGGTTGAACTTCCTTTAGAAGCTTATAAAAACGGAACTAATGCTCCATTACAATTAAAATTCAAAGAGCCAGTAACGGTTTTGATTGGCATTTTTCAAGATAAAAACGCGGAATATCTTCAAGCGAATCAAATTGGAAATAATAATGAAATTCTTGAAAAGGGAGTTACCATTACAGGTTTACCACCTGTTGATGTTTATGCGATTCCTTATACAAAAGGAACACATACCATTTTACCCAATCAAAAGGGTTTATTTGCTGTTTTGGGAGTTTTGAAAATCGACCAAAAATTGAACGCCAGAGACGCAAAATTACCAGACGGAAAACTTTGGAATCCAACATTTATTGTAGAAGGATTTTCAGATGAAAAACCGCTTTTCGAAATTATTGGCGGAGAAAACAAACCCGTTATTGATGAAGGAATGTCTGGAACAGAAGGAATTCAGGGCGGTTTTGAAGGTGGACGTGTTGTAAAAGTAGGAGATACGTATCATATGTTTCCAACTGAAAGAGCTGGTGAAAAAGGCGTAGATTATTATTATGACCGTGTAAAAACCAAAATTGGACATTGGACGAGTAAAGATGCGATTCATTGGAAAAGAGAATCTACAATCTACCAAGCAAGCGGTGTTTATGCCATTACAGAAGATGATAACCCAATGAATGACCGTCGAGCAGCCATTTGGTCTTATATGCCGGTTTTTAATGAAAAAGCAAACAAATGGTATGGCTATTATTTGGCTTATACCGTAAGTAAAACAATAGAACCGAATCATTCCTTTGGTAGAATTTGGCGATGCGAGTCAATGGTAGAAGGAATCAACGGAATCGGCGGACCTTATAAAGATATGGGAATTATTATGGAACCAGGATTAGATTCTCAGCCTTGGGAAGGGCGTCAGGGCGTAGCTTCATTTTTCCCGTACCAAGTTGGAGATAAATATTTCGGATTTTACAGCGGTGCATATCCGTTCAATTCATGGGCAGATTATCCGAAGAAATCAGGAAAAGGCTGGTTTGTGGCTTTAGCCGAATCCAAAACTTTAGAAGGTCCGTGGTTAAGAATGAACAAAGGTTTGGAACCCATTAAAACCATGCATCCGCTTTTTGTTGAAAATCCAATAGTGAGTCAATTGCCAAACGGTCTGTACATCGCGATTTTCGACGGAGGTCCAGACGGTTGGGGACATCATTTACCAAATATGATTGCGTATTCGTTATCAGCAGACGGTATTAATTGGGCAGAAGCACATTATTTGCCAATCGAAACCAAAGTAGATAAATGGTGGGATATTATGAGAACGCCTTTGTGCTTAATCCCAGAAGGAAATGACGTTTACACCATAGTGTATAATGCAATCGATTTGAAAAGAAGATTTCACCCAACAGGAATGGTAAAAGTAAAATTAAACAAAGACGTTATGGAGTCTAAATTAAAGGAATTGAAAAAATAAATTAAAGTTTCCGCAGATTTTGCAGATCAGGCAGATAAAAAAAATCAGCTAAATCTGCGAGAGAAAAAAATAAAAAAATCAGTGACACTCCGTGTATTTACGAAGTAAATCCGCGTCATCCGCGTACAAAATATACACAAAGCAAAATGAAAATTAAATACTTACTAATCGCCATTTCAGCACTTATCCTAACAAGCTGTGCAACTAAATACAAGAAAAGAGAAATTACCGAGAGCGTAATGCAGGAGATTTACGAAGAAATCAAAACGCCTTACAAATACGGTTTGGTAATGGTTCCTACCGACAACTCATACAAAATGGATTGTCCAAGTGTGTTTAGAAAAGACGGGAAATGGTATATGACGTATTTAATTTACGATGGAAGAGGTTATGAAACCTGGTTAGCAGAAAGTGATAATCTTTTAGATTGGAAACATCTTGGAAAAGTAATGTCTTTCTCAGAAAACGAAAAACATTGGGATGTCAACCAAAAAGCAGGATATATTTCGTTGCAAGATATGACTTGGGGCGGGAGCTACGAATGGGAAAAATACGATGACAAATACTGGATGAGTTATTTTGGCGGAGACAGTAAAGGTTACGAAGCAGGCGTTTTATCTATCGGAATGGCGTATACGAAAGAAGTGCCGACAAAGCCACATGAATTTCAAAGATTAGAAAATCCGGTTTTGACACCAAAAGACAAAGACGCCAAATGGTGGGATAACAGCACGATGTACAAAAACAGCGTAATTCGTGATAAGGATAAACTAACTGGACACAATTTTATCATGTATTACAATGCCCGTGGAGACAGTATCAATCCTGCTAAAGGAGCAGAACGTATAGCGATGGCAGTGTCAAACGATATGAAAACCTGGAAACGTTATGGCGATAAACCATTAATCAATCATCATAAAGGAATTTCGGGAGATGCTTATATTCAGCGAATTAATGATACTTGGGTGATGTTTTATTTCGGAGCTTTTTGGACGGGTTGGAATCAAGGTGCATTTAACCGTTTTGCCGTTTCAAACGACTTAGTAAACTGGACCGACTGGAAAGGCGAAGATTTAGTAAAATCAACTGAACCATACGACGATTTGTTTGCGCATAAATCATTTGTGGTAAAGCATGATGGCGTTGTCTATCATTTTTATTGTGCTGTTAATAAAGCAGAACAAAGAGGAATCGCCATTGCAACTTCGAAAGATTTAGGGAAAAGTAAATTGAATTTTGTGGCACCGCCGGAGAAAAAGAAGAAGTAGTTATGAGTTATGAGTTATGAGTTATGAGTTATGAGTTATGAAATATCTTAATACTGCCAACTGAAACGACTCCGTTAGGAGGCTCTCGTCGGTAGAAAAAAACGAATTAATATGTATTTATGTCCCTTAGGGACATTTGAAACAATAACAATGAAATACAATATAAAACCAATGTTTACATCAAAATTAAATTATAATAATCCATTTCTCAGATTACGATTTTTGACGTATGCATTTTACATTTTACTTTTCACAATTAACATAAAGGCCCAATCCGTTACAGGAGAACCTGCAGGAGTTCCAGAACTTCACAAAAAATACCAGTTTGCTCCTTGGGAAGACCCAACGATAACAAATATCAATAGACAGCCAGCAAGAGCAACTGCTTATTCTTACGCAAGTGTAGAAGATGCATTAAAAGGCGACAGAACCAAAAGCCGAATCCAAATGCTAAATGGTGACTGGGATTTTAAATATGCTGTAAACCTAAAAGAAGCTTCTAAAGATTTCTATAAAAATACTGTTTCAGGATGGGATAAAATCGAAGTGCCTTCAAACTGGGAAATGAAAGGATATGACAATCCGATTTATAAAAGTGCCGTATATCCTTTTAGACCTATAAATCCGCCTTATATTCCTAAGGATTATAACGGAGTGGGTTCGTATCAAAGAAGTTTTACGGTTCCGGAAAACTGGAAAGACATGACTGTGACTTTACATTTCGGAGCCGTAAGTTCAGGTTTTGAAGTTTGGTTAAATGGAGAGTTTTTAGGATACGGAGAAGACAGTTTTCTACCATCAGAATTTGATATTACGCCTTACTTAAAAGCAGGCGAAAATGTGGTTTCTGTTCGTGTAATTCGTTGGACAGATGGTTCTTATTTAGAAGATCAGGATCACTGGCGTATGAGCGGAATCCAGCGTGAAGTTTTCATTATGGCTGAGCCAAAACTCCGTATTCAGGATTTCTTTGTCCAAACCAAATTAGACAAAGAATACAAAGATGCTATTTTCAAGTTGCGTCCGAAAGTGGAGAATCTGACAGGTGCAAAAATCAAAGATTATACGATGCATGTTCAGTTGTATGATGCCAATAATATAGCCATGTTCAAAGAACCGCTTCAAAGGCCTGTAATTGATTTAATTAACGAAAGTTATCCGCGTCTGGATAATGTTCGTTTTGGATTCTTTCAGGAAACGATCAAAAATCCTAAAAAATGGAGTTCAGAAGAACCAAATTTATACACAATGGTCATTTCCATAAAAGATAAAAATGGCAATGTCACAGAAGCAAAAAGCTGTAAAGTGGGTTTCCGTTCGATTGAATTTTCAAAAGAGAATGGAAAAATGCTCATTAACGGAAAAGAGACTTATGTGTATGGCGTAAACCGTCACGATCATCATCCAACACGAGGAAAAGCCGTAACGAGAGAAGACATCAAACAGGATATTACCACGATTAAAAAGTTCAATTTCAACTTTATACGAACAAGTCATTATCCAAACGATCCTTATTTCTACGAATTATGCGATCAATACGGAATCATGGTGATGGACGAAGCAAACCAAGAAACGCACGGAATTGGTGGTAAATTAAGCAATGATCCGCTTTGGACAAATGCTTATATGGAAAGAATGATTCGAATGGTCGAAAGAGATAAAAACCATCCCTCTGTTGTAATGTGGAGTTTAGGTAACGAAGGAGGAAAAGGCCCAAATCATGCTGCAATGTCAGGCTGGGTTCACGATTTCGACATTACCCGTCCAGTTCATTACGAACCAGCACAAGGAAATGCCAAATTAGACGGATACATCGATCCACTTGATCCACGTTATCCAAAAACAATCGATCACGCGTATCGATTCGAAAATCCGCAGGATGATTGTTATGTCGATATGGTCAGCCGTTTTTATCCGGGCGTTTTCACACCTAAATTTTTAGTAGATCAAAAGAAAGATACAAGACCGATTATTTTCGTTGAATATTCGCATGCGATGGGAAATTCAGTTGGAAATTTAAAAGAATTATGGGATGAATTCCGTTCGCTTCCTAGAGTTATAGGAGGTTGTATTTGGGAATTCAAAGATCAGGGAATCGTGAAATATGATTCTAGATCAGGTCAGAATTATTTTGCTCACGGAGGAGATTTTGGCGAAAAATACCATGATGGAAATTTCAATACCAAGGGAATTGTAGATTCTTACGGAAAACCAAAAGGCTCGATTTTTGAGAATAAATGGGTGTACCAGCCAGCGATTTCAACTTTAAACGGAAATCAATTAGAAATTAAAAATCGTCAGGCTGTTAAATCTTTGGAAGGATATATTCCTGTTTTAAAAGTGTTGGAAAACGGAAATGTAATCAAAACTCAGATTTTAAAACCATTTAAAATAGAAGCAGGACAATCGACAACTTTAGATATCAGTTCTTATCTTCCAAAAATGAAAGCCGATGCAGAATATATTTTAAATATAGAATTCCAGCTTTCAAAAGACGAGCTTTGGGCGTCGAAAGGTTACGCTGTCGCGGAAGATCAGTTTGTGTTGAAAAAGAAAGAAACTTCAATTGATTTTAGAAATGAAAAAGATGCAGCTTATAAAACAACTGAAACAGATTTCGATTTCCAAGTTAAAGGAAAATCTTTTGAAGTAAAAATCAGCAAAGAAAATGGAGCTTTGACTTCGTATGTTTATAAAGGGGAAGAACAAGTTTTTGCTCCTTTACTTCCAAATTTTGTTAGACCTTTAACTGATAATGATAAAAGAGGATGGAAGTCTCAAAAATTATTAAAACAATGGTATAAAGCAAAGCCAAAAGTTTTAAGTACAACAATGGGAATTGGAATTGATGGTACTGTAATTACAAGTGAATATGAAATTATAAAAGACAGTGCGAAAGTGCAAGTTGCTTATAAAATCAATGAGAATGGAGTTATAAAAGTAGATTACAGTTTAAAAGCCTCAGACAAACTGCCAAACATTCCAAAAATTGGAATGCAGATGGGGGTTAAAAGAAGTTTCGACCAGATTTCATGGTACGGAAAAGGCGAATTGGAAAATTACAGCGACAGAAGTTTTGGTTCGTTTGTTGGGAAATATTCGCTTCCAATAAATGATTTTATCGAACATTATCCAAAACCGCAAGAAAACGGAAACCGATGCGATGTAAGGTGGATGGCACTTAGTACTCCACAAAAAAGCAACGGATTTTTAGTAGTAAACGATACCAAAGTTTTAAGTATGAGCGCATGGCCTTACACACAGGAAAACCTAAGCGCATCGGGACATACGTACGATTTGAAAGATCCAGGATTTTTGACCGTAAACATCGATTTAATCCAAATGGGAGTGGGAGGAAATGATAGTTGGACAATTGTAGCACAGCCATTAGAACAATATCAGATTAAATCTGGAAATTATGAGTATAGTTTTTATTTGATGCCTTTCAGAGGTTCGAAGAATGAATTGGAAAGTAGTTTGAAGAAGTTTAAATATTAGTCAATTGATAATTAAAAATTAAGAATTAAAAATTAAAAGAAATCTGCAAAATCAGCTAAATCTGCGAGAGTAAATTTTCCCGCAGATTTTGCAGATTAGCCAGATTTGTAAAAATTAATTAAAAATATAGTTTGTCATTTCGACGTAAGGAGAAATCTTCGCGAGTAGCTCCCTAACGAGAATCCAATCTTTGTGGACTTTCTTGCGAAGATTTCTCCTTACGTCGAAATGACAAAAAAGACGAAAAAAAAAGTAAAAAATCTGCCAAATTTGCTAAATCTGCGGGAAAAATTTGCTCTCGCAGATTTGGCAGATAAAGCAGATTATCAAAAAAAACAATAAAATGTTTCAAAAAAAACATCTCTTTTTTATCCTGCTTCTCGCAAGTATCGTCTCTGCACAGGAGATTCATAAAAAAGAATCTTTTCAGCCAACATTAGAATCCTCAAGACCTTGGGTGTATTGGTATTGGATGAAATCGGCGTATTCTAAAGCGGGAATCACAGCCGATTTAGAAGCTATGAAACAAGCCGGAATTGCAGGCGCTTATTTAATGACCATCAAAGGCCCAGCAAATCCGCCATTGATAGATCCGCCGGTTTTACAGTTGACACCTGAATTTTGGGATATGATTCGTTGGGCATTCAAAGAGGCAGATCGTTTAGGTTTGAAACTGGCTTTTCACGGAGCAGACGGATTTGCGGTTGCAGGCGGGCCGTGGATAACACCAGAAATGTCGATGCAGAAAGTAGTATGGTCAACAACTGAAATTTTAGGCGGAAAAAAAGTTGCGTCAAAATTGCCAATTCCAGCACACTACAAAGAATATTATAAAGACATTGCCACTTTTGCGATTCCGATTAAAGAATACCAAATCACTTCGCAGACGCAACTGCCAAAAGTAACGACATCCAATAACACCGATGCTTTGTTTTTGGCTGATCCTAAAAAAGATGAAAACTTCAAGTTTGCAGATGCAGGTTGGATTCAGTACGAATTTGCGCAGCCTTTTACCTGTAAATCTATTGTAATTGAAACCAAAGGAAGAGATTTTCAGGCACAGCGACTGATTGTAGAAGTGAGTGATGATGGAGTTAATTTTAGATTCCACGAAAGAATGATCGCACCACGTCACGGCTGGCAGGATATGGATTTACCAAATACACATACGATTACGCCTGTAACATCAAAATATTTCCGATTTGTTTATGATCCAAAAGGAACAGAACCAGGAGCAGAAGATTTGGATTTTGCGAAGTGGAAGCAAAACCTGAAAGTAAGTAAAATTACACTTTCGAATCAATCGCTGATCAATAATTATGAAGGAAAATCAGGAGCAATTTGGCGTTTGACTCCGCAGATAACTGAAAAAGAAATTCCAAATTCTGATGCATTCAAAAAATCAGAAATCATCAATATTTCCAATTTTGTTGATGCAGATGGAAATCTGAACTGGAAAGCACCAAAAGGAAAATGGAAAATTATCAGAATGGGACATACTTCTACAGGGCATGAAAATGCTACTGGCGGAGCAGGAAAAGGATTGGAAGTAGACAAATTTAATCCGGAATTAATTCGTTTTCAATTGGATCATTGGTTTGGAGAAGCCGTTCGTTCTGCTGGCCCGGAATTGGCTTCAAAAGTGCTGGAAATCCTTCATTTTGACAGCTGGGAATGTGGAAGCCAAAACTGGTCTTCAATTTTTCAGACTGAATTTAAAAAGAGACGTGGTTATGATCTTGTAGAATATTTGCCAGTAATGGCTGGAATTCCAGTAGAAAGTGCCGATTTTTCAGAGAAAGTTTTATATGATGTACGTAAAACAATTGCCGATTTAGTTGCTGATAATTTCTACGGGACTGTCGCTCAAATTGCAAAAGAATATAACGTTAAGTTAAGTTCAGAAAACGTTGCGCCAACCATGATGAGCGATGCTTTATTGCATTATAAATATGTTGACTATCCAGGTGGTGAATTTTGGCTAAAAAGCCCAACACATGACAAACCTTTTGATATGGTCGATGCCATTTCTGGCGGACATATTTATGGAAAAGACATTATTCAGGCCGAATCTTTTACGGCTCTGCGAATGGATTGGGACGAACATCCCGGAAATCTAAAAACAACGGCAGACCGCAATTATGCTTTAGGAATTAACCGATTATTCTATCACGTTTTTGTCCATAATCCGTGGACGGACAGAAAACCGGGAATGACTTTAGACGATATCGGAACTTTTTTCCAAAGAGACCAAACTTGGTGGAAACCTGGGCAGGCATGGTTTGATTATTGCCAAAGAGTACAGTTTCAATTGCAAAAAGGAAAACCTGTAATTGATTTGGCTGTTTTTATTGGCGAAGATTTCCCTTCTCGTTCTTTTGTTCCAGATCGATTAGTTCCTTTTATTCCGAATGTGTTTGGAAAAGAAAGGTTAAAAAGCGAGAAAATCCGTTTAGAAAATGAAGGGCAGCCAACGGCAAAAATGCCAAAAGAAGTGACCTATTCTAAAAATATCACCGATTTATCACAATGGATTAATCCGCTAAACGGTTATCAATACGATTCTTTCAATGCTGATGTTTTGATCAATCGTGCGAAAGTCGTTAACGGAAAAATTTCATTTGAAGGCGGAATAGAATACGGAGCTTTATTGTTTCCGGGAAGTCATAAAATGGCACCGAATAAAATGCTTTCTTTGGCTTCCGCCGAAAAAATCCTGCAATTGCTACAAGAAGGAGCAACTATTTTTGTGGATGAAAAACCGAATCTTCAACCCGGAATTCATTCAGAAACAGATCAAAAGAAATGGCAGCATGTAATTGATGAAATCTGGAATAATGCCAATTCATCAACATGGAAAATAGGAAAAGGAACAGTTGTCAAATTGCCCTATTTAGGAAGCGATTTTGCTTCAATTGGAATCACGCAAGACGTTTATTTTCCAAATCTAAACAGAGCCGATTCAGAGACATTAGCTTGGACACATCGTAAATCGAATACTGAAGATATTTATTTCATTTCCAATCAAAAAGCGGAAAAGAGAACATTTGAAGCTTCTTTTAGAATAGCTGGAAAAGTACCGCAATGGTACAATCCAGTTACAGATGAAACTTCGGCTTTAGCCAATTGGAAAATAGAAAACGGAAGAACAATTGTTTCAATAACTTTAGAAGCCAACGAATCTGGTTTTGTGATTTTTAAGGAAGGAACAAAAGAAGTTTTAGCAAAAGGAAAAATAGCGGAATTTGAAAAAGTTCAGGTTTTAGATGAAAATTGGGAATTGCAGTTTGATCCAGAATTCAAAGGTCCTAAAGAAGTTGTAAAAACTAATAAACTTTTTGATTGGAGTACTTCGGGAAATGATCAGATTAAATATTATTCTGGTACTGTGATTTATAAAAAAGAATTTGTTTGGAAAGGAAAAGATACCAATAAAATCTGGCTTGATTTAGGTGAAATTTCTAATATGGCAGAGATTTCTATTAATGGAAAGGACTGTGGAACGCTTTGGACTTTCCCTTTCAAAACTGATATTTCAAAAGCTTTACAAAAAGGAAAAAATTCAATAGAAATTAAAGTCACAAATACTTGGGCAAATAGATTAATCGGCGATCAAAAATTGCCAAAAGAAGAAAGATTGACGTGGACAACAGCGCCATTTCGATTAGAAGGAGAACCGTTGTTGAAAGCAGGATTATTCGGACCGGTTACAATTTTACAGGAGAAATAAATATTAGCCACGAATTCACGAATTTTTTATAAAATGAGATTAATAAAAAATTCGTGAATTCGTGGCGAAAAAAAATAGAATATGAAAAAATCAATTATTGCATTATTAACGGTTTTAGCAAGTTTTCAAATCAATGCCAAAATCAAACTACCGGCCTTATTCACCGACAATATGATGTTGCAGCAAAAATCAAATGCACCAATTTGGGGTTGGGCAGAAAAGAACGCCACTGTCGTAATCAAAACTTCATGGGATTCTAAAACCTACAAAACAAAAGCAGATGCTTCAGGAAAATGGAAAACAGAATTACAAACCTCCTCTTTTGGCGGACCTTACACCATTGAAGTTTCGGGAGGAAGTGAAAAAGTAACCATCAAAAATGTATTGTTGGGAGAAGTTTGGCTTTGTTCTGGACAGTCGAATATGGAAATGCCATTAAAAGGATTTCAGGGACAGCCTGTTAAAAAAGGCAATGAAATTATTGTAAGGTCAACCAATAAAAATATTCGTTTAATTACAATTCCGCGTGCGACGGTTTTAGAACCTAAAGATGATTTCGAAGGAAAATGGGAAGAAGCTTCTCCAAAATCAACATCCAATTTTAGTGCAACGGCTTGGTATTTCGGATCGCTTTTACAGGAAGTTTTAAATGTTCCTGTCGGATTGATTCACGTCTCGTACGGAGGTTCAAGCATGGAAGCGTGGATGAATGCGGAAATGCTGAAAGATTTCACTAGTGCTAAAATTCCGACTACAAAAGAAGAATTGGCAAAAGATCCAAATCGTGTTCCAACGACTTTGTTTAACGGAATGCTTTCGCCTGTAATTGGTTATGGAATTAAGGGCTGTATTTGGTATCAGGGAGAATCAAATTACGAAAGAGCTTCTGAATACACCGCTTTAATGAAGAAAATGGTGGGCAGTTGGAGAGCCTTATGGAAACAGGGAGATTTTCCGTTTTATTTCGCTCAGATTGCGCCTTTTAATTATGCTTCATTTCATCCAAAAGATTATCAGGAAAAATACAATTCGGCTTATTTGAGAGAAGCGCAGTTTAAAGCTTCGAAGGAAATTCCGAATTCGGCAATGGCGGTTTTAATGGACGTTGGAGAAGAAAACAACATTCATCCAATGGATAAAGAAAAAGGAGGAAACCGTTTGGCTTTTCAGGCTCTGGCAAGAACATACGGAATTGAAGGTTTTGAATACGAAAGTCCGAAATACAAATCGATGGAAATAAAAGATGGTGCTGTAACCGTTTCTTTTGATGATGTTGCCAACGGAATAACATCTTATGACAAGGAAGTTTTAGGTTTCGAAATTGCAGGAGAAGACAAAGTTTTTTATCCTGCGAAAACGGTCGTGAGAAGAAAATCAGTAGTTCTTACTTCAGATAAAGTAAAAAATCCAGTTGCAATTCGTTATTTATGGAAAGACTTCGCGAAAGCGGAATTGTTTAGTGCTGGAGGTTTGCCGGTTTCTTCGTTTAGAACAGATGAATGGTAATTATGAGTTTTGAGTTATGAGTTATGAGTTTTGAGTTTTGGCGTCTAATTTGTCATTTCGACGAAGGAGAAATCTTCGCAAGTAGCTCCGCAAAGATTTGGACCAAGCATGATGATTTTTAAGGCAACTTAATTTATAACTCTCGCAGATTTGGCAGATTTTGGAGATAAAAATAAATCTGCTCAATCTGCAAAATCTGCGAGAGAAAAATAAAAAATAAATAGCTACAAGGTTTTGAAAACCCTGCAGGAAAACGAAAAAATGAAATATATAAAATACATACTTTTCTTCACCACGCTTTGCCTCAAAGCTCAAATTCCTACGCTTGATAATTACAATCAAATCTGGACAACGCAAAGCAACAATTCATCAGAATCGATGCCTTTGGGAGGCGGGGATATTGGTATGAATGTTTGGGTGGAAAAAGGCGATTTGTATTTCTATTTTTCACGAAGCGGAACTTTTGACGAACATAATACTTTATTGAAATTAGGAAGAGTAAAAGTGACGTTAAGTCCGAATCCGTTTGAAGGAAAAAATGGTTTTCGTCAGGAATTGAAACTGAAAGATGGATATGTTTTAGTTGGACAAAATAATACTAAAATCAAACTTTGGGTAGATGTTTTTAAACCGATTATTCATGTTGATTTAGAAAGTAAAAATCCGTTGAAAATGACAGCTTCTTATGAAAGTTGGCGTTATAAAAACCGTTATCCGAAAGGAAAAGAAAATAATGCCAATTCTTATAAATGGGCTCCTCAGGGAGAACTTATTACGTATAAAGATTCTATTTTATTTGAAAATAACGGAATCAAATTTTACCACAGAAACAGGGAAAATACAGTTTTTGATGTAGCGGTAAAACAACAAAAAATGGAATCGGTTAAAGACCAAATGCTGAACCCGATTGCGAATCTGACTTTCGGCGGATTTATGACAGGGAATAATCTCAAGCCAGACGGAACGTATTTAAGGAAATATCAAAATACCGATTTTAAAGGTTTTAATTTATCGAGTATAAAACCTGCAAAAAAGTATTCGTTAGAAATATATTTAAACACGAATCAATCTGATTTTTCAACTTGGAATAATGGGTTGAAAAGTTTGATTTCTGCTAACAAAAACACCTCGAAACAAGCCGAAAAAAACACGATAAAATGGTGGAATGATTTCTGGAATCGCAGTTTTATTTTTACTCAAAAAAATCAATCGTTTGTTAAAGATTCGGTATATCAAATCGGACAGAATTATCAGTTGTTCCGATATATGCTTGGGTGCAATGCGTATGGAAAATATCCAACAAAATTTAACGGTGGACTTTTTACAGTTGACCCTGTTTTTACCAATAAAGATCTGAATTTTACACCCGATTTCAGAAATTGGGGAGGAGGAACGATGACAGCTCAAAACCAGCGATTGGTTTATTTTCCGATGGTAAAAAGCGGAGATTTTGATATGATGAAATCACAATTGGATTATTACGTAAGTCTTCAAAAAAATGCCGAATTACGTTCTAAAGTATATTGGAATCATAACGGTGCATCATTCACAGAACAATTAGAAAATTTCGGACTTCCAAATCCTGCTGAATACGAATGGAAACGTCCCGCAGATTACGATCCGGGAATGGAATATAATGCGTGGTTAGAATATGAGTGGGATACGGTTTTAGAATTCTGCCAAATGATGCTACAGCAGAAAGAATATGCAGGAGAAGATATTCAGAAATACAATTCATTCATAATCAGTTGTCTTCGTTTTTTTGATGAACATTATCAATATTTAGCCAAACAACGTGGAAGAAAAGCTTTGGACGGAAACGGAAAATTAGTTTTATATCCCGGTTCGGGAGCAGAAACGTATAAAATGGCTAATAATGCCAATAGTACCATTTCGGCTTTGCAGGTTATTACAGAAAGCCTTTTAAACCTTTCGGGGAATCAATTGTCTAAAGAAGACTCAGAATATTTAAAAGCATTTCAAACTAGAATTCCGCCTTTGAATTTTGGACAGATTGAAAATCATAAAGTTTTAGTTCCCGCTAAATCTTGGGAAAGAGTCAATAACTCTGAAGTTCCTCAATTATATCCAGTTTATCCGTGGGGAATTTATGGCATCGGAAAACCAGATTTAGAAACAGCTTTGAATACTTGGAAATACGATGCTGATGCTTTAAAATTTAGAAGTCACATTGGTTGGAAACAAGATAATATTTTCTCGGCTCGTTTGGGATTAACAGAGGAAGCTGCAAAATACAATACCATGAAAATGGCAAACTCAGAAAGACGTTTTCCAGCATTTTGGGGTCCGGGCTTTGACTGGGTTCCTGATCATAACTGGGGTGGATCCGGAATGATTGGTATGCAGGAAATGCTTTTGCAGGAAGCAGATGGGAAAATTTACCTTTTTCCGGCGTGGCCGAAAGAGTGGAACGTTCATTTTAAATTACATGCCAAACAAAATACTACGATTGAAGCCGAGCTCCTAAATGGAGAATTGAAGGTTTTAAAAGTTATTCCAGAAGAAAGAAAAAAAGACATTATAAATCTGCTTGGAAAATCTGAAGCAGAGAAAACGAAATTAAACTAACTATTACTAACAAAAATGATTAAGAAATTAATAAGTGGTGCTCTTTTGTCCATACTTTTAACCACAAACGGACAAGCACAATCAGTTCAAAATACTGATAAACAAATTATAAAAGTCGATTTTGACTTTTTTCAAAGAAGATTAGAAGAAGTTCATGATCCGAGTTATGATTCTTGGGTGATTAACGAAGGAAAAGAAGCCGAAAAATCATTTAACAATGTGTCATTTAAACTAAAAGGAAACTTCACTTCAAAATGGTACAAAGTGGGCATGAATGCTCCGTTTTACAATAAACTAGGAAGCGACGGTTTGGTTACAGCCGAAAATTTAGAATTAAAAATCAGCGGATTGAAAGCTGGAAAACATACGCTTTTGACTTTTCATAACGCTTTTGATGTCATTACGGGAAAAACATTTTCTCCGATAAAAATCTTCGTAAACGGAAAACTAGAGGAAACGGTAAATGCAAGCCAAAGGGCTAATGCTAAAGTTGATGCTTCGATGGCATATATTACTTTTAATGCAGAAAAAGGAAAAGATGTAATCGTCCGTTTTGAAATTGATCCAACTTCAAGCCCTGATATCGTAAAACAGATCGTAATCAATGGTTTTGAATTGGATACGCCAAACTTAATGAATCAGGCGCGTACTCCAGAACCAAAAAATAGAGATGAACATGTTGAAGTAACCAAAAGTTTACTTTTAAAATGGGATGCTCCAAAAAACGTAGTGGCTCATAAAGTTTATTTTGGAACCGATAAGAATGCGGTAGAAAATGCAACAGAAGCTTCAAAAGAATTTAAGGGAAAACTGACTGAAAAGTCTTTTACGGTTTCTGATTTATACAGCGGCACAACGTATTACTGGAGAGTGGATGAAGTAGATAACAATGGAGAGGTTACTTTAGGAAATGTCTGGTCGTTTAAACCAGCCCAATTGGCTTTTCCGGGAGCTGAAGGTTATGGGCGTTATGCCGTTGGAGGACGAGGCGGAAAAGTGGTTGAAGTAACCAATTTAAATGACGACGGACCGGGAAGTTTACGCGATGCCATCAATCAGGAAATTGGACCTAGAACGATTGTTTTTAATGTTTCGGGGAATATAAAACTGGCTTCAAGATTGGTTGTAAATCAGCCTTATATTACTATTGCAGGACAAACTGCTCCTGGAGAAGGAATTACAATTAGCAGGGCGCCAATCGGATTAACAGGAAATGATGGTGTAATTCGATTTTTAAAAGTAAGAATTGGAGGCGGAACGACTTTTGACGGAATGGGATTAACGGGTGCCGATTATAGTATTATTGATCATTGCTCAATCAGCTGGACGATCGATGAATCGTTTAGTTCGCGAGGAGCGCATCATATTACATTGCAAAGAACTTTAATTTCGGAAGCTTTAAATGTGGCTGGCCATGATAAATATGAAGCAGGAAAAATGCATGGTTATGCTGCTACAATTGGCGGTGATATAGGAAGTTTTCATCACAATTTACTAGCTCATAATTACGGACGAAACTGGAGCATTGGCGGTGGTCTAAGCGGCGACGGATTTTATACAGGAAGATTAGATATCACCAATAACGTAGTTTACAACTGGGGAAAAAGAACAACTGACGGTGGTGCAAACGAGGTTAATTTTGTCAATAATTATTATAAGCCAGGTGCTTCGACAGGAATTTTTGTAGCGTTAAATGCACAGCACGAAGGCGTAGGGAAAGGTATGCAGCGTTATTATTTTGATGGAAATGTGATGCCAGGTTATTTTGACGAAAAATCTCAGGAGAAAGGGAGAAAATCTACTGTAACCAATAAAGAAAAAGTGGAATATGAGACTTTCGTAGACAAGCCATTTTTCCCTTCTTATGTAAATACACAATCTGCTAAAGGAGCTTATAAAAATGTGCTTTCAGATGTTGGGGCGAATCAGCCGTTTTTTGACAAACATGATAATCGAATCATAAATGAAACTTTAAAAGGAACTTTCACTTACAAAGGCAGTAAAAGCGGTTTAGGTGGCATGATCGATAATGAACAAGATGCAGGAGGATGGCCAAATTTTGTTGCAGAAACTCGTCCGTCAGATTGGGATACAGATCATGATGGATTACCAAATTGGTGGGAGAAAGCTTTTGGTTTGAATGAAAATTCAAAAGCTGGAGATTTTTCAGATGCTAATCAAGATAACGATAAAGACGGATTTACGCAGTTGGATAATTATTTAGACTGGCTGGCTCAGCCTCATTATTTTATTAATTTAAAAGATAAAAAAGTTTTAAATGTGGCAGATTATTTTAAAGGTTTTGAAAATAAACCCGTTTACACTTTCTCTGAAGTAAAAAATGGAAAAGCAAGTTTAAAAGGAAAGGAAATTCAGTTCACAGCTTCAGATAATGGTTTCGCTTCTTTCATAGTAACAGTAAAAGATGCAGATGGAGATTCTATGAGCAGAACTATTAATTTCTTTGTTAAGTAAAGAGATTTCACGCAGATTTAGCTGATTTAGGCAGATCTGCGCAGATTTTATTTATAGAGAAAAATCAAAAAATAATCTGCTAAATCTGTTGAATCTGCGTGAAAAAATAGACTGCAGAATAGAAGATTATAATAGATTAAAAAAGAAAAATAAATCAGCACAATCTGCTAAATCTGCGGGAAAAATTAATCTCCGCAGATTTGGCAGATCTAGCAGATAAAATTAATATCAAAATGAAAAAGAATATCATTATCTCAAGTTTGTTTCTTTCAACCGTAATTTTTGCTCAGGATAAAGGTTTGGTTGCGAACTCACAAAGTCCGTATTCTAAACTCCAAAGTGTTGGACTTCAAGACGTAAAATGGACCAACGGATTCTGGAAAGAACAATTTGATGTAGAAACCAAAAATACCTTGCCGTATATGTGGGATTTGTATCATAGTGAAACATCTCATGCCTATAAAAACTTTGAGATTGCAGCAGGATTAAGCAAAGGAACTTTCAAAGGACCTTCGTTTCATGATGGTGATTTCTATAAGATTTTTGAAGGAATGGCAGCGACTTATGCTGTTACAAAAGATAAAAAACTCGATGCCGAAATGGATAAGGCTATTGCGCTTTTCGCGAAAGTACAGCGCAAAGACGGTTATATCCATACTCCAGTTTTAATTGACGAACGCTGGGGAACTTTAGGCCCAGAAGAAGTGAAAAAACAACTAGGTTTTGAGAAATACAATATGGGGCATTTAATGACTGCAGCTTGTATTCATTATCGCGCTACGGGAAAAACAAATTTCTTGAATATTGCCAAAGGTGTTGCCGATTTCTTGTATGATTTTTATAAAAAAGCTTCGCCAGAATTAGCGCGAAATGCTATCTGTCCATCACATTATATGGGAATCGTCGAAATGTACAGAACGGTAAAAGATCCGAAATATTTAGAATTAGCTAATAATCTGATTGACATTCGCGGAACTACAAATGATGGAACTGATGATAATCAGGATAGAGTACCGTTTAGACAGCAGACAACCGCAATGGGTCACGCGGTGAGAGCGAATTATCTGTATGCAGGAGTTGCTGATTTGTACGCAGAAACAGGAGAAAAGAAATTATTAGACAATTTAGAATCAATTTGGGATGATGTAACTTATCGTAAAATGTACATCACAGGAGGCTGTGGTTCTTTATACGATGGTGTTTCTCCAGACGGAACTTCTTATGATCCATCTGTCGTTCAGAAAATTCATCAGGCTTATGGAAGGCCTTTTCAATTGCCAAATGCAACGGCTCACACAGAAACTTGTGCGAATATTGGAAACGTTTTATGGAACTGGAGAATGCTTCAAATTACAGGAGATGCTAAATATGCTGATATTGTAGAATTGGCACTTTACAACAGTGTACTTTCGGGAATGAATTTAGAAGGAGATAAATTCTTGTACAACAATCCGTTGAATGTTTCTAACGATCTGCCGTTTCACCAAAGATGGGGAAATGTTCGTGAAGGGTATATTGCTTTATCCAACTGCTGTGCGCCAAACGTAACCAGAACCGTTGCCGAAGTTGGAAACTACGCTTATAATCTTTCAAAAGATGGTTTGTATGTAAATTTGTATGGAAGCAATACTTTGAATACAAAGACATTAAATGGAGAGACTTTAGAAATTGAACAGCAGACTAATTATCCTTGGGACGGAAAAGTAACTTTGAAAATTCTAAAAGCTCCGAAAGATTTACAGAATTTCTTTTTAAGAATTCCAGGTTGGAGTCAGAATGCGGAAGTTTCGGTTAACAATTCAAAAATTTCAGATAAAATCGTTTCAGGTACTTATTTGAAATTAAATCAAAAGTGGAAAAAAGGAGATGTTATTGAATTGAATATGCCAATGCCTGTTGAACTGATGGAAGCCAATCCGTTGGTTGAAGAAGTTAAAAATCAAGTCGCAGTAAAAAGGGGGCCTTTAGTTTATTGCCTAGAATCAGATCAGCTTCCTGCAAATACCAGTGTAAATGATGTAATTTTAAACCTAAATTCCGATTTTAAAACTGATTTTACAGAATTAAAAAACAGAAAGCTAGTTACCATCAAAGCGACTTCGAAAATTGCAGCTGATAATTCTTGGAACAAAATACTTTACAAACCTATTTCGACAAAAGACGGAAAATCGGTAACTGTAAAATTGATACCGTATTTTGCGTGGGGAAACAAAGGGCAGGGAGAAATGACGGTTTGGATGTCGCATTAAGTTTATACGCAGATGAAACGGATTGCCCTTGACAAAACGCGGATTTAAACGGATTTTTAATTTATTGAAATACAATCATCTTTGTCAAAGTTTTAAACTTTGACAAAGATTTTTTGCAGTAACCATAAAGTTTGTCATTTCTCCTTCGTCGAAATGACAAAATAGACTGGAAAAAACAAAAACACATGAAATACATCCTAACCTTATTTTTAATAACAAAAATTTCCCTATCAGCTCAAACGCTCGATAACAAGCTAGCATTAACCGTTGCCCAAGATGGCTCAGGAGATTTCAAAACGATTCAAGAAGCGATAAATAATGTAAAAGACAATTCAGAAAAACGAGTTATAATAACTATAAGGCCCGGAAAATATGTGGAGAAATTGGAAATTCCGGTTTCTAAAACATTTATAACCTTAAAGGGAACAGACAGAAATAAAACCATAATTTCATTTGATGATTATTCTGGAAAACCACTTCGAGAACCAGATCCATCAGGTAAAAAAGAATTTGGAACATCAACTTCCTATTCTTTTTTAATTAAAGGAAATGACTGCACTCTTGAAAATCTTACTGTCGAAAATACTGCCGGTAGAGTAGGACAGGCGGTTGCACTACACATTAAAAGTGATAGAGTTATAGTGAAAAACTGCAATCTTTTTGGGAATCAGGATACGCTTTATTTATCAGAAGGAAATACCAGAACTTATTTTGAAAACTGTTTTATTAACGGAACAACCGATTTTATTTTTGGAGCCGCAACTGCTTACTTTTATAAATGTACTATCGAAAGTTTAATAAATTCTTATATCACAGCTGCTTCAACGCCCCAAGGACAAGCTTACGGTTTTGTTTTTGTAGATTGTAAATTAACTGCAAAAGACAAATCAGTGAATAAAGTGTTTTTAGGAAGACCGTGGAGACCCTATGCACAAACGGTTTTTATTAATACTGATTTAGGTTCGCATATTATTCCAGAAGGTTGGAACGCTTGGATTGATACTCGATTTCCAGATAAAGACAAAACGGCTTACTATGCAGAATTTGGAAGTAAAGGTTTGAGCGCAAAATATTTGTCACAGCGAGTTGCATGGTCGCATCAGTTAACAAAAGAAGATATTAAAAAATACAATAGAGATTTAGTTTTAAACGGTTGGAATCCAAAATAAGTAAGCTCATGAAAAATTTTAAACTTTCAATAATCGGATTATGCTTAGTGACATTACTAGGCTCTTTTAGTTTTAAGTCAAAGGTAACAACCATTTATTTAATTGGAGATTCTAGCGTTGCCGATTATTCACTAGAAGAGAATTATCAAACTAAGAAGTTTCCGCAGGTGGGTTGGGGACAAGTTTTTCAGCCTTTTTTTGAAAAAGATAGTTTAAAGTTGGTGAAGAATATTTTAGGTTCTGCTAAAGAAGTAAAAGTAGATGATCGTGCAAAAGGTGGAAGAAGTACGAGAACATTTTTTCAAGAAGGACGCTGGGCTTCGGTTTATAAATCGATTCAAAAAGGAGATATTGTAATGATGCAGTTTGGTCATAATGATGCTTCAGTTGAAAAAACGGAACGTTACGTAAATATTGAAGGCTACAAAGAATTTCTTAGGCTTTTCATTAATCAGACCAAAGAAAAAGGTGCAACTCCAATTGTTCTAACGCCAGTTGCTAGAAATTATCCATGGAAAGATGGAAAACTTACAAACGTTCACGGAGATTATCCTCAAGCAGCTATTGATGTGGCTAAAGAATTAGATGTGAGATTTATTGATTTAAATGAAGTGTCAATGAATTCCTTTTCGTCTAGAGGACAAGAATTTGTAACTACCAATTATTTCATGAATTTTGAGGCAGGTAAGTACCCTGCTTTCCCAGAAGGACAAAAAGACAATACTCATTTTCAGACACAGGGAGGTATAGAAGTGGCGCGTTTAGTTTTTAACGCTATGAAAAAACTTTAAACAGTAACGAGATAAGAGTTTTAGCAGAAACCGTTGTAAGTAAATTGCAGCGGTTTTTTTTATAATTTTAAATTGAAATATAAAAATAGGCTGTTTAATTTTTGTTGATCAGAATTTACTTTTAAAATTGTGGTTTTTCTTAAAAAATATTTAATTTTTTTCTGCAGTATCCTGTAGCTGTTTTTGTAAGTTTTTTTGACGACAAACAAATGTATTTTTAACAATTATTACTTCATTTTTGATAACGTTTTCGTACTTATAAGCGCTTCTGTATCAGTATTTACAAAAACGTCTTTTAGCGAATATTTAACATAAATAGATTTTTGATGAAAATTTTATTGAATTTTGGTTCAAACAGGTTTCAATATTTTGTTTTACGCAAACAATTGTCTCAAATATTCGATTACGTTTATTTTTTTTGTTCATTTTTTATTAATATTGTTTTTTTTGAGTCTTTTTTTTGAAATTATATGATTAAAACAGGATACAGCAGGACGGTTCTAATATATCATCGTCATATTTTTGGAATACTAAAATAAATGTGATTTAAACATTTAATATGATAATTTTAATATTAATTTAATTTTTGACTATTAGGTATTGCATTTAAAACATGACTAACTAACAATTAATAAACTAACCAAAAAAAACATTTATGAAACAAGCACTTATTAAAAGATGTAGTTTTCTTTTGTTTGCGATGATGAGTGTATTCACTTATGCTCAAAGTACTAGCAGTACAGTAACTGTAACCGGGGTAGTAACAGATAATATATCTGGTTTGGTACCTGGAGTAAACGTAACTGAAAAATCTACAAAGAATACAGTGACCACAGATTTCAATGGTCAATATCAAATTAAGGTTAAACCGAATGCTACTTTAGTTTTTTCTTTTATCGGAATGAAAAAGCAGGAAGTAGCAATTGGAACGCGTACAACTGTAAATGTTAAAATGTCTGAAGATTCTAACGTATTAGATGATATTGTGGTTGTGGCTTATGGCAGCCAGAAAAAGAATAATGTTACAGGTGCGATTGTTACTTTAAAACCAGAAGAGTTTCGTGATTTACCAGTATCAAATTTATCTGAATCATTGAGAGGTCTTACTCCAGGATTAAGTGTATCAGGAGGTGCAGGTCGTCCAGGTGATGCGGCAGCTATTGCAATACGTCAAAATTTTGGATTTTCAAAAGATGGTAATTCTGGTATTCCATTAATCGTTATTGATGATATGGTTCAAGTTGATCCTGCGAATGGAAAACCAACATTGGATACTTTTAACCAATTGGATCCTTCAGAAATTGAAAGTATGACAATTTTAAAAGATGGTTCTGCTGCAATTTACGGATCAAGAGCTTCACAGGGAGCTGTAATCGTAAAGACCAAAAGAGGAAAATCTGGAAAACCATCATTTACTTATTATAGTCAATATGCATTTAATGATGCAGTAAGCCACGGTAAAACAATGAGTGCTTATGAGCATGGAATTTGGAAAAATAGATTTTTGAATTCTAATTTGGAAGCTGATAAAACTAAATATTTTTCTGCTGCAGAACTAGAACAAATGAAAGGTTTGGATTATGACTGGCTTGAAAAAGCTTGGAAACCAGCTACACAGCAAAGACAATCACTTTCAGCAAGTGGAGGAACAGAAAAAGCAACTTATTTTGCTGGTATTACATACTTTGATCAAGGGCCTAACTTAGGAGAACAAGATTATAAAAAATGGAATTATAGAGTAGGAACTACTATAAAAGTATCTAAGGATGTAGATTTTTCTGCTTCGGTTTCGGCTATTTCAACAGATGTTACTAAATCATTTTCTAAAGGTTCAGCAAACTTAAATGATAGTAGTTTTGGTTCTTTGGGAGCAGGAGAACAAGCTGACTACGGTTATTTATTACATATGCCTAAATACATTCCTTGGGAAACTACTGTAAATGGTAAAAACTATTGGATGTCTCCATTCCCACGTACTGATCGTAACTTAGGAAGTGCAAATTCTAACACAACTATTGCAGGATGGAACTATTTTGCGGGTTTGGATGCTGGAAAGCAAACAGAAGAGCAGTTTTCATATAATGTGAATCTGTCTTTAGAATATAGACTGCCATTTATAAAAGGTTTAAGTGTAAAAGGAAGTTATGCAAGAAGCCAATCTAGCAGTTATACAGAGCAATATCAAGTGCCTTATGATTTAGCTAGAATAACAAACCATCATTTAGCTGATAATCACTTAGAAAACCCTAATTCGATTTATTCTATTGATACAAATATCCGTGGATCAAGAGTTTATTATACAACCGATTTGGATAAATTGATTCAGGCAAACTTTTTTGCAACATATGCTAGAACTTTTGGTAATCATAGTGTATCTGCGATGTTTGGTTATGAGCAATCAGAAGCATGGAACAAGAATGTTCGTTTAGCTTATGAAGGTACATCAAAAGACTTTTTAGGAAATAGTACTACTGCTGGGCCAATCAGTACAAATTCACAAGCTATAAAAGTGGAATCAGGAACCCAGTCTTATTTAGGACGTTTAAACTATAGTTTTAAAGACAGATATCTTGTTGAGTTTATTTTTAGAAGTGATGCTTCTACTAAATTTGCTCCAGAAAATTACTGGGGATTTTTCCCAGGCGCACAATTAGGATGGGTTGTATCTAAAGAAGATTGGTTTACCGATAACGTTTCTTGGATAAATAATTTCAAAATCCGTTACTCAATTGGTAAAACAGGTAAAGATAATATCGATTACTGGAGATGGTTGCAGTTTTATGAGCCGTTGCCAGACAAAGGAGCTCAATTTGGATCTAGTGGAGGACTTTTAGGAGGTGGAATTACGCCGCGTCCAAATCCAAATAGAGATGTGCATTGGGATACAACTATCAAAAATAACCTTGGTTTTGATCTTGCTTTCTTAAGAAACAGATTATCAGTTACAGCTGATTTTTACTATGATAAATCTTCAGAGATGCTGATCGGATTAGCGGGAGAAGCAGGTACGCCAATTACTGTTGGAGGTGGTTTTGCCGAAGTAAATTACGCAGCTGTTGATGCATGGGGAACTGAATTTGCATTAAACTGGAATGATAAAATAAAAAATGATATGAGTTATAGTGTTGGGGTAAACTTTGGATTTAATAACAACGAAATTAAAAAATATCCTGAGCTAGCTAGAACTGATGCTAATACTAATATTACAACGGTTGGAGCTTCAACTTTCTTCCCAGTTTGGGGATTCAATACATGGAAAGGAACTTCGACAGGAGATGGTATCTTACGTACAGATGAAGACGTAGTTAACTACTGGAATTATTTAACAGAGAGAGCTACAGCAGTAGGTGGTGTTCCAAACTTTATGGGTATCACTAACGTATCTAATATGAGAAAAGGTATGTTAGCTTATGAAGATAAAGGAGGTGTTTATAACGCATCAACAGGAACTCAAGCAGGACCTGATGGTAGAATTATGAGAAACGAAGATTACGCTAAGCTGGCAAACAACAATAGAACGTATGGTTTTACAACTAATTTGGGATTCAAATATAAAACGTTTTATTTCAAAACACAGATTCAAACTACTTGGGGAGGTTACAATTCTATTGATTTAGTGAAACAAGGAACTTCGTCTGCTCATAATGATTGGGCTCATGAATCTTTCTGGACAGATATGTATGACGCTACCGATAACCCAAATGGTAAATATCCTAATATGGGACAACAAGACTATATTTTTGCACCATCAGATTTTTGGCAATTAGATACTTTTAGATGTTTAGTTAGAAATATGACTGTTGGATTTGAACTTCCAAGAGAGGCAATGAAACAACTAAATATTCAAAAAGCTACTTTAGGGGTAACAGGTAATAACCTTTGGGATTTATACAACCCTTACCCAGATCATTATAGAAATATGTATGATGATTCAGCAACTAGATATCCAACGCTTAGAACTTGGTCAATTAATCTGAATGTGTCATTCTAATTTTAATTAAAAAATAATATGAAAGCAAAATTTAGCACATATATAACAATGATACTTTTAATGGTATTAGGAGTTTCATGCAGTGATGACTTTTTAGAAGACAAAAAGCAATATAAATATTATGACGAAGAATTCTTTAAAAGTGAAGAACGTGTCAATTGGTACGTAAATAACTTGTATTATGATTTCTTTGATGCATATAAAACTCCGACTGCTGTAGTAGTTGGATCTTATACTACAACTCAGACGACTTATACAGAAGAAATTGGGGGTATTTCTAATTTGATTAATCCAAATATGACGTTTCAAAATGCAGCGGATGGATCAGGTTATTTCGGAAAAACATTGGTTGAAAATCCCCAAAACGATCCTTACAACAGAATTAGAGATATTAATGTTATGTTGGAAAGAATTGATGTTGATGGAGCAAATTTACCTCAAACGTTTCGTGATCAAATTAAAGGACAAATGTATTACATGCGCGGTCTTCAATATTTTGATTTAATGCGTACTTATGGAGGGGTTCCAATTGTAACAACTGTTCAGACTCCTTCTAAAGATGATCCTTCAATTAAAATACCGAGAGCTACAGTAACGGAATTGGTGAATCAAATTACTGCCGATTTTGATTTAGCTGCAAGTTTATTGCCAGGCAAATGGCCAGCTAGTGATTATGGCCGTTTTACAAAAGGAGCAGCAATGGCTCAGAAAGCTCGTGTATTATTAACGTATGCAAGCCCATTATTCAATAAAAATTGGGATTCATCTACAGAGCGTTGGGATGCAGCTTTAGCAGCTGGACTAGCGGCTGAAACAGAATTAACGTCTCAAGGACACGGCTTATATGGAACAACTGCAAGAGATTGGGAAAGAATGTTTTATGTTAATGATAACGCATTTATTTCTGAAGCGATAGCGGTTAAGCTTTTAGCAAGCAGTACTACAGTTGCAACTTCTTTACAGTCGAATAACTCTTGGGAGAGATCAATTCGTTTGGCAAGCCAAGGCGGTCAAGGAAGTGGAGGAGTAAAAGCTCCAAAAAGCATGATTGACCTATTTCCTATGGCAAGCGGAAAAAGACCAACTGCAGCTAACAACTATGATCCATTCTTATTTTTCAAAGATCGTGATCCACGTTTTTATAGAACATTTGGATTTTCAGGAAGTTATTGGCCTTACAACAACAGTTTAACAACGGCAGCTGTTCCTACTGTTTGGGCATATCGTTGGTCAACAAATGCAACTACAGGTGTAGCTTTCAGTATGGGTAATGATGTATCGAGTCCAGCTTTTATTCGTAAAATGTCAAGCCCTACAGTAAGTAATGCGTCTAATTATCAACTATCGGGAACTGATATTATGGAATATCGTTTTGCTGAGTTAGTATTAAACATTGCAGAATGTTATGCAGCTAAAGGAGATATCGGAAATACAATTAATTATTTAGGAAGAATTCGTAAACGTGTTGGAATTCCTGCAGCAGATAATTATGGAATCGGTACATTAGGAGATAAATATGCTGCTCTTGAAGCATGTCTATATGAGCGTAGAGTAGAGTTGGCTTATGAAGGAAAACGTTTTTGGGATACTCAAAGATGGATGCTTTATAGTGATGATGCTGCACTTAATGATAATACAAATAGTAAATTAGGTATTCCAATAATTAATGGAACACAGCGTATTGGAAATTATTTACATTATAAAAACGGAACAAGTCCAGCAGGTACTGATCCGCTGGCAAATGCTCGTGCAGCTATTTCTGTTGATCCAGATGCAGCAAATTTCCAGACTCAAATTACAGCTTTAGCTGCTTTTTATACAGCTAATTTTGAGTTGCGTTCTCCTCCAACACCGATGGATAACGTTAGTAGTGTAGCAACACCAATCTTGTGGAGATCGAATTATTATATCATGGGATTAAATCAAAGTGCTTTGGTGAATAACCCTTGGTTAACACAAACTATTGGTTGGAACGATGGTAATGGAGCTGCTGGAACATACAACTACCAAGATTAAATTTAAAAAAACAGAAATTACATATCAAGCTTTTCACCTGTATTTGTCAAAAAAATACAGGTGATTTGTTTAAAAAGAATTACCGCAACTAGAAATTAACATGAAAAATTCCGCATTATTTATCGCATCTCTGCTTTTTTTAGGAAGCGCAAAATGTTTTGCTCAATATCCGAAGATAAGTCCAGAAGTTCAGGCTCAGGAAAAAGCAATTAAAGAAGAAGCGCAAAGACTTTCTGATGAAGCTTGGGCAAAAGCTTTAGTAGTTATTGAAGAAGAAGCAAAACATGGAAAACCTTATATTCCGTGGGCAGCAAGACCAACTGATTTACCTCAAGCTGAAATTCCAGCTTTCCCAGGTGCCGAAGGTGGCGGAATGTACACATTTGGAGGACGTGGCGGAAAAGTATACACCGTAACAAGTTTGGAAGATCGTGGCCCAGGAACTTTGCGTGAAGCTTGCGAACAGGGAGGTGCAAGAATTGTGGTATTTAATGTTGCTGGAATTATCAGATTAAAAAGTCCGTTGATTATTCGTGCGCCATACATTACAATTGCAGGACAGACAGCTCCTGGTGATGGTATTTGTATAGCTGGAGAGTCAACTTGGATTGATACGCATGACGTAATTATCAGACACGTACGATTCCGTCGTGGAGAAACTTTCGTAGGACGCCGTGATGATGCAATTGGTGGAAATCCTGTTGGAAATATCATGATCGATCACGTTTCCGCAACTTGGGGATTAGATGAAAACATGTCAATCTACAGACATATGTACAATCCAGGGCCAGGTTATCCAGATATTAAAGTGGGAACGGTAAATATTACTATCCAAAACAGTTTATTCGGAGAAGCTTTGGATACTTACAATCATGCTTTCGGAAGTACTTTAGGAGGAGAAAACTGTTCTTTCATGAGAAATATGTGGGCCAACAATGCAGGAAGAAACCCTTCTATTGGATGGAACGGAATTTTCAATTTTGTAAATAATGTCGTTTTCAACTGGTATAACAGATCAACAGATGGAGGGGATTATACTGCAAATTACAACATCATTAACAACTTCTACAAACCAGGTCCTGTAACCGATTTGACACAGCCAATCAGCTACAGAATCTTAAAACCAGAATCGGGAAGAAGCAAATTGCCTTATATGGTTTTTGGTAGAGCTTATGTAAACGGAAACGTTATTAATGGAAACGAAAAAGTTACTAAAGATAACTGGGACGGCGGAATTCAGTTAGAAAATAAAAAAGGTGAGTTGATGACGTATGACGAGGCAAAAGAATACTTCGCTAAAATGAAAGTGAATAAACCTTTCCCAATGCCATGGTTCAACAAATTTATGACTGCTGAAGATGCTTATGAATTTGTTCTTAAAAATGTTGGAGCGACTCTTCCAATAAGAGATAAAGTAGACGAAAGAATCGTAAGAACTGTAAAAACTGGAGTTCCTGAATATGCAAAAGGATTAGAGAAAAAAACTTTCTACCAATTTGAACACAGACGTCTACCGATGGATTCTTATAAAAAAGGAATTATTACTGATATTTCGCAAGTTGGCGGCTATCCAGAATACAAAGGGAAACCATATGTAGATACAGACAAAGACGGAATGCCTGATGCATGGGAGAAAAAATACGGTTTAAACCCGAACGACCCATCTGATGCGCAAGGAGATTTAAACGGAGACGGATATACAAATATAGAAGATTATATCAACGGTGTAAATCCTGCGATAAAAGTAGATTGGAAAGATTTGGCTAATAACAAAGAAACATTAGTTAGACCTTTATTAGATTTAAAATAAGAAAAACTGAAATAATTGTTTAACACATAGAAACATAGAATTTTAATATAAAAAAGGAAATAAAAGAAAATAAAAGAAAATCTATGCTTTTATGTGTTTAAAAAAACAAAGACAATGGCACTAAATAAAATAAACGCAGGCTTGTTATCGCTGGTTTTTGCATTTTCAACTTTAAATGCGCAACAGCATTTAGATCCTGAATATGTAAAGGTTACCAACGAAAGAGCTGCAAAAATTGTTACCAAATTAGATTTGAAAAACGAAGCTAAAGAAAAAGCGGTTTCAAACATTATTGCACAACAATTCAGAGATTTAAGTGAAATTCAGGACGGAAGGGACGCTGAAATCAAAAAAGTAAAAGAAGACATCTCTTTAGCTAAAGAAGATCAAAACAAGAAAATTGATAAACTGAAAGCAAAAGCAGACGAATCAATTGCAAAATTGCATAAATCTTACATCAAAAAATTAGGTAAAGAATTATCAGAAGACAAAATTACTGAAGTTAAAGACGGAATGACATACGGCGTACTTCCTATAACAGTGGCAGGTTATAACGATATGCTTCCAAATTTAACAGCAGAACAAAAAGACTACATTTATAAAGCTTTAGTAGAAGCCAGAGAACATGCAATGGATGCTGGTTCATCTAAAGAAAAGCACGGATGGTTTGGTAAATACAAAGGGAGAATCAATAACTATTTATCAAAACAAGGTTACGATTTAAATAAAGAAAGTGCTGATTGGCACAAACGTATTGAAGAAAGAGAAAAGAATAAAGCAAAAGATTCTACTTCAAAAGAATAATCTCTTAAAACTTTACACCAAAAACTATTAACGACACCACACAATTCAATGCAAAATATTTTTCCCAACCGTACTTTAAAGAGAACATTTATGGCGCTGTCATTTTGTTCGCTTGTTTCGTCGGCCTATGCCCAATATCCTGTAATTCCAAAAGATGTTCAAGCAAAAGCAGATGCTATTTTGGCTGATGAAGAAAAAAGACTAAGCGAAATTTGGAATGCTAATCTGCATATAATCAAAGAAGAAGCAAAACAAGGAAAACCTTATTTACCTTGGGCTTCATATCCAAAAGATTTTGTTCAGGCAGATATTCCTGCTTTCCCAGGTGCAGAAGGCGGTGGCGCATACACACAAGGCGGACGTGGCGGAAAAATATTTGTGGTAACGAGTTTAGAAGACAGCGGAAAAGGAACTTTCCGTGAAGCTTGCGAAGCAGTTGGAGCAAGAACAATTGTTTTCAATGTTTCAGGAATAATTCAGTTGAAAAAAAGAATCAGCATGCGTGCGCCGTATGTAACGATTGCTGGGCAAACGGCTCCTGGTGACGGAATCTGTATTGCAGGGGAAACTCTAGAAATCGATACACATGATGTTATCATCAGACACATGCGTTTTAGACGTGGCGCTACAGAAGTTACAAGAAGAGATGATGCATTAGGCGGAAATCCGATGGGAAATATTATCGTTGACCATTGTTCAGTAAGCTGGGGGCTTGACGAAAATATTTCTTTATACAGACATCAATTTGCAGCTAATGCAAAATCAAAATTGGAAAAACTGCCAGCTTGTAATATCACGATTCAAAACACCATTTCATCAGAAGGTTTAGATACGTATAATCATGCTTTCGGAAGTACAATCGGCGGATTAAATAGTACTTTTATGCGCAATCTTTGGGCTGACAACATTTCTAGAAATGCTTCTATCGGAATGTATGGCGACTTTAATTTTGTGAATAACGTAGTATTCAATTGGTGGAACCGTACCTTAGATGGCGGTGATTATCGTTCGATGTTGAACATCATCAACAACTATTTTAAACCTGGGCCAATTACACCGCAGAACGAGCCTATTGCATATAGAATTGTAAAACCAGAATCTGGTTATATTGAACCAAAACAATACGGAAGAGCTTATGTTTCAGGAAACTTCATTGTAGGTTCACCTGAAGTTACAGCAGACAACTGGAATGGCGGCGTGCAGTTGGAAAATCTTCCAGAAGCAGAAACGGCAGCATTTTTAGCAGCAATCAAACAGCCAAAACCTTTTTCAATGCCAGCATTCAAAATTATGGGAGCTGAAGAAGCATACGAATATGTTTTAGCGAATGTTGGAGCCACAATACCAAAAAGAGATGCAGTCGATGAACGTGTTATCAAACAAGTTCGTACAGGAAAAATCGAAGTTAAAGACGGTTTAGAAAATAACATCGGAAAAGAATATATCAAAAGAAGATTACCAGCTGACTCTTATAAAAAAGGAATTATAACACATCCTGACCAAGTTGGCGGATATCCAACTTACAAAGGAAAAGCGTATAAAGATTCAGACAATGACGGAATTCCAGATGCATGGGAGAAAAAATACGGTTTAAATCCGAATGATGCTTCAGATGCTAATAAAGATGCAAATGGAGACGGATATACCAATATCGAAAAGTATTTTAACGGAATCGATCCAACCAGCAAAACAGATTGGACGAAAATCGAAAATAATACGGATACTTTGGCGAAATTAAAGTCTTTATTGCAATAATTCAACATAAAGCATAAACCCAAAGTTTGTCATTCCGAGGAACGAGGAATCACACTTGAAGCTCCACAACAGTGCGTAAATCCTACGTGAGATTTCTCCTTCGTCGAAATGACAAATTGTGGAAATGCTTATCTTTAGAAAATTGAAAAATATACTAAAAGTGAATTTCATTAAACAAAATATAATTCCTTCCTTCAAAAACACATTAGTGATAATGTGTTTTACTACGTTTATATCTGGTAACATCACAGCTCAAAACAATTTTCCAGACATCGTTAAAAACAAAGAAGGCAAACTTTCTTTTACGACAGATAATCAAGGAAATCAAATTCCAGACTTTTCTTTTGCAGGATATAAAAACTATGAAGTTGCAATTCCGAATCTGGATAACAAAATTTTTGTTTCCCAGCAAGAAGAAGATGCAACTCAGAAAATCCAAAATGCAATTGATTATGTGAGTTCTCTAAAACCAGACAAATCAGGTTTTCGTGGAGCGGTTTTGTTAGATAAAGGAACTTTCAAAATCAGCGGAACATTATACATCAGAAAATCAGGAGTTGTTTTAAGAGGAAGCGGTAATAACGAAAACGAAACTGTACTTTTAGGAACGGGATTAGAAAGAGAAGCCTTAATTAGAATTTTAGGGTTAAACGATAAAGTGTATAAAGATTCATTTGAATTTGCAAACGCTTACACACCGCTTGGAGCTCAGAAAATCCAATTAAAAAACACAGCAAAATTAAAAGTTGGCGACGAAATCGAAATCAGTAAACCTTTAACGGATAATTTCATTAAAGAAGTAAACATGCAGGATTTCGGCGGAGAAACTTCTTGGATTGGCTGGAAAAAAGGAGACTGGACTACAACTTGGAATCGTGTCGTAACCAAAATAAATGAAAACGAAGTAACTGTAAATGCTCCAATCACAATGTCTTTGGATGATGTTTTCGGAACTTCAAAAGTAACCGTTTATTCTTGGCAGGGAAGAATTGAACATATCGGAATTGAAAACATATTAATAAAATCAACTTACAATCCTTCAAACTTAAAAGACGAAGAACATAGATGGCAGGCTATCAGCATTGAAAACACCAGAAATGCTTGGGTAAAACAAGTTAATTTCAAGCATTTTGCAGGCGGAGCCGTTACGGTTTTAAAAACAAGTCAGCAAATTACGGTTGAAGATTGTATCGCTACAGAACCAATTTCAGAAATCGCTTCATTCAGAAGACATACTTTTTATACCGAAGGTCAGCAGACACTTTTCCAGCGTTGTTATTCAGAATTTGGATATCATGATTTCGCCGTTGGCGGATTCGGTACAACTGGACCAAATGTTTTCGTACAATGCGAATCACATTTGCCATTCGAAAACAGCGGTGCAATCGGAAGCTGGGCAACAGGAGTTTTATTTGATATTGCCAATATCGACGGAAAAGCATTAAGTTACAACAACAGAGAACAAGGCGGAAGAGGAGCAGGATGGACAGCAGCTAATTCTGTAATCTGGGAATCATCGGCATCAAAAGTAGAATGTTACAGCCCGCCAACAGCACAAAACTGGGCTTTTGGAGTTTGGGGACAATTTGGAGGAAACGGACATTGGAAAAACGTAAACGAACATATCAGTCCAAGAAGTTTATTCTACACACAACTAGAAGCAAGATTAGGAAAACTTCCAATTCAGCCTTTTATCTATGATTTAGGTTCAGAAGCTTCTTCAAGTCCAAGTATCGAAGTCGCTGCAGAACTGACTAAAAACGCTGCTACAACCGCAAAAAGTCTGCAGGAGTTGATTGTAGAAGCTTCAAAAGCAAATCCGATTAACACAGATAGTAAAGGTTTAAAAAATGCAAACGATTTAAAAGTTGCTTCAAATAAAACAGAAAAATCAGCTTCAAAAGTAACAACAGAAAATGGATGGCTAACTTTTGAAGGAAAAGTAATTGCAGGAAAACAAACGAATGTAGCTTGGTGGAGAGGCGATTTAACGGACGATTTCGTAAACAAATCGACACCGCACATCACTCGTTTTGTTCCAGGAAGAACAGGAAACGGATTGACCGATAAAGTACAAGAAACGGTAGATTATTTAACTAAAAATAATATCGTTGCCTTAGAACATAATTATGGTTTGTGGTATGACAGAAGAATGGATGATCACGAACGTGTTCGCCGAATTGATGACGATGTTTGGCCACCGTTTTACGAACAACCTTTCGCGAGAAGCGGAAAAGATTTCGCTTGGGATCATTTAAGTAAATACGATTTAACAAAATTCAACGATTGGTACTGGAGCCGTTTAGCGCAGTTTGCAACGCTTGCAGAACCAAATGGACAATTATTAATCAATCAGCAATATTTTCAGCATAACATTTTAGAAGCTGGTGCACATTGGGCAAGTTCACCTTGGCGTTCAGCAAACAATATCAACAGCACAGGATTTCCAGAGCCACCGCCTTACGCAGGAGACAAACGTATTTTTATGGCGGAGCAGTTTTATGATATTACGAATGCGCAAAGAAGAAAATTACACGAAGGTTTCATCAGAAAATCATTTGAAAACTTTCAGGAAAATAGCAACGTAATTCAGTTAACAAGTGCCGAATATACAGGTCCGTTACATTTCATGGAATTCTGGATTGATCAGGCGAAAAAATGGAAAGACGAAACTGGCAAAAAAGGCCTAATTGGTTTAAGCGCAACAAAAGACGTTCAGGACGCTATTTTGAATGATGCTAAAAGAGTAAAAACAGTTGATGTAATCGATATTCGTTATTGGTATTACAAAGAAGACGGTTCGGCTTATGCACCGCAAGGAGGTGTAAATTTAGCGCCAAGACAGCACGCTAGAAAATTAAAAACCGGAAAAGAAACAGATAGCCAAGTGTATCGCGCTGTTCGTGAATACCGAGAAAAATATCCTGAAAAAGTCATTTTATATTCAACAGATGGTTCGTCAAGATTCGGATGGCCGGCTTTAATGGCGGGAGCTTCATTGCCAAATATCCCAAAAATTGAACTTCCTCAGTTTTATGCCGCTTTAAGCGAAATGAAATTAGTTGACGGAAATGCGTTCTCAGACAATCTTTGGAAATTGGAAAACAAAGGAAAAAGTTATCTTTTTTATCAGAAAAACGACCAAGATATTACAATCGATTTATCAAACGAAAAAGGAACATTTGAAGTATTTGCAATCAATGCATCAACAGGAAATATAACCAAAAAAGCAAACGTCAGCGGAGGAAAGCAAGTCACAATTCCGCAAGCCGAAATAAAAGAAAAAGTGCTTTTTGTAGTAAGAAAGTAAAAGTTTATTCGCCACGAATTCACGGATTATTTTTAAATAAATCTGCTTAATTTTCCAATCTGCGAGAGTAAAAAATTTTCACGCAGATTTAAAAAGATCAAAGCAGATTCAAAAGATTTTAAAAATTTAATCTGCGCAAATCAGCTAAAATCTGCGAAATCTGCGTGAAAGAAAAACACAAAGTGAATAAAAGTAATTCGTGAATTCGTGGCTATAAAAAAAATTAAAACACATAAAATGAATCTGAAAATTAAATCTTTATGCGCCCTTTGTATAAGCTTTGTGTTTACAGCACAAAGCGGATTTTCGCAATCTGCTAAAGCAAAAGCATCTCTGCCTCAAATCAAAGTGTCTAAAAATCAGCATTATTTTGTTACCGAAAATGAAAAACCATTTTTCTGGCTAGGTGACACAGGCTGGTTGGCATTTGGAAAATTGGATAGAGCAGGAATTGAGAAATATTTTAAAGACAGAAAAGACAAAGGATTTAATGTAGTTCAGGTCATGGTTTTGCATAACATCAATGCCGTTAACGTTTATGGCGCTTCAGCTTTAATCAACGAAGACGTTTCAAAACCGTTGATTACGGCTGGAAATGATTTCAAAGATGCGAAGCAATACGATTACTGGGATCATGTAGATTATACTTTAGACGTGGCTCAGAAAAACGGAATTTACTTAGCAATGGTTCCAGTTTGGGGAACCAACGTCTCAAAAGGAAATAAAGTAAGCAAGGAACAAGCAACAGAATATGCTCAATTCTTGGCTAATCGATATAAAAACAGAACCAACATAATTTGGTTAAACGGTGGAGACACACACGGAAACGAATTTCAGGATATTTGGAATGCCATCGGAAATACTTTAAAAACCAATAATCCAAACCAGTTAGTGACTTTCCACCCGTTTGGAAGAACCGATTCTTCTGAGAATTTTCATAATGCAAAATGGTTGGATTTCAATATGTTCCAATCTGGACATAGAAGATACGATCAGGATTCTGTAAAAACGAATTTCAAAGAAGACAATTACAAATTTGTTCTTAGAGATTTCGAATTAAAACCAACAAAACCTACACTTGACGGAGAACCATCTTACGAAGGAATTCCACATGGTTTGCACGATACCTTACAGCCAAAATGGACAGCAAATGACGTACGCCGTTACGGATATTGGTCGGTTTTATCAGGCGGAGCAGGTTATACCTACGGGCACAACGCCGTAATGCAGATGTTCAGAAAAGGCGATAAACCCGCCTATGGAAATAAAGAATTATGGACATCAGCCATCAATGCGCCTGGTGCAAAACAAATGGTTTACATCAAGAAATTAATGGAAGAATTTCCATTTTTAGAAGGAACTCCAGACGTTTCTTTAGTGGTGAATCAGGGAGAAAAATACGATTATATTCCAGCGATAAGAGGTGAGAAATATGCTTTGCTTTACACATACAACGGTAGAATAATAGAAGTAAAACTTGGAAAAATTGCCGGTGATAAATTCGAAGCAATTTGGTACAATCCAAGAAGCGGCAAGAAAATGAAAATCGGAATATTTGATAACAAAGAAGGAACTCAAAACTTTCAACCAGAAGGTAAAAAAGAAGATGGCAATGACTGGGTTTTGATTTTGAGATCTATTTAAACACAAAGTTTTGTCCTCTTGAGTGAAGTCGAAGGACCGCAATGATTGGACATAAAGTTTGATATAGCATACGCCCTTTTACTTCGCTCAGGGTGACAAAGAATGAGAATATAATACTCTCGCAGATTTTGCCGATAAAGCAGATAAAAAAAATCCATTTAATCTGTGGCAGAAAAAAAATCTGAACAATCTGCTAAATCTGCGAGAGAACAAAAAAAACACAACTATGAAAAACATACTAATAATACTCTGCTTCATAACCGGATTAAACACCACTTTCGCAAACGACGGCTGGTACAACATGCTAAAGGAAGGCGGAAACAACAAAGGAATAAAATGCACGCAAGCCATTCAGAATGCCATTGAAAAAGCATCTAAAAACGGCGGAGGAACTATCTTTTTTCCTGCTGGAGAATATTTAACCGGAGCTTTAACATTAAAAAGCAACATCACGATTCACTTAGATTCTGGAGCACTTTTAAAGTTTTCAGAGAACTTTGATGATTTTCTGCCTTACGTAGAAATGCGTTACGAAGGAATTGTAATGAAAAGTTTTCAACCTTTGTTTTATGCCAAAGATGTAGAAAATATCGCGATCACAGGAAGAGGTATAATCGATGGACAAGGTAAAGCTTGGTGGAATGAAGTATACCGAATTGAAACGGCAAAAGAACCGCTTCCTCCAACAAAATACCAAACCATGTGGGAAGAGCAAAACAAAGGCCTTTACACAGAACCATACTACAAAAGAACAGTTGATAAGAAATTTTTCAGACCTTCTTTTTTTCAAGCATATAACTGCAAAAACATTTTGATTGAAGGTGTTACTTTTAAAAATTCGCCTTTTTGGACGATTAACCCAGAGTTTTGTGATAATGTCAGAGTAACTGGAATTTCAATTTTTAATCCGCATTCACCAAATACAGACGGAATCAATCCTTCTTCTTGTACCAATGTTCACATTTCTGATTGTCATATCAGTGTTGGAGATGATTGTATTACTATTAAATCAGGAAGAGACGGCGACGGACGTAAATATGGAAAAGCAACAGAAAATGTAACGATTACAAACTGCACTATGTTAAGCGGTCACGGCGGAGTGGTTATTGGAAGCGAAATGTCAGGCGGAATCAAAAAAATCACGATTTCAAACTGTGTTTTTGACGGAACAGATCGCGGAATCCGTATCAAATCGGCTCGTGGAAGAGGTGGAGTTGTAGAAGATATTCGTGTGGATAATATTGTCATGAAAAATATCAAAGAGGAAGCAATTGTACTAAGTCTTTTCTATGATAAAGGTACCACAGTTGAGCCTGTAACCGAGAAAACACCGATTTTCAGAAACATTCATATGAGTAACATCACGGCTTCAAACGTAAACAAAGCTGGACAGATTTTGGGAATTACTGAAATGCCAATTCAAAACATTACTTTCTCTAACATCAATATGGACGGAAAAGAAGGTTTTACCGTAAGTACAACAACAGATGTTGAATTTCATGATGTAAAAGTAAACGCAACGGTTGGTTCTTCTTTCAAAATTTCAGATTCAAAAAATGTGATTTTAGATAATGTCGGTTCTTCAACAGCAATAAAAGGCGTTCCGGTTATTAAATTAGATAACGTTTCGAATGCGTTGATTAACAATAATTTTCCATTTAATCCAACCGATATTTTTATCGAAGCTGATGGAAAAGACAGCAAAAATATTTTCTTGAAAAATAATGTGTTTAACAACGTAACAACAAAGATTAAAAAAGGAGCTTCTCTAGATAAAAAAGCAATTACAGAATAATAAAATTGTCGAGTCAACTTTGTCAAAGTTCGAAAATCTGACAAAGTTGTAAACGGAACACAATATGAAAAAAATATTCATCATACTAACCCTTACGCTTTTTGCGATATCTTACGCACAGAAAGAGAAAGAACTCTATCTTTTTACGTCGTTTAGGGAACCAGCAACAGAAGGCTTGTATCTCGCATACAGCGAAGACGGTTACAACTGGAAAGGACTAGAAGGGTCATTTTTAAAACCCGAAATCGGAGCCAGTAAAATTATGCGTGATCCGTCAATTACAAAAGGAGCTGACGGAACCTATCACATGGTTTGGACAACCGATTGGAAAGGTGGAAATGGTTTTGGCTACGCAAGTTCAAAGGACTTAATTCATTGGTCAGAACAAAAATATATTCCGGTAATGAAAAATGAGCCTGAGGTTGTAAATGTTTGGGCACCAGAGATTTTTTATGATGATGTAAAAAAGGAATATATCATTATTTGGGCATCGACAATTCCGTTCCGATTTGAAAAAGGGGTGGAGGACGAGAAAAACAACCACAGAATGTATTACGTAACGACTAAGGATTTCAAAACGTTTTCAGATACAAAATTGTATTACGACCCAGGTTTTAGCGTAATTGATTGTGTGATTGTCAAAAAAGGAAAGAAAGATTATGTTTTGGTTTTAAAAGATAACACAAGACCAATGAGAAACATAAAAGTAGCTTTCGGAAAATCGCCTTTAGGGCCTTTTCAAAAAAAGTCTGAACCTTTGACAGAATATTTATCAGAAGGGCCAACAGTAGTGAAAGTCGATAAAAACTGGTTGCTGTATTATGATAATTACGGTTCAAAAAATTATAAAGCATTAAGCACAACAGATTTTGTTCATTTTGAAGATGTTTCGTCCAAAATAAGCCTTCCAGAAGGACACAAACACGGAACGATTACAACAATCTCTGCAGACGTTTTAAAAGGATTAATTGATAGAAAATAAAGAGTTTATTCTCAATAAGCCCCAGAGGGGTAAAATATTTATAGAATTTCAATAATAGATATAGAAAAAGCTCCAGCGGAGCGACATATATGATTATAGATTATAAAAAAAATATGCCACTCCTCCGGAGCTCTATATTGTAAACATTTATTCTTTGCTATAAATATTTCGCTTTTCCAAAGCTTACAAAAATGAAGCTACCCTTTTAGCTAGCTTTTTATTAGGATGAAAAAATAAATAAAATGATTACTTTCCAAAACATAAAAACCAACATCATCACAGTCACAATTCTTTTAGCTTGTACCGTTGTAAATGCTCAAAACGATACTGTTCGTTATGTTGGTAAAACACTTTCAAACATAGATTACCATCACGGACAGTTAAGTCCAGCAGTTGGAGTTCACGCCACACAAATTATGCGTGCTAGCCGTGAACACCCAGAAAAAGCAGATGGTTTCGGATGGACATACAACCACCAGCCAATGATGGCGTATTGGAATAATACTTTTTATCTGCATTATTTAAGTGATCCTTCTGGGGAACATATTCCGCCAAGCCAAACTTTATTGATGACATCTAAAGACGGTGTAACATGGACAAAACCAGAAGTGATTTTCCCGATTTATAGAATTCCTGACGGTTGGAAAAAAGAAGGTGTAGAAGGCATTGCCAAAAATCTGGATGCGATTATGCACCAGAGAATGGGTTTTTATACCTCAAAAGACAAACGACTTTTTGCTTTGGCTTATTACGGAATTGCCATGGATGAAAAAGATGATCCAAACGACGGAAAAGGAATTGGTCGTGTAATTCGTGAAATCAAGAAAGACGGAAGTTTTGGCGAAATCTATTTCATCAGATACAATAAAACTTGGGATAAATCGAAATCAAAATTCCCTTTTTATGCCGCATCAAAAGATAAAGGCTTGAAAAAAGCCTGCGAAGAAATTTTATCTGAACCACTAGTTTTACAACAATGGGTAGAAGAGGCTGATCGCGACGATGAACTGATTCCGTTGCAGAAACCTTACAAAGCATTTAGTTATTACCATTTGCCAAACGGAAATGTGGTGGGTTTATGGAAACATGCTTTAACTTCAATCAGTAGAGACGGCGGAAAATCGTGGGATTATATGCCATTACGTGCGCCAGGATTTGTAAACAGCAATGCTAAAATCTGGGGACAAAAAACGTCTGATAATCGTTATGCAACCCTTTACAATCCATCAGAATATCGTTGGCCTTTGGCGATTTCAACTAGTGATGATGGACTGAATTATAAAGATTTATTGTTAGTTCACGGAGAAGTAAGTCCAATGCGTTACGGCGGAAACTACAAATCGGCAGGCCCTCAATACGTTCGTGGAATCACAGAAAAAAATGGAACTCCGCCCGACGGAAAAATCTGGGTGGGTTACAGCATGAACAAAGAAGATATTTGGGTGGCATCGATTCCCGTTCCAGTAACTTCGGTGGTCACAGAACAAGCAAATGATGTTTTCAATACGCTTCCAGACGGAGAAGAATTAAAAATGTGGAATACGTACGATCTTTCATGGGCATCAACAAAAATCGAAAAGAAAGCCGATGGCAAAAAATGGCTGACTTTGAGAGACCAGGATTATTTTGATTATTCTCGTGCTGAAAGAGTAATTCCTTTTACATCAAAAATGGAAGCCATTTTTACAGTAAAACCGGAACAAAACAATCACGGTTTATTGCAGATTGAATTTCAAAACAAACAAGGTCTGCCTTCAGTAAGATTGGTTTTTGACAGCGACGGACAATTGAAAGTAAAAACGGGAGCACGTTTTAATACAATTGCTAAATACGAAGCCAATAAAACGTATAAAGTAGTTGTAAAATTAGATGCTAAAAACCGTCAATATACTGTAAAAGTAAATGACGAAAAAGAATCATCCAAGATATTTTATGCGCCAACAGATGGTTTTGAGCGGATTATGTTCCGTACAGGAGAGCAGAGACATAATCCAAATCCGGACACAGCGCCAGATACAGACGATTATGACGATTTGCCTCAAACCGGAAAATTAATTCCAGAAGCAGTATTTAATATTGAATCGTTGATTACTAGAAAATTGTAAAAGTTGAAATAGCCACGACCCGAGGGAAAGCGAACGGGCGAAGCAATTCACGAATTGTTTTTATAATCGATACCTAGTTTTTGTCATAAATTAATCGAATTATATTTTGGGTAAAAATTAGAGAAATAAAACACAAAGAATAATTAGATAAAATCCGTGAATTCGTGGCAAAAAAAATAGAACGAGAATGAAAATGATTTGCTATCACGAAGACGCAGATTTGCACGGATTTTATATTTTTAGACAAAAAAAATCGTTTTATCCGCGTCTTTACGAAGTAAATCCGTTTCATCAGCGTTCAATTTAAAAGTTATAATGAAGAATTTCAAAAACATATTATTAGGATTTAGCTTTTTAATCACTTTCATCTCGAATGGACAAATTTTGCCTGTACGTTTAACAACAGAAATGGCAGAAAACCCATTGGTAGTTGTGGAGAATCAACCGAGATTGAGTTGGCAATTGATTTCAAAAGAATCCAATGCATCGCAAATTGCCTATTTGATTTTAGTTGCCTCTTCTGAAGAAAAGCTAAATAATGACGATGGAGATATTTGGAATACAGGAAGAGTTAATACCGATAAAAACCTGCATATTGTTTATAACGGAAAGCCATTGAAAAGCGAAACCAAATATTTTTGGAAATTGAAAGTCTGGAATCAGGAAGGTAAAGTTTCAAAATGGAGTAAGAATGCTTCTTTTAGAACTGCTCCGTTAGAATCAGATTTAAATCCAACTTGGATTGGTGCGATTACAAAAGCAGACAGTCATTTGCCGGAAGGAAGAACCTATCACACAGCCACTTTCAATAGAGAAAAAAAGAATTCGTTTATCAATGCTTCCGATTCTTTGGCGCGAAGAAGTATCATGCTTCGTAAACCTTTCGAAGTTGAAAAAGCAGTCAAAGAAGCCTTTGTTTATATTTCAGGTTTAGGACATTACGAATTGACAATCAACGGTAAAAAAGTGGGCAACAGTCAATTTGCTCCACTTTGGACAGATTATGATAAAACGGTTAATTACAACGTTTACGAATTAAGCGCAAAAGATTTTCAAAAAGGCGATAACGTAATTGGCGTTTTGTTAGGAAACGGAATGTACAATACGCTTGCCGAAAGATATACCAAATTCTTCGTGAGTTTTGGTCCGCCGACTTTATTCTTCAAAATGAAAATCAAATACAATGATGGCTCGGAAGAAATTGTAAAATCAGATGGAACTTGGAAATACAGTAAAAGTCCGATTACCTACAACAGTATTTTTGGGGGAGAAGATTACAATGCTAACCTAGAACAAAAAGGCTGGGGAAATAAAGGTTTCAAAGATAGAGATTGGAAAAAAGTTGTCGTTCAAGAGGCCCCAAAAGGAGTTTTAAGACCACAAACTGCTCCGCCAGTTACAATTCAAAAACAATACGAAGTTAAAACGGTAAAAGAGCTCAAACCGAATTTCTATGTTTTTGATATGGGACAGAATCTTTCTGGATTTCCAACGATTAAAGTAAAGGGAAAAAGAGGACAGTCGATTCGTGTTTGGGTTGCGGAAGGATTAAATGAAGAAGGTACAATCGCACAAGGAAGATCTGGAAAACCCTATTATTACGACTATACTTTAAAAGGTGATGGAATAGAAGAATGGACGCCAAAATTCAGTTATTATGGATATCAGTATGTTCAGATTGAAAGCATTAATTATAAAGAAGATAAGAATAAGGAACTTCCAACTTTGGTTGATTTAAAATCAAATTTCATTTACAATTCGGCTGGAGAAGCGGGAAGTTTTGCATGTTCAAATGAGATATTCAATAAAACACACGAACTGATCAATAACTCGATAAAAAGTAATTTCCAAAGCGTTTTTACCGATTGTCCGCAACGTGAAAAGTTAGGCTGGCTGGAAGAAATTCAATTGAATGGCCCAGGTTTGATGTTCAATTATAATTTGCAGACTTTCTTTCCTGCAACGATGCAGAATATTTCTGATTCACAGCGTGATAATGGTTTAATCCCGACAATTGTTCCCGAATATGTAATCTTTGGAGGTGATTTTACCGATTCTCCAGAATGGGGCGTAACAGGCGTGATTTTGCCTTGGATGTACTATGAATATTACGGAGATGTTTCATTATTAGAGAAATATTTTCCTGTAATGAAGAAGTATGTGGATTATTTAGGAACCAAAGCGACAAACAACATCGTTTCTCACGGATTAGGCGATTGGTACGATTACGGAACACATGCAGCTGGATATTCAAAAAATAGTCCGATTGCGCTTTCGGCGACTTCGCATTATTATTACGGAGCTTATTTGACGGCCAAAGCAGCTAAATTATTAGGCAAAACCGAAGATTTTGAAAAATACAATGCATTGGCTTCGGAGATTAAAACAGCTTTCAATAAGGAGTTTTTCAACGAAGAAACTAAACAATACGGAACCAATAGTCAGTTTAGCAATGCTGTTCCAATTTTTATGGACATTGTAGAACCGCAGTATAAAGAGGCAGTTATGCAGAATCTTTTAGCCGATATCAAAGAAAAAGGAGATCGTCTGACAACGGGAGATGTTGGAAATCGTTACTTATTCCAAACTCTGGCACAGAACGGCGAAAACGAAACGATGTACAGAATGCATAATCATTACGATGCACCAGGTTATGGTTTTCAGATTAAATTTGGCTTGACCACTTTAACAGAACAATGGGATCCGAGAAAAGGAAATTCGTGGAATCACTTTATGTTAGGACAGATCGAAGAATGGTTTTACCAAAGTTTAGCCGGAATCAAGTCGGATCTTGACAAACCGGGTTTCAAACACTTTTTTATTCAGCCAGAAGTGGTTGGTGATATGACTTTTGCGAAAGCTGAATATCAATCGGTTTACGGAAAAATTGCTTCTTCTTGGGAGAAAAAAGACGGCAAATTTATTTTGAATGTTAGAATTCCTGTGAATACGACAGCTACGATAAAACTTCCTGTTTCTAAAAGTTCTGAAATAAAAATTAATGATAAAAGGGCTAGAGCAAGTTTTAATGAAAAAGATAAAAAACAGATTTTAGAATTAGGTTCAGGAGTTTATACAATAGAATGTCAATTGTAATTATGAATTATAATTAAGCTCAAAAAAAAAAAAAGAGAATCAATTGCCTCCAGCTTTAGCTGGAGGTTCAAAACAAGACAAGTGAAAGGGCTTTAGCCAAATGAATAAGTTAGGCTAAAGATAATTTAGAAATCAATTTGTTTTCCTCCAGCTAAAGCAGGAGGCAATTCAAAAAATGTGTTGAATTATATCAAAATGAAAAAAATAAAATACATCTTAATAGTTTCCATTTTTGCTTTGACATTTGCTCATGCGCAAAGTACTTCTGATACTAATTTTAGAAAACCGGTATCAGAAACGCTTAAAAAAATAGAGACGGTTTTTAACGTAACCATCAACGATGACAGAGGTTTGTTGAAAGGAAAAGAACTGGACTATGCCGATTGGAGAATTGAACCGGGAAACCTGCCGCTTTCGCTGACAAATATTTTAGCACCGTTTGAATTGATGTATTTCAAACAGCCAGACGGAATCTACATCATTCGTAAATATGAAAACCATAAAGTTTCGGTAGATAAAGGAAAAGAACGCTTATTTTATTTAGAAAGCCTTTATTCAACTAAAGAAGAATGGGAAAAACGTAAAACGGAGTTAAAAGCTTGTATGATAACCTCATTTGGATTAGAAAAGGCTCCCCCAATGCCAAAATCTAAACCACTTTTAACTCCAAAAAGAATCTACAAAGACTATAGTGTCGAAAATATTGCTTTGGAAATCCTGCCTGGGGTTTATGCTACAGGATCGATTTACAAACCGTATCCGTTAAACAAAAAAGCAGCTGTTATTCTAACTCCTGACGGACATTTTGGTGACGGAAGATATAGAAAAGACGAGCAGTACAGATGTGCGATTATGGCAAAAATGGGTGCAATTGTTGTAGCTTACGACTTATTTGCGTGGGGAGAATCGTTATTGCAGTTTCCTGAAGAAACGCACAGAAACAGCATCGCATCTACCGTTCAAGTTTTGACTGGAATTCGTTTTCTGGATTATTTAGCAACGGTTAAAAATGCGGATATGTCAAGAGTTGGTGTTACTGGAGGCTCTGGCGGAGGTTCGCATACGATGTTTTTGGCAGCGATTGATGATAGAGTGAAAGTTTCGGCTCCGGTTGTAATGGTTTCATCACACTTTTCAGGCGGTTGCCCTTGCGAAAGCGGACGCGGCATTCACTTATGCGGAAACGGAACTAATAACGCCGAAATTTCAGCAATGATGGCGCCAAAACCGCAATTGATTGTTTCGGATGGAAAAGATTGGACATTGGCGGTTCCAGAATTGGAATTTCCTTTTATCCAAAGAACGTATGAATTGTACGGAAAGAAAGATTTAGTAGAGAATGCCCATTTTGCCAAAGAAGGACATGATTTCGGAATCTCTAAGCGCATGGCTTTGTACCCGTTTATGGCGAAATATTTAGATCTAGATTTGAATAAAGTGAAAAACGATAAAGGCGAAATTGACGAATCAACTTGTGTGATTGAACCAAAAGAAAAGTTGCTGGTTTTTGGAGATAAAGGCGAAAAACTGCCTAAAAATGCTCTGAAAGACATCAACAAATTATATGAAATGTTCGGAGAAAAAAATCTGAAAGTTTGCGAAGTTAAAAAATAGCCACGGATTCACGAATTATTTTTTATATACGATGCTTTTTGTTTTAAATTACTTGAATTCAGGGTTTTGGTGAAAATTGGAGAAATAAAACGCAAATAATAATTAGAGCAAATTCGTGAATTCGTGGCGAAAAAAAATATACTATGAAGTTAAAAATTAAAATAACGGCGATTTGTCTTGGGATTTTTACCATAACTGCAACCGCTCAAAACGATCTGAAATTATGGTACGATAAACCTGCGTCTATTTGGAACGAAGCTTTGCCTTTGGGCAACGGACGTTTAGGCGCAATGGTTTTTGGTGATCCAGCAGTGGAACGTTTGCAATTGAACGAAGAAACGATTTGGGCGGGTTCTCCAAACAGTAATGCGCATACAAAATCAATCGAGGCTTTGCCAAAAGTGAGACAGTTGATTTTCGAAGGAAAATTTGATGAAGCGCAGGATTTGGCTACCAAAGATATCATGTCGCAAACCAATGACGGCATGCCGTATCAGACTTTCGGAAGCGTTTATATTTCATTCAACGGACATCAAAAATATACCGATTATTATCGTGACTTAGACATCAGCAATGCTACGGCAAAAGTAAAATACAAAGTAAACGGAGTTGAATTTACAAGAGAAATTCTAACCGCATTTTCAGATCAGGTCATTGTGATGAAGCTTTCTGCGAGCAAACCAGGACAGATTACTTGTAACGTTTTCATGAACAGTCCGATTGATAAAACGGTAACTTCGACAGAAGGAAATCAGATTATACTTTCTGGAACGGGAACTAACTTTGAAAATGTAAAAGGAAAGGTAAAATTTCAAGGAAGGCTTACAGCTAAAAACAAAGGCGGAGAAATTGACGCAAGCAATGGCGTTTTAAGTATTAACAAAGCAGATGAAGTGATTTTATACATTTCTATTGCAACAAACTTCAAAAACTATAAAGATATTTCTGGAGATGAAATTGCAAAAAGCAAAGACTATTTAGCGAAAGCGGAAATAAAAGATTTTGAAAACATAAAAAAAGCGCATGTTGACTATTACCAAAAATTCTTCAACAGAGTGGCTTTAGATTTAGGTTCAAACGAATTGGTAAAGAAACCAACAAACGAAAGAATCAGAGATTTTTCGAAACAATTCGATCCGCAGTTAGCCTCTTTGTATTTCCAATTCGGGCGTTATCTTTTAATTTCAAGTTCTCAGCCGGGCGGGCAGCCAGCGAATTTGCAAGGAATTTGGAACGATATGGTCACTCCGCCTTGGGACAGTAAATATACCACAAACATCAATGCCGAAATGAATTACTGGCCGGCACAAGTAACTAACTTGCAGGAATTGCACGAGCCGTTTGTGCAAATGGCAAAAGAGTTAGCCATTACAGGCGCAGAAACTGCGAGAATGATGTACAATGCCAACGGATGGGTTTTACACCACAACACCGATATTTGGCGCGTAACCGCTCCCGTAGATTCTGCTGCTTCAGGAATGTGGCCGACTGGTGGTGCTTGGGTTTGTCAGGATTTATGGGAAAGATATTTATATACAGGCGATAAAAAATATTTAGCAGAAATTTACCCAATCATGAAAGGCGCCGCTGATTTCTTTTTGGATTTCATGATTGTGGATCCAAACACAGGATATTTGGTTGTAGTGCCTTCAAGTTCTCCAGAAAACACACACGCTGGCGGAACTGGAAAATCAACAATTGCATCGGGAACAACAATGGACAATCAGCTAATTTTTGATTTGTTTACGCACGTTATGGAGGCTTCTGCATTGATTTCACCAGATGCAGCTTATGTGAAAAAAGTAAGCGAAGCTTTGGCTAAAATGCCTCCAATGAAAATTGGAAAACACAGTCAGTTACAAGAATGGCAGGACGATTGGGACAATCCGAAAGACAATCACAGACACGTTTCGCATTTATACGGATTATACCCAAGTAATCAGATTTCGCCAATAAAAACACCTGAATTATTTGAAGCAGCAAAACAATCCCTGATTTACAGAACAGACGAATCTACGGGCTGGTCAATGGGATGGAAAGTGAATTTATGGGCAAGATTGTTAGAAGGAAATCACGCTTATAAATTGATTCAGGATCAATTACATTTGGTAACAGCAGATCAAAGAAAAGGTGGCGGAACGTATCCGAATATGTTAGATGCGCATCAGCCTTTCCAAATTGATGGAAATTTTGGTTGCACTGCTGGTTTTGCCGAAATGCTGATGCAGAGCCAGGAAGATGCGATTCAGTTACTGCCTGCTTTGCCAACGGTTTGGAAAGACGGAAGCATAAAAGGTTTAGTAGCAAGAGGCGGTTTTGTAATCGATATGACTTGGAAGAACAATAAAGTTTCGGAGTTGAAAATCTATTCTAAAATTGGAGGAAATTGCCGATTGAAAGTGGAAAATACTTTAAAAGGTTCTTCGCTTAAAAAAGCAAAAGGGAAAAATACAAATCCGTTGTTTTATGATGTAGAAGTGAAGAAACCGATTATTTCGAACGAAGCAAAACTGGAGAAAGTAAAACTGCCAAATTACAATATTTACGATGTGAATATGAAAGCTGGGCAGACGTATGTTTTTACAGGGAATTAATATAAAATTAAGTCTAGTTTGTCATTCAGAGGAACGAGGAATCGCACTCGAAACTCGTCAAAGAAAAGCCAAACTGTGTAGATAAACTAGTGTGATTTCTCCTTACGTCGAAATGACAAAACTGTGAGAAAAGATATAAATTATAAAAATCATGTTGACAAATTTCAAACATAAAATAATAACACTTTCAATAGTAATCGCTTGTATAAACAGTGGTTGCAAATCTGGTGCAGGATCTTCACAATTAGGAAAATCGGCTATTTTAAAAGAAAAAAACTTCAAACATTATGTGGATTATTTCAACACGATGGAAGATGAGAATTTAAAATTTGCGATTCCGAATGACAGTGCTTGGGCTTGGATGGAAAAGAATATTCCGTTGTTTGAATGTCCACAGCAGAATTTTGAGGAGATTTATTATTATCGATGGTGGACAGCTCGAAAACACATTAAAAAAACACCGCTAGGTTTCGGGATTACAGAGTTTTTGGTAGACCGTTCATACGCCGATAAATACAATTTGATTGCTTGTGCTTTGGGACATCATATAAACGAATTCAGATGGGTTCATGATCCAAAATACATCGAGCAGGATGTGAAAATTTGGTACCGAGGAAATGATGGAAAACCAATGAATAAATTGTATAAATTCAGCAGTTGGACAGCCGACGCTTTATACAATCGTTATTTGGTGAATAAAGATGAAAAGTTCTTATTGGATTTGTATCCAGACATGGTTACAGATTATGCCGTTTGGGAAAAAGACCGCCAGCGCAAAGATGGTTTGTTTTGGCAGCATGACGTAAAAGACGGAATGGAAGAGTCTTTAAGCGGAGGACGAAAAGTTCAAAATGCAAGACCAACGATTAACAGTTATATGTATGGCAATGCAGTAGCGATTTCTAAAATGGCTGCTATGAAAGGTGATAAAGAAACGGAAGTAAAGTTCAAAGCTAAAGCTGATGAGCTACAGCAGTTAGTAGAAACAAAATTGTGGAATCCTAAAAGTGAATTCTTTGAAACTTTAACACAAAAAGATACGCTGGCGCAAGTTCGCGAGGCCATAGGATTTATTCCGTGGTATTTTAATCTTCCTGAAAAAGGAAAAGGTTTTGAAAAAGCTTGGGAACAGATTAAGGATGAAAAAGGATTTTCGGCTCCGTTTGGTTTGACAACCGCAGAACGAAGAAGTCCGCGTTTTAGGACTCATGGAACAGGAACTTGTGAGTGGGATGGTGCCATCTGGCCTTTTGCAAGTTCACAGACGTTAACAGCTTTGGCGAATGTTTTGAATAATTATAATCAGGATTTTGTTGGTAAAACGGATTATTTTAAACAAATGGAATTGTACGTACAATCGCAGTATTACAGAGGAAAACCTTATATTGGAGAATATTTAGATGAGACTACGGGATATTGGTTAATGGGCGATAGAGAAAGAAGCCGTTATTATAATCATTCGACTTTCAACGATTTAATGATTACAGGATTGGTTGGTTTACGCCCAAGAGAAGATGAAAAGATTGAAGTAAATCCTTTGATTCCGCAAGAAAAATGGGATTGGTTTTGTCTGGATAATGTTTTGTATCACGGCAATATTATTACCATTCTTTGGGATAAAACAGGAGAAAAATATAAAAAAGGAAAAGGATTTAGAATCTTTAAAAACGGGAAGGAAATTGCAGTTTCTGAGAAATTGGAGCGAGTTGTTTCTGAGTAAAACTTCAATGTTAACGGTTAGTTTGTCATTTCGACGCAAGGAGAAATCGCACACGCAAATCGACAAAGATTGGAGACATGGATTGTAGAAATTCTGGTGCGATTTCTCCTTCGTCGAAATGACAAAATGAACATAAAATTTACTCTCGCAGATTTTGCAGATTGAGCAGATTACTATTTTGCTATTTAAAAAATCTCCTAAATCTGCAAAATCTGCGAGAGACAAAAAAATCTAAAGCCAAAAGCTTAAAAATACAATCATGAAAAAGTTTTTTTTACATCTTACACTAATCATTTTGCTTTTTACCATTTCGATGAAAGCCCAAAACAAAATAATTGTAAGTGACTTAAAATGCGAAATGCTGACCAATCCAGAAGGAATTGATGTTTTACAGCCAAGATTAAGCTGGAAAATAAAAGCAGATATTAATGATGTAAAACAAACGGCGTATCAAATTATTGCTTCTTCAAGTTTAGAGAAATTGAATGCTGGAAATGGTGATTTATGGGATAGCGGGAAAGTGCAAAGTGATGCTTCTATAAACGTAATTTACAACGGAAAAAAACTAAAAGACCGACAAGACGTTTACTGGAAAGTAACTGTTTTTACCAATAAAGGTGAAGCTCAATCAAAAGAAAATGCTCATTTCAGTATCGGGATTTTGACTTATGCCGACTGGAAATCGACTCGATGGATTGGTTATGAAAAAACTTCAAAGGGAGATAGTATTTCCCAGTATTCGAGATTATCAGCTAGATATTTACGAAAAGAAATCGACTTAAAAAAGAAAGTCAAAAATGCCAAGGTCTATATCATGGGAATGGGCTTGTATGAGCTATACATTAACGGAAATAAAATTGGAGATCAGGTTTTGGCACCCGTTCCGACCGATTATACCAAGAATGTAAAATACAATGTTTTTGATGTGACTTCGCAGTTACAGGAAGGAAAAAATGCGTTAGGAACGATTTTAGGAAACGGACGTTTTTTTACCATGCGTCAGGATTATAAACCGTATAAAATCAAAACTTTTGGTTATCCGAAAATGGCTTTGCAGTTATTTGTAGAATATACGGATGGGAGCAAAGATGTGATTCGCACAGATGATACTTGGAAAATTACAACTGATGGACCAATCCTATCCAACAACGAATACGACGGAGAAGAATACGATGCCCGCAAAGAAATGAAAGGCTGGAATACCATCAATTTTGATGATAAAAAATGGCTTTCGGCAGAATACGTTCAGGAACCAGGCGGATTCTATGAAGGACAGATGTCGGCTAATATGAAAGTGAAGCGTGAAGTAAAACCGATTTCAATCAAACAAACACCAAAAGGAACTTATATCTTGGATATGGGACAAAATATGGTGGGCTGGCTGCAATTGAAAGTGAAAGGAAATGCGGGTGATAAAATCACGATGAAGTTTGCTGAATCTTTACAGCCAGACGGTTCGTTGTACATTGCCAATCTTCGTGATGCCAAAACAACTGATATTTATACTTTAAAAGGCGAAGGGGAAGAAGTTTGGGAACCTCGCTTTGTTTTTCACGGATTCAGATTTGTAGAGATTTCAGGATTTAAAAGCAAACCCGCTTTAGAAAATTTTATTGGGAAAGTGGTTTATGATGATATTGCAACAATAGGAACTTTCGATTCTTCAAATCCGATGATGAATCAGATTTTTAAGAATGCGTGGTGGGGAATCAGCGGGAATTACAAAGGAATGCCGATTGATTGTCCGCAAAGAAACGAGCGTCAGCCTTGGTTGGGAGACAGAACAACGGGAGCTTACGGAGAAAGTTTTTTATTTGATAATCAGACTTTATATGCAAAATGGCTGGACGATATTAAAAATTCACAAACCATAGATGGCGGAATTCCAGATGTGGCACCTGCTTTCTGGCGTTATTACGGGGATAATGTGACGTGGCCGGGAACGTATATTACCGTTGCAGATATGCTGTATCAACAGTTTGGAGATGCGAAAGTGGTGGAAAAACAATATCCGTACATGAAAAAATGGATGGATTATATGGAAGAAAATTATTTGGTCGATGATATTATGACCAAAGATAAATACGGCGATTGGTGCGTTCCGCCTGAATCCTTAGAATTAATTCGTTCGAAAGATCCTTCTCGTTTAACTGATGGGGAATTGATTTCAAGCGCTTTTTATTATCAGCTTTTAAATATCATGAGAAAGTTTGCTGTGATTGCAAATGCTCAAAATGATATCAAACATTATGGTGAATTAGCTTCACGAATTAAAAAAGCATTTAATACCAAATATTTCAATGCATCAAAAAATAATTATGCTAATAATACAGTAACGGCTAATTTACTGCCTTTGACTTTCGGAATGGTTCCAGAAGAATTAAAGCAAAAAGTTTTTGAAAATCTGGTGCACGAAGTGGAAGTAACCAAAAACGGTCATGTCAGCACAGGCGTTATCGGAACACAGTTTTTAATGAGAACGTTGACTAATTTCGGTCGTGGCGATTTGGCTTTCAAATTGGCATCCAACAAAACCTATCCAAGTTGGGGTTATATGGTCGAAAATGGTGCAACTACGATTTGGGAACTTTGGAACGGAAACACGGCAGATCCGGCTATGAATTCGCAAAACCACGTGATGCTTTTAGGTGATTTATTGATTTGGTATTACGAAAATATGGCAGGAATCAAAAGCAATCCTGAAACTCCGGGTTTCAAGCAAATCATCATGAAACCAGATTTCAATGCGGGATTGACTTATGTAAATGCTTCTTACGAATCGGCTTACGGAACAATTAAAAGCGATTGGAAAAAAGATAAAAAAGGTCTGGTTTGGAATATTGCTATTCCAGCCAATACTTCTGCAATTGTTTATCTTCCTACAAGCGAAGCTCCGGCTGTTTCTATTAATAAACAAAAGCTGGATAAAACTTCTTATACTTATTTTATAGAAAAAAATCAGATAGCAGCTACACTTTCGTCAGGAAATTTTGCGATTAACGTTAAATAAGAGGCATTTTTAATAATTCGGGACAGTACAGGATACATTGTTAATTTTTCAGTGTTATTTTTACACTTATTAAATATTTTTACCTAAAAAAATGCTAGGTATATATTTATAGCCAGAAAAAATAATTCATAATTTAAATTGATAATGAAGGTAACAAAATTAGCATTTGTCTTGTTTGGACTTATCCTTTTAGGAAGTTGTAAATCGGCTTTAGAGAAAAAGACTTGGAAAGAAGGGATTTTAGTAGATCAGTTTGTTTACGATAAAGCACCTTATCCGTCTTGTCACGCGATTACAATCGTCGAAGCTACAAATGGTGATTTAGTTGCTTCTTGGTTTGGAGGAACTCACGAAAGAAATCCTGATGTCTGCATTTATGTTGCCATCAAACCAAAAGGAAGCGATACTTGGAACGAGGGCATAAAAGTTGCCGATGGCGTGATGAAAGACGGACCAAGATTACCAACTTGGAATCCGGTGTTATATCAAATTCCGGGTGGCGATTTAATGCTTTTCTACAAAATCGGACCAAAACCATCAGAATGGTGGGGTGTAATCAGAACTTCATCTGATGGCGGAAAAACTTGGTCAGAGGCGAAAAAAATGCCTGATGGTTTCTTAGGGCCAATCAAAAATAAACCCGTTTTATTAAGCAACGGAACTTTATTGTGTCCGTCAAGTATCGAAGGCGATGGCTGGAGATTACGCATGGAATCTACTCCAGATTTCGGTAAAACCTGGGTAATGGGTGACACACTTCCAAGAGGAAAACAAAAAATCAATGCCATTCAGCCAAGTATTTTATTTCATAAAGACGGAAGCATTCAGGCTATCGGAAGAACTAGAAACAGAGCTATTTTTAGCACTTTCTCAAAAGACAACGGAAAAACTTGGTCAAATGTTGAGTTAATCGGACTACCAAATAACAACTCAGGAACTGATGCTGTAACTTTAAAAGATGGAAGACATTTACTAGTTTACAACCACGTTTTGCCTCCAGGAAAAGAAGCTAAAGGGCCACGAACTCCTTTAAACGTTTCGGTTTCAAAAGATGGAATTCACTGGAACGCAGCTTTGGTTTTAGAAGATTCAAAAATCAGCCAATACTCTTATCCATCGATCATTCAGAGTTCAGACGGAATGGTGCATATCGTTTATACTTGGAGAAGAGAAAAGCTGAAATACGTAAAAGTTGATCCGAGTAAATTAGTGGCGCTTCCAATTAAAAACGGAATCTGGCCAGGCGAAGAAGGAAAAGTGGTGACAGCGGTAAAAGCGGAAGAAGAATAAATGAATTGAACCATTAAGAGATTAAGAAAGTTAAGTTGCTGTGTTTAATATATTTTTAAAGAACATTAAGCTTAACTTTCTTAATCTTCTAATGCAGAAATAATAAAAGTATTTAAGCTTAATTTCCTTAATATCTTAATGGTAAAACCAATTAACATGAAGCTAAATAAAAACTTAATTGTTGCAATACTTGTTCTTGTAGCATCAACATTCAACAGCTGTGCAACGGCTCAGTTTTCGAATAAAAAGCAGAAATATAAAGTGGCGGTTTGCGACTGGATGATTTTAAAAAGACAAAAACTAGGCGCTTTTGGTTTGGCTTCTGAAATAAAAGCGGACGGAATCGAACTGGATATGGGAGGTTTAGGAAATCGCCCGACTTTTGACAGCAAACTAGGCGATCCTGTAGAAAGACAAAAATTCTTGGACAAATCAAAAGAAACTGGAGTTGGAATCAGTTCGATAGCGATGTCTGGATTTTATGCACAATCATTTGCAACAAGAGAAATTACTCCAATGATAACAGATTGTATTCAGGCAATGAAAAACATGAAAGTAAAAGTGGCCTATCTTCCACTAGGAACTCAAACCGATTTGGTTAAGAATCCTGAATTACGTCCGGAAGTAATTAAAAGACTGCAATGGGCAGGAAAAGAAGTGGGTAAAATAGGAGGAGTTATCGCAATTGAAACTTCTTTGAGCGCGACAGACGAGAAAAAACTTTTAGACGAAATCGGTTCAAAATACATTAAAAGCTCTTTCAACTTTGCGAATGCTTTAGACAATAAAAGAGATATTTCTTCAGAATTAAAGATATTAGGAAAGAAATATTTAGCGCAGATTCACGCTTCCAATACCGATCAATTTTGGTTAGAAAACGATCCTGTGATCGATATGCCAAAAATCAAACAGACTTTGGACGAAATGAAATGGAGCGGATGGCTGATTGTAGAGCGTTCAAGAGACGTGACACAAGTACACAATGTAAAAGCCAATTACGGAGCAAATGTGGCTTATTTGAAGAAGATTTTTCAGAATTAATTTTTTTTAGCCACAGATAAAATGATTAAAATGATTTTTTAATCTGTGGAAATCTTTTATCCCGATAGCTATCGGGAGTGGCAAAAGAATCAATATAAAATCTGCCAAATCTGCTGAATGTGCGAGAGATAATTTTTTCACGCAGATCTAGCAGATTATTTTAGAATGAATACCCAAAAACAGCATACCATGAAATATTTACAATTACTTTTTTTATGTCTTTACGTTTCTTTCGCGACAGCACAAAACATCACAATTGTTAGTGATGCCAATTCGCCTAGAGCAAAATTTGGCGCAGAGAAATTATCTGAAACACTTACAGCAAAAGGTTTCAGCGTAACGTCTTCTGCTAAATTCAAAAAATCAAAAGATAATGTAATTGTAATAGGAGAAAAAGGAACTGACTTTTGGAAGAAAAATGCTAAAAGCGCTAAAATCGACGATAGCAAATTAACCAAGAAGGAAGGTTTTCAGATTCGTACTCAGAATAATGTAATTTATGTTGAAGGAACAGATGCAAGCGGAACATTATATGGCGCATTAGAATTGGCAGACAGAATCAAAAATTCAGGTCAGCTTCCGTCAGAAATCAATATTGAAGACAGTCCGGAAATGGTTTTACGTGGCGCTTGTATCGGAATGCAGAAACCGGTTTATCTTCCAGGTCGCGATGTTTACGAATATCCGTATACGCCAGAAACTTTTCCTTGGTTTTATGATAAAGCGCTTTGGATTAAATATTTAGATATGCTGGTAGAAAACCGCATGAATTCTTTGTATTTATGGAATGGACATCCTTTTGCATCTTTAGTAAAATTAAAAGAATATCCGTTTGCAGTTGAAGTAAGTGATGAAGATTTCAAAAAGAACGAAGAAATCTATAAATTCTTGACGGTTGAAGCCAACAAACGTGGAATTTGGGTCATTCAGATGTTCTATAACATTCTTGTTTCTAAACCATTTGCAGAGCATTACAATATTAAAACACAAGATCGTTCTAGACCTATTACGCCATTATTGTCAGATTACACCAGAAAATCTATTGCCGCTTTTATCGAAAAATATCCAAATGTGGGTTTAATGGTTTGTTTGGGGGAAGCAATCAATACGGTTGATGACGACGTAGAATGGTTTACCAAAACGATTATTCCAGGTGTTCGCGATGGTTTGCAGGCATTAGGAAAAACAGAAGAACCTCCGATTATTTTACGCTCTCATGATACAGACGGACCTTTGGTAATGGAAAAATCGCTTCCATTATATAAGAATCTCTATACTGAAAGTAAATATACGGGTGAATCTTTAACGACTTACACTCCAGGCGGACCTTGGGGAGAAACGCACAAACAACTGAGCGCTCTAAAATCGATCCATATTGAGAATGTTCACATTTTAGCCAATTTGGAACCTTTCAGATACGGTTCGCCCGACTTCATTCAGAAAACGGTAAAAGCCATGCACAACATTCATGGAGCAAATGCACTGCATTTATATCCGCAGGCGTCGTATTGGGACTGGCCTTATTCAGCAGATAAAACAAAATCAGGCGAACGTTTATTAGAAATGGATCGCGACTGGATTTGGTACAAAGCTTGGGCAAGATATGCTTGGGACAGTAAAAGAGATAGAAACGAAGAAGTTCAGTTTTGGGATAAAGATTTAGCGAAGAAATTCGGAACAAGTCAAGAAGCTGCCAATAACATTTTAAAAGCTTATGAAGAAACAGGAGAAATTGCTCCAAAAACACTTAGACGTTTCGGAATCACAGAAGGAAACAGGCAGACTTTATTGCTAGGAATGTTCGAAAGCCAATTGGTAAATCCATCAAAATGGAGAGTGTATCCTGGATTCCACGAATCTTGCGGGCCTGCGGGAGAATTGCTTTTGGAATATGCTAAAAAAGAATGGAACAAAGAACCGCATTCTGGCGAACTACCAACGCAGATTATTGCTGAAATTACAGAGCACGGAAGACTGGCTGTTGAAGCCATTGATAAAGCCGAAGCAAGTGTAACAAAAGACAAAGAAGAATTTGCGCGTCTTAAAAATGACATTCACGCTTATAAAGCTTTCGCCGATTTCTTCTCAGAAAAAGTAAAAGCAGCTTTATTGGTTTTAAGATACAGTTATTCCAACGATATTGTCGATTTAGATACAGCTTTGCCTCATTTAGAAAAAAGCATCGAGTACTATGAATTATTGGTAAACTTGACAAAAGATACGTATTACTATGCCAACAGTATGCAGACTGCTCAACGCCGAATCCCAATTGGAGGAGACGACGGAAACAACAAAACGTGGGCTGAATTATTACCACACTACGAACGAGAATTGGCTAATTTCAAAAGAAATTTAGAAAAGCTAAAAGCATCAAAAGATGGTAAAATTGAAACCAAAGAAGGAAAACCTTGGAAAACTGCTGATGTAACTTTTATCGACGAAAAACCGGGAAGTTATTTAGTAAAAACAGGAACAAAAGTATATGGAACAGATATTTCGGAATTAACGAAAATTGCTCCAGAGCTTCAAAATTTAAGAGGATATTCGTTTGTAGAAAATGAGCAAAACGAAAAAGGAACGCATTTGAAGTTTAGAAACACAAAAGCGGTTAAATTAGTGGTGGGGTATTTCAATTCAGATCAAAAGAGATTTTTATTACCGCCGAGTTTGGAAACTGATGCTGCAGGAAATGCTCATGGCCAAGCCGAAGTTATTCTAGCAAGTGCCATGAATTTAAAAGAGCTTCCAAGAGTAAATATTCATACGTATACTTTCCAGCCAGGCGAGAATAAATTAGATTTAGGAAAAGGAAGGGTATTGATTTTAGGTTTTATCGACGCAGATCAAACCATAACACCACGTGATGTAGGCTATATCGATGCAGGAGAAAAAGCAGCTATTGACTGGTTGTTTTATTAAAGACAATGTTAAACCTAACAGGTTTTTAAAACCTATCAGGTTTATTCAGGAAGTATAAGCACAACTTGTCATCCCGAGAAACGAGGGATCTCTGCAAGAAGCTCGACAACAGTTTGTCGAAATTTCCTATGCGGAGCTACTTGCGGAGATTTCTCCTCATGTCGAATGACAAAAAAAGCGAGACAACTTCGTAGAAATAAAAACTTAAATTACCTTATATATCTTATATGGTTTAGAAAATATGAATAAAATAGTTTTTTTTATTTTTTGTTTTTTCTCAAGTTTTTGCTCTGTTTGGAGTCAGAGCAAAGATTCGGGGAAGTTTCGTAAAGAAATTTCGCTGAATTCATCTTGGGAGACCGTAATACTGGATAATCTTCCGCTGAAAGAAGAAGATTTTGTAGAAAATCCAAAAACTGGTTCCAATTGGCAAAAGGTTAGTGTGCCTCACAATTGGGATCAGTATTATGGTTTCAGAAGAACAAAACATGGAAATTTGCACGGTACTGCTTGGTACAAAAAAACATTAAAACTCGACAAAACTGCTGCTGGAAAAAGACTTTTTTTGTTTTTTGAAGGCGTTAGTTCTTACGGGACAGTTTGGGTAAACGGCAAAAAAGTGGGCGAGCACAAAGGTGGGCGAACCACTTTTACGCTTGATATTACCAAATCTGTTTCTTTAGAAAAAGAAAACCAGATTCTGGTAAAAGCATCGCATCCTTCCTTTATTGCCGATTTGCCTTGGGTTTGCGGAGGCTGTTCGGGTGAATGGGGATTTTCAGAAGGTTCTCAGCCAATGGGAATTTTTAGGCCTGTTACTTTGGTCATTACAAACGATGTTAGAATTGAGCCTTTTGGCATTCATATTTGGAATGATAAATCGGTTTCAAAACAAAAAGCAATTCTTCATACAACTACAGAAGTCAAGAATTACAGTACTTCAGACCGAAATTTGACGATCGAAAATATTCTTTTGGATGCCTCAGGAAAGAAAGTTGTTATTATAAAAAGCGACAACAAAATCAATTCGGGAGAAACAAAAGAAATAGCACAGACACTTCCTGAGATTCAGAATCCAAAATTGTGGTCGCCATCCAGTCCGTATTTGTATAAATTGGTTACTTCAGTTTATGAAAACGGAAAAATAATCGATCAGTTGACAACTTCTTATGGAATCCGTTGGGTGAGCTGGCCAGTAAGTCGTGATGGAAAAGACAATCGTTTTTTCATTAATGACGAGCCTGTTTTTATAAACGGAGTTTGCGAATACGAACATTTGATTGGAAAAAGCCATTCGTTTTCAGGTGAAATGATTCATTCCAGAATCGAACAAATTAAAGCTGGCGGATTTAATGCTTTTAGAGAAGCACACCAGCCTCATAATTTATTATATCAAAAAGAATTAGACGAAAACGGAATCTTATTCTGGAGTCAGTTTTCAGCACATATTTGGTACGATACGCCCGAATTCAAAGAAAATTTTAAAACTCTGTTGCGAGAATGGATTAAAGAACGCAGAAACAGTCCATCTGTCGTAATGTGGGGATTACAGAACGAAAGTACAATTCCAAAGGAATTTGCAGAAGAATGCACGCAGATTATCCGAGAAATGGATCCGTTATCAGCATCGCAAAGAATTGTAACCACTTGTAACGGTGGAGAAGGAACCGATTGGAATGTCGTTCAAAATTGGTCAGGAACTTATGGCGGGGATCCTCTAAAATATCATTTGGAAATGACCACTCAATTGCTAAACGGTGAATACGGAGCATGGCGTTCTGCCGATTTGCATACAGAAGGCGAATTTGACCAAAAAGGAATTTTAAGCGAAAACCGTTTTTCTCAGCTAATGGAAATTAAAGTCCGTGAAGCCGAATCGGTAAAAGATAAAATTGCTGGTCAGTTCAACTGGCTTTTTGCTTCGCACGAAAATCCGGGACGTGTACAAAACGGAGAAGGTTTTAGAGATATTGATAAAGTTGGACCCGTAAATTACAAAGGGCTTTTTACGATTTGGGGCGAGCCTTTGGATGCGTTTTACATGTATCGAGCGAAATATGTTTCCAACAAAACGAATCCGATGGTCTATATCGTTTCGCATACTTGGCCAAGCCGTTGGGAAAAACCGGGAATCAAAAACGGAATCGATATTTACTCGAATTGCGATGAAGTAGAATTGTTCAACGATGTGAATAAAGTTTCACTTGGAAAACTTAAAAATCCAGGGATTGGACAGCATTTTCAATTTAATAATGTCAATGTTCAGTACAATGTTTTATATGCGGTTGGATATGTAAACGGAAAAGCGGTTGCAAAAGATTATATTGTTTTGAATAATCTGCCTAAAGCGCCAAATTTAGAATCTCTGGTTGCTGATAAAAATGATATTTTAAAACCCAATAAAAGTTACAATTATCTTTACCGAGTAAACTGTGGCGGCTCTGAATTGAGAGATAGTTCTGGAAATGTTTGGTCAGCAGATAGACACAAAAGCGGACAAAATACCTGGGGTTCGCTATCATGGACCGATAATTTTGAAAAATTGCCAGACTTTTTTGCAAGCCAAAGAAAAACTTTTGACCCAATAAACGGAACAAAAGATCAGGAATTATTTCAAAGTTTTAGATACGGAGTTGATAAACTGCGTTACGAATTTCCTGCGCCTGACGGAGAATATTTAGTAGAATTATACTTTACAGAGCCGTGGTACGGAACTGGTGGCGGAATGGACTGCAAAGGCTGGCGTTTGTTTGATGTAGCAATCAACAATAATGTAGTTTTAAAAGATTTTGATATTTGGGCAGAAGTTGGACACGACAATGCCTTGAAGAAAACATTCGTTATAAAAAGCGTTAACGGAAAAATTGTGATTTCGTTTCCAAATGTAAAAGCTTCACAGGCGATTATTTCTGCAATTGCGATTGGAACAAAGAATAAAAGTATTAAGCCAGTAGAAGAATCATCAAGCAATATTCAGAATGTAAGTTTAGATTATAAAGACTTTAAAATAGGTTCTTGGCTAGATATTAATTCAAAACAATATTTAGATTCAGAAGTGAGTTTTACCGAATTGCCTTCAGAGATTTTTGGTGCAGATTATTTACAGTTTTCAATTAATTCTAAAAATAAAGGTTCGTTTACCGCAAAAGAAGAATCGACGATTTATGTTTTAGTTGACGATAAATCGCAAACATTAAACGGGCTTTCGGATTATAAAAAAATTGAAGAAAAAGCGAAAAACAGCAACGGAATTTCATTTGATGTTTTCACTAAAAAAGTAAAGAAAGGTGACAAGGTTCTTTTTGATAATGGAGAAACAATCTCTACCATTGTGGTCGTTCCAACTTACGACATGGGCGAAAAAGACGATTCGAGACCTGTTGTAATCATCGAAGCTGAAAAGACAAAAACGACCGGAGACGGAATCGAAAAAGGAAATTTCAAAAAAGCTGATTATGTCGAATTCACAAAAAAGACCAATAATAGCATCGAGTTTGAAGTAAAACCTGGCGTTGCAGGAATCTATTTAATGCGTTTCCGTTTTATGAATCGGAATGAAGTGCCGATGAAAGTGAAATTCAAAATGGAAGATGCCTACGGAATTTTAATGCGAAATGATACTATTGAATTTTTCTCTTCGCCTGAAAAATGGAAGATTTTGAATACAACATCGGGAGGTTATATCAATGCGGGAACGTATAAAATTACACTGGAAGGTGATGATTTGAAGGGATTAATGTTGGATAATTTTGAGTTTCAGTAGGTTTTTTTAGAGGGACAAAGTGACAGAGTAACAAAGTGACAAAGGTTTTCTCATTTTGCTATGTTCGCCTAGTTTGTCATTTCGAGGAATGAGAAATCACACGCGGGATTCTACAAAGATTGGAAATAACTGTGCGGAGTTTCTAGTGTGATTTCTCCCTTCGGTCGAAATGACAAAAACGACGTATAGATTTAGATTAGAATAAAAAAAACATATTTATGATTAAATATAAAAACATTTTTCAAACCATTATACTTGCGTTACTATTTTCGGTATCCATTTTTGCACAAAAACAGGCCAGAATTGTAGAAGACTTCAACAAAAACTGGAACTTCAAATTAGGGGATTATCCAGAAGCCATAAATGCAAATTTCAATACTTCAGATTGGAGAACGCTTCAATTACCGCACGATTGGAGTATTGAAGGCTCTTTTGATAAAGATGCTAAAACCAAACAAGCTCAAGGATTTTTGCCTGCAGGAAAAGGTTGGTATCGTAAAACTTTTACTATTCCTACGACTTGGAAAAACAAAATGGTATCTATCGAATTTGATGGTGTTTTTAAGAATAGCGAAGTTTTCATAAATGGAAAATCAGTCGGAATTCGTCCTAATGGATATATTTCTTTTGGTTATGATTTAACTCACTATTTAAACTTCGGAAAATCAAATACTATTGCTGTAAAAGTAGATAATGATTCACAACCCAATTCAAGATGGTACACAGGTTCTGGGATTTACAGAAATGTGCGTTTAGTTGCGAGTGAAAAACTGCATGTAGGGAAGTGGGGAACTTTTGTAACTACTCCAGAGGTTTCAGCCGAAAAATCAAAAATACATTTAGAAGTTACCATTGATAATGATAATGCTTCTGCGAAAGAATTTAGACTAGTTACGTCGATCGTAGATTCAAAAAATATTGAAGTGGCAAATATGACTTCAACAGAAAAAATCGGAGCTAAAACATCAGAAAAAAAGATACATAATCTAGAAGTAAAACAGCCAAAATTATGGAGTCCAGAAAATCCGTATTTGTATAAAGTCATTACAAAAATCTACGAAAAATCGAAGTTGGTTGACAATTATGAGACGCCGCTTGGATTTAGATTTTTTAATTTCGACTCAGAAAAAGGATTTTCATTAAATGGAGTTCCAACCAAAATATTAGGAGTTTGTCTGCATCATGATAACGGCGCTTTGGGCGCTGTTGAAAATATTCATGCACTTCGCAGAAAGCTGACTTTGATGAAAGAAATGGGAGCGAATGCCATTAGGATGTCCCATAATCCGCATTCATTGGAAATGATGCAATTGTGCGACGAAATGGGATTCATTGTTCAGGACGAAGCTTTTGATGTTTGGAAAAAGAAAAAAGTAACCAACGATTACCATAAAGATTGGGATGCTTGGCATAAACAAGATTTAGAAGATTTTATCAAAAGAGATCGCAATCATCCGTCGGTTATGATGTGGAGTATTGGGAACGAAATCAGAGAACAATTTGATTCGACTGGAATTGCGATTACCAGAGAATTGGCTAAAATTGTGAAATCATTAGATACGACACGTCCTGTAACTTCGGCTTTGACAGAGAATGTAATTGAGAAAAACTTTATTTATCAATCTGGAGCTTTAGATCTTTTAGGTTTCAATTACAAACATGAAGATTACAAAGATTTCCCAACTAAATTTAAAGGACAAAAAATCTTGGCTTCAGAAAGTGTGTCGGCTCTAGAAACTCGAGGGCATTACGACCAATCGGATGTTATAAAAGCTTGGCCTACCAAACATGGTGCTCCATTTGATGGAAATGCAGATTGGACGGTTTCGGCTTACGATCAGGTGAAATCATATTGGGGCGCAACGCACGAAGAAAACTGGAAGACGATTAAAAGTCAGGATTTTATGGCGGGAACGTTTATTTGGACGGGGTTTGATTACATTGGCGAACCAGATCCATATCCATATCCTGCGAGAAGTTCTTATTTCGGAATTGTAGATTTAGCCGGACTTCCAAAAGATGTGTATTATATGTACCAAAGCGAATGGTCGAACAAAACCGTTCTCCATATTTTACCTCATTGGAACTGGACAAAAGATCAGGAAATCAACATTTGGGCGTATTACAATAATGCCGATGAAGTAGAATTATTTTTAAATGGAAAATCGCTTGGCAAAAAATCAAAACAAAATGATGATCTGCATATTTCATGGAAAGTGAAGTTTGAGCCTGGGACATTAAAGGCCGTTTCCAGAAAGAACGGAAAGGTAGTTTTAGAAAAAGAAATCCACACTGCTGGAGAAGCTTCTAAAATTGATTTAAAAGCAGAAAAAAATTCAATTAAAAATGATACTTACGATTTGGTTTATGTAACTGTTTCAATGTTAGATAAAGATGGAAACTTAGTGCCAAATGCAATGGATTTAATCAATTTTGAAGTAACAGGCGGAGGAAAATTAGTTGGTGTTGATAATGGCTATCAAGCTAATTTGGATTCGTTTAAAGCTAATTCTTGTAAATTGTTTAATGGGAAATGTGTTGTGATTATTCAATCTAATGGGAAGAAGGAGAATATTCAGTTGAAAGCAACAACTGCTGGATTAGAGGCTTCAACCATCAAAGTTAAAGTGAATTAAACTCGCATCCCGATAGCTATCGGGAGCGGAGGCGCAAAGAATTTTAAACCATAAAGTTATATAAGTCGATTAAGTCAAAACTTAAAATTGCTTATATAACTTATATGGTTTATTTTTTTATTAAACTTTGCATCCTAGCTCCCTATAACTATCGGGATTACGAGATTCTTTATACATTTATAAAAAAAATAAAATGACACCAATCTTCTTTCCAAATAAATCAGAATTTAGAAAATGGCTTGAGAAAAACCATCAGAAAGAAAAAGAGCTTTTGGTTGGTTTTTATAAAGTGACAAGTGGAAAACCTTCTATGACTTGGTCGGAATCTGTAGATCAGGCGCTTTGTTTTGGCTGGATTGATGGTGTTCGCAAATCTATTGACAAGGATAGTTATACAATTCGTTTTACCCCGAGAAAATCCTCCAGTATTTGGAGTGCGATTAATATCCAAAAAATGGAAGATCTGACTAAAGCGGGTTTGATGACTGATGCTGGTTTGAAAGCTTTTAGTTTTAGAACTGAAAATAAATCCAAAATCTATTCTCACGAAAAAGAACCCGTTCCACTTTTGGAATCATATGAGGAGGAATTTAAAAGCAACAAAATTGCATGGGAGTTTTTTGAGAAACAAGCTCCTTCATACAAGAAAGTGATGATTCATTGGATTATGAGTGCCAAACAAGAAAAAACACAACTGTCAAGACTTGAAAAAACTATTTTGGAAAGCGAAAAACAAAAAAGGGTCATGTAAATCTTTAGAATAAAATTGCTTAACTTAGTAAGCTGACTTTGAATAATATGGAAAAAGAAAATACCACAACAATTAAAGGGGAAATTTTGCTGGGTATTATTTTTGCCCTCGAATTGTACGCCTTGCCCATGCAGTTTTATTTATTGTTACAAGGTGATGGATTTACCTTTTTTAGCGCTGCAGTCCGCTTTTTTAGTTTCTTTACCATTACAACAAATTGTATAGTTTTCATTTGCAATGCCATGCTGCTGTTTGGCGGAAAAAACGCTATGAATGCTTTTTTTCGAAAATGTACAACCATTACTGCAATCACAGTTTATATTTTGATTGTTGGAATCGTGTTTAATCTTCTTCTGCGCTCCATTGTTGATTTACAAGGGCACCATAGTATAGTTAGTGAAATCTTCCATGTTGTTGTTCCCATTTTATTTTTCTTTTATTGGCTTTTTTTCGTTAGCCCAGAAAAAATATCATTTAAAACCATTTGGTTTTGGCTGTTATACCCGATCATTTACATGATTTATACCATATTTCATGGCTTTATATCCAACTTTTATCCTTATCCTTTTATTGATGTAACAAAATTAGGATTAGAAACTGCGCTTACAAATGGGGTTTTTGTTCTAATTGCTTTTGCGGTTTTGTCTGTGATTTTGATTTCGATTTCTAAAATTAGAACCAAAACGGTTTAAAAATTGCTGTTTGTCGAAATTCTAAACGATGGATTTCAATTTATACTACATTTATGCTGTATAGACTATTTTAAAGCAAATCAGCAATGAAAAAAATATTCCTTTCCTTATGTCTTTTTGGTGTAATTTCTAATGCTTTGAGTCAAGAATTTACCAACGCGCCAAAGCCTTTTGGACCAGTTCCGACGCAAAAACAAATCGATTGGCAGGAAATGGAATTTTACGCTTTTGTGCATTTTTCGCTAAATACTTTTACCAATAAAGAATGGGGTTATGGAGATGAATCGCCAGAACTTTTTAATCCTTCACAATTAGATGTGCGTCAGTGGGCGCGCGTGGTGAAAGAGGCTGGAATGAAAGGGATTATTTTGGTTGCCAAACATCACGATGGATTTTGCCTTTGGCCTTCAGCTTATACAGAGCGATCTGTAAAGAACTCGCCTTGGGAAAACGGAAAGGGTGATTTAGTAAAAGAACTAGCGGCAGCTTGCAAAGAATACGATTTAAAACTAGGATTATATCTCTCGCCTTGGGATAGAAATCATCCGCAATACGGAAAACCTGAATATATTACCTATTTCAGAAATCAGTTGAAAGAATTATTGACGAATTACGGAGATGTTTTCGAAATGTGGTTTGATGGCGCAAATGGTGGCGATGGCTATTATGGGGGCGCAAACGAAACTAGAAAAATCAATACACTTACGTATTATAATTGGGATGAAACGTACAAATTAATTTACGATATCGCACCAAAAACTTTAGTTTGGGGAGTTGGACCATCTGAAGCAAGATGGATTGGAAATGAAGAAGGACGTGCAGGAAAAACCAATTGGTCGTTACTTCGTCAGAAAGATGAATTGGCAGGAAAAGTACATTATACAGAGTTTATGTCTGGTCACGAAGATGGCGAAAAATGGGTTCCGGGAGAAGCCGATGTTTCCATTAGACCAGGATGGTTTTATCATTCAGTAGAGGATGATAAAGTGCGTTCGCTTGACGAAATGGTAGATATTTATTACGAATCGATTGGACGAAATGCGACTTTGTTGTTAAATCTTCCAGTGGATAGACGTGGTTTGGTTCATGAAAATGATGAAGCAAGATTAAAAGAACTAGTTGCTACAATCAAAGCCGATTTCAAAACAGAATTATTGGCAGGAACTCAGGTTCAGGCTTCAAACATTCGTGGAAACGATCCTAATTTTGGTCCGCAAAATGTTATCGACGGAAATAAAAATACCTACTGGGCAACAGACGATAAAGTAAAACAGGCCACAGTTGAATTTACTTTTAAAAAACCAACGACAATCAATAGAGTTTTACTCCAAGAATATATTAAATTGGGTCAGCGTGTAAAAGCATTTTCTATTGAAGCAAAAGTGGACGGAAAATGGGAAACTATTGCTAACGAAACTACAATTGGTTACAAAAGAATTTTGCGTTTGAATCGAGTTACGGCTTCAGCACTTCGAGTTAATGTTTTAGATGCTAAAGCGGGATTTGTAATCAGTACAGTTGAGGCTTACAATGCACCGACTTTTGTAAAAGAACCGCAGATTTTTAGAGATAAAAATGGTTTGGTTACTATTAAATCGGAAGAAGGAAATGCGATCTATTACACTTTGGATGGAAAAACACCTACTGAAAAAAGTACTTTGTATAAAGCGCCATTCATATATAATAAGGAAGTAGAAATTAAAGCTATTTCAAGAAATACGAAAGAGAAAATCAATAGTGGCATAAAGTCGGCAAAATATGGAGTTTCTAAAGAAAAATGGAAAGTAACTTCGGTTTCGAGTGGTGACAGCAAATCTGTAGAACGAATAATTGATGGAAATCCAGACACAGATTGGGGATTTGGAAATGATGAAAACAAGCTGCCGCAAACTGTTGTTATAGATATGGGAGAATTGATCAGTATTAAAGGTTTTACCTATATGCCGCAACAGGTTGGCAACAATTTAAATTTAATTTCAAATTATGAATTGTACACAAGTGTAGACAGTTTTTATTGGGACAAACAATCAGAAGGAGAGTTTTCGAATATTAAACATAACCCAATTGAACAAGTTAAAAGTTTTGCTGCGGTTAAAGCAAGATTTTTGAAATTTGTCGCTACAGCTGCGGTAGGGAAAGCGCAAACAGTTTCGATCGCTGAAATTGGTGTTGTGGAATAAAAATCTTTTTTTGTTTTAAAAGATCAATGATTTTGTAGTCGTTGATGATTTTTTATAAATATTAAGCTTATCCGAAGCTTATAAAAAAAGAGTTGCTTTTTTTGAACCTGCCTTATTTTGTTTTCTGACGAACGGCAGCCGCTATTAGTCGAATTTTTACTACGAGCGGATAATTTAATTCTACTTTTATCTTGTGTTAATTAAAACAGCAAGCGCGAGCATGATTAAAGAAGATATAGGTTTTAGAGAAGCAGGAAAATTTGAAGAGACTCGTTTTGAGAAAATTCATAACGTTATTTTCGAATCGTCTCAGGAAGCTTCTTTATTGGTTGCTCGTGAAATTGCTAATTTAATTCAGAGAAAAAGTGAGCTGAACGAACCTTGCGTTTTAGGTTTGGCTACTGGATCTTCTCCTATCAAAGTGTACGAAGAACTGGTTAGAATGCACAAAGAGGAAGGACTTAGTTTTGCTGGTGTCGTGACCTTCAATTTGGACGAATATTATCCTATGGATAAAAATGATATTCAGAGTTATTATCATTTTATGCATGAACATCTATTTAATCATGTCAATATTCATCCAGAAAACATCAATATTCCAGACGGGCAGGTGAGTGCCGAGGAATTGCAGCAATATTGTATTGATTATGAGATGAAAATTATTTCTTACGGGGGATTAGATTTTCAGCTTTTAGGAATAGGAAGAACGGGACATATTGGGTTTAATGAACCTGGTTCTCACGTAAACTCAGGAACCAGAAGCATTACATTAGATCATATCACAAGAGTTGATGCAGCCGCTTCTTTTTTAGGAATAGATAATGTTCCTAGAAAAGCCATTACAATGGGAATTGGAACCGTAAGAAATGCAAAACGAATTGTTTTACTGGGTTGGGGAATTAGTAAAGCAGGAATTATAAAAAAAACAATCGAAGGAGAAATTTCTTCGCAAGTACCGGCTACGTATTTACAAGAGCATCACAACACAACATTTGTTCTAGATACAGAAGCTTCATCTGAATTGACAAGAGTGAAAACGCCTTGGCTAGTAAAGTCTTGTGTTTGGACAGATGAATTAAAATTAAAAGCGGTGGCTTGGTTAAGTGAGTTGACTAAAAAGCCGTTTTTGAAACTGACCGATAAAGATTATAACGACAATGGGATGTCAAGTCTTTTAACGGAAGAAGGAACTGCATACGATTTGAACATTAAGATGTTTAATAAAATGCAGCAAACGATTACGGGATGGCCAGGCGGGAAACCAAATGCCGATGATACGTATAGACCAGAACGTTCTGTGCCAGAAAAGAAAAGAGTAATCATTTTCAGTCCGCATCCTGATGACGATGTGATTTCGATGGGAGGAACATTTGACCGTTTGATAGAGCAGGGACATGAAGTTCATGTCGCATATCAAACCTCTGGAAATATTGCCGTTTCTAATGAAGAAGCGTTGAAATTTGCTGAAATTTCGAAAGCATTGCATCCAGATTCTAGAATGTCTGATAAAATAATCGAATTTCTTCAGAATAGAACTGGAAATGAGATCGATTCATTAGAAGTAAGAAAATTAAAAGGATTAATTAGAAGAAGTGAATCTTTCGGAGCAACTCGCTATTTAGGTTTGCCAGATTCGAATGTACACTTTTTAGATCTTCCGTTTTACGAAACGGGAACGGTTAAAAAGAATAATCTTTCAGATGCAGATATCGATATTATGTGTGATATTATAGAAAGAATAAAACCGCATCAAATTTATGCCGCAGGAGATTTAGCAGATCCGCATGGAACTCATAAAGTGTGTTTAGACAGTTTGTTTGAAGCTTTGAAAAGATTAAAACACAAAGACTTTATGAACGATTGCTGGGTTTGGCTTTATAGAGGTGCTTGGCATGAATGGGAATCGTACCAAATTGACATGGCAGTACCAATGAGTCCTGATCAGGTTTTAAAGAAACGACATGCTATTTTTTATCACCAGTCTCAAAAAGACGGCGTTATGTTTCAAGGTGATGACAGCAGAGAGTTTTGGGTGCGAGTTGAAGACAGAAACAGATTGACTGCAGAAAAATACCACAGCTTAGGATTAGCAGATTATTCGGCTATTGAGGCGTTTAAACGTTATCATTTCTAAGTGCTTTTTGCAGCAATGAAGATAATAGACTATTTCATGGTTTATTTTGGTTAGTTACCTATAATTGAGAGAAAATGCGGTCGTGGTTGGCCGCATTTTCGTTTTTTTACCGCGAAGTTTTTTTTACCGCAAAGAGCGCAAAGAATACGCAAAGTTCGCTAAGATATTTATTCAAGTGTATATATTTTGAGAATAAAAAAGTTCGCAAAGCTTAACGAATAGCTTTGCGAACTTTTTTATTTTTCTTTTATATTGAGCAAAAAAACTTAGCGAACTTTGCGTAAAATCTTTGTGTGCTTTGCGGTTAAACCTTTAGATAGAAGAGTTTAGGATTTTTTGTTTTACTTCGTCTATGTAAGATCTTCCTATAACATATCTTAACCCTTCAATTTCGATGCTGTTTCCTTCTACAGCGTCAATCTTATCAATGGCAATGGTGTATGATCTGTGTATTCTAATGAAATCTCTTTCGGGAAGTAAACTTGTGAAATCAGATAAAGTGCTGTGTATGATAAACTTTCCTGAAGTAGTGCTTATTTTTAAGTAATCTTTTAGGCTTTCGATAACTAATATTTCGTTCAAGAAAATCTTCTTCATTTTTTTCTTGTCGATTTTCACAAAAATAAAAGGATTCTCTTTGCTGTTTTCTTGAGGAATTTTACTGGTATTGTTAAGGCGTTTGTTGATTTTGTTTACCGCTTTCATCAAACGTGGAAATTCAATTGGTTTAACCAAATAGTCCAAAACATCAAGCTCGTAAGTTTCAATTGCAAATTGGTCGTAGGCACTTGTGATAATAAGCAAAGGAGGGTTTTCTAGACTTTTAATGAAATTAATACCGTCTAAAACAGGCATATTTATGTCTAGAAAAATTACATCTATAGTATTGTTTTTTAAGAAATTTAATCCTTCAATAGAATTACTGAAAGTGTTTACTAATTCTAAATCCTCAATCTGTTCAATATAATTTTTAATAACGTTTATTGCCAATGGCTCATCATCGATAATTAAACACTTTATTTTCATTTCTAAATAGTATTTTAGGCCGATATTTGGTTTTTTGTAGGTATAGTTTTCTAAACCGATAAAAGCTGGGGCTTAAGTGACTTTTATAACTAGTTTAACGACAAAAATATTCTTTTTATTTTTAAATGAAAGCTTATAGTCATTTTTATTATATCCTAATTCAAGTCTTTTTTTTACGTTTTCGATACCTATGCCACTTGCCTTGTTAAAATTATCTTTATGTACGGTAAATTCGGGCATTGGGTTTGAAACACTGAAATATAAAAAATCGCCTTTTACCTTAAACCTGATATCAATGAGAACATTGCCAGTGTTTTTGTTTACTCCATGTTTGAAGGCATTTTCGACGAAAGTCAAAAGTAAAACGGGAGAGATTTCTTTGTCGTGTATATCGCCCGAAATGGACATATCAACTTCTAAACGTTCTCCGTTTCTAATTCTCTCCAAATCCAGATAATTTTGGATGCACATAATCTCATTTTCCAAAGTCTGCTTTTTGCCTTTTGTTTCATAAAGCATATAGCGCATTAGCTCAGAAAGTTTTAAAACTATTTTAGGCGTTTTATTTGATTTTTCTACAGAAAGAGAATAAATATTATTTAAGGTATTGAAGAAAAAGTGCGGAGAAATCTGCGACTTCAAAAACAATAATTCGGTTTCCAACTGAGATTTCTCGAGATCGGTTACGCGTCTTTGTTCTTTCAAGAAATCCAAAGTGATTTTAATTGCTGTCACAAAAGTCATTACATACAATTCGCCCATCATCATATCGATAGTATAATTGAGCGTTAGCGTGTTGATGGTTTGCGGACCTTCGGGCCAAACATCGTGTGTGATCAGTAAATATGTTAGATTAAATTTTAGTACCACCATCACAAAAATTGCCGACAATACAGTTACTATATATAGGAAGTATTTTTTTTTGTAAACCAAATGAGGCATTAAAACCAAAATATTCAAATAACACAATGCCATGTGAATAGGAAATCCAAGCAAAGTGGTTTTTAAGGAATAAACATAATCGTTAAAATAACTTCCCCATCGGAATGTGTTAAACACAAAATACGTCAGCCAAAAGTAAACATGATAGCGTATAGGTAAACTATAAGGTTTGTTGGAGTTGAAAATCATAATCGTAGAAAAAAATGTCGTTTGTTACTATTTTTTGATGTTTAGGGCTGTTTAAATGTCGTCCGTCTAAAAATATTTTGGTAAAAATTGAATTTATCTAAATTTAAAGTTAAATTAATATTGTTTTGATATGAGGAAAATTACTCTGCTTTCTTTAACGGTAATTTTTACTGCAAGTTGCAAAATAAATGTAGATAAAAATACGCATCACAAAAGTTTTGCAGCAAATTATGTAGATCCTTTTATAGGTACTGGAGGCCACGGACACACATATCCAGGTGCGACAGTTCCGTTTGGGATGCTACAGGTGAGTCCAGATAATGGAATTTCTAGCTGGGACTGGTGTTCAGGCTATCATTATTCTGACTCAATAGTTTCTGGATTTAGTCATTTACACTTAAGCGGAACAGGAATCGGTGATTTGGCAGATATTTTATTTATGCCGACAAACAAAAAATTAGATTTAACCGCCAAAGCCGCTTCACGCGATTTCCTTCCGTATAAATCAAAATACAATCATGTACACGAAAAAGCAGTACCGGGTTATTACCAGGTTTTTCTTGAAGATCCTAAAATCAATGTAGAACTAACTTCTACGCAAAGAACCGCATACCATAAATATACCTATAATAATAACGACACACAATCTGTTGTGATCGATTTAGGTTTTGCCATTAACTGGGATAAAGCGGTAAAAACTTCTGTTAAAATTGAAGATGCCAATACTATCAGTGGTTATCGCTACAGTACAGGCTGGGCAAAAAATCAAAAGGTGTTTTTTGTCGCCAAATTTTCGAAACCTATTACAGAATCTATTATCACTGCTGATAAAAAAGTGGTTTCTGGTCAAAACGCTGAAGGCGAAAATACCGCTTTACAGTTGTTTTTCGACTCTAAAAATTCTAAAGAATTAGGCGTAAAAGTGGCACTTTCTTCTGTAAGTGTTGAAAATGCAAAAGATAATTTGGATGCTGAAGGCCATAGCTTTGAAAAAGCAAAATCGGATGCGGCTTTAGAGTGGAACAAAGCTTTAAGCAAAATTAAAGTTGAAACTCCTGTTGATTCTTTGAAAACTATTTTCTACACCGCTTTATATCATGCACAAGTTGCACCTGTAAAGTACAGCGATAAAAACGGTCAGTTTAGAAGAGAAGACGATAAAATTATTACTGCTAAAGATTATACAGCATATTCTACATTATCACTTTGGGACACATTTAGAGCAGAAAATCCATTGTTGACGATATTAGAACCAACGAAAGTTTCAGATTTGATTAACTCGATGTTAGCGTATTACGAAACAAAAAAAATACTTCCGGTTTGGACATTATATGCAAATGAGACCAATACAATGACAGGATATCATTCGATTCCAGTTATTGCAGATGCTTATTTAAAAGGCATTAAAGGTTTTGATGCTGAAAAAGCTTTTGAGGCGATGAAAGCAACGATGATGCAAGACGAACGCGGATTGAATTTCTACAAAAAATACGGTTATATTCCGTTCAACTTATTAGACGAATCGGTTACGATTACTTTAGAATATGCTTACGATGATTGGTGTGTAGCTCAAATGGCTAAAGCTTTAGGAAAAACTGCCGATTATGAGTTTTTCTCAAAACGTTCAAAAGCTTACGAATATTTATTTGATGCGAAATCTGGTTTCATGAGAGGAAAATCGGAAGATGGAAAATCTTGGAACGAACCTTTCGACCCAAAACATTCCAACCACAGAGAACATACCGATTACACTGAAGGAAATGCTTGGCAGCACAGCTGGTTTGTGCCTCATAATGTGGATGATTTTATTAAGCTTCACGGAGGAAATGCCACTTTCACAAAACGCTTAGAACAATTATTCACGGAGAGTTCTGAAATTACAGGAAATAATGTTTCGGCCGATATTTCTGGTTTGATCGGACAATACGCGCACGGAAACGAACCAAGCCATCATATTGCTTATATGTTTAACCACGCGGGACAGCCTTGGAGAACACAATATTGGGTGCGTCATATTTTGGATACTCAATATAATACAACAGCTAATGGTCTAAGCGGAAACGAAGACTGCGGCCAAATGTCGGCTTGGTATGTATTTAGTTCAATGGGATTATATCCAATGAATCCGGCTTCTGGAGAATATGAAATTGGAAGTCCGATTTTCGAAAAATCAACTTTAAATCTTCCAAACGGAAAAACTTTTGTAATCGAAGCAGAAAATGTTTCAGACAAAAATTTCTATATCCAATCGGCTACTTTAAACGGAAAGGCATTAAATAAAACAGCCATTTCTCACCAAGAAATATTAAAAGGCGGCGTACTTCATTTTGTAATGGGAGCGCAGCCAAACCAAAACTGGGGTCTAAACTAACTAATTCAAAATAAATAATTTAATGAACATAATAGACGTATCAATCATTTTAATCTATATCGTACTCTCGGTCGGTATTGGAATCTGGATTTCTAGAAAAGCATCAAAAGGTCTTGACGATTATTTCCTTGGCGGGAAATCAATCAAATGGTATTTTTTGGGATTGAGTAATGGCTCAGGAATGTTTGATGTTTCAGGTACTTCCTGGATGATTGGAGTTTTGTTTTTATATGGTGTAAAAAGTTTCATGTTTATGTGGCTTTGGCCGATATGGAATCAGATTTTTGTCATGATGTTCCTCGCCATTTGGATTAGACGATCAAAAGTAATGACGGGTTCTGAATGGATTTTAACTCGTTTTGGAAGCGACAAAGCAGGAAAAGCATCCCATATTATTGTGGCGATTTTTGCGATTATTTCTACAATTGGTTTCATTGCTTATTTCTTCGTCGGAATCGGAAAATTTGTAACTATCATTCTTCCGTGGGATTTAACGGTTCATATGAACGGTGGCGTTTTCTTAACGTCAGAACAGGCTTATGCTTTGTTAATCATTTTCTTAACTACAATTTATACGGTTAAAGGCGGAATGTTTTCTGTTGTAGCAACAGAGGTTGTGCAATATTTAATTATGATTGTTGCCGGAGTTTTAATCGCTGGTTATGCATTCATTAATTATACTGATATTCAGATCAATTCGATTATTACACCAGAATGGAAGAATGTTTTCTTCGGATGGGAATTTGAAACACAGTGGAGCGATAAATTCGAAACTTTCAACAGATTAATTGATACAGAAGGATATAAAATGTTTGGCGCTTTCATCGGGATGACGCTTTTTAAAGGCTTCTTTGCAAGTGTGGCTGGACCAACTCCAAGTTACGATCTACAGCGTGTTCTTTCTACAAAATCGGTAAAAGAAGCGGCTTATATGAGCGGTTTCACGAACTTGATTTTATTCATTCCTAGATATTTATTAATCACAGGAATTGTAGTGATTGCTTTAGTGAATTTAGCGCCAGAATTAAATGCAAACGTTAATCTTACTGGAGCAGATTTAGAATTGTTGATGCCAAAAGTGGTCAATCTTTATATTCCAGTTGGTATTAAAGGAATTCTTTTAGCAGGTTTATTGGCAGCGTTCATGTCTGGATTTTCTGCTTTCGTAAATGCAGGGCCAGCATATATCGTAAATGATATTTATAAAAAATACTTCAAACCAGTTGCGTCAAACAAACATTATATCAAAGTAAGTCAGATTTCTTCTTTCTTAGTGGTTGGTTTAGGAGTTTTCATGGGGTTCTTTGCAGATTCTATCAACTCTTTAACACTTTGGATAACAAGTGCTTTATATGGAGGATACGTTGCGGCCAACTTCTTAAAATGGATTTGGTGGCGTTTCAACGGATGGGGTTATTTCTGGGGAATGGTCGGCGGATTAATTGCGGCTTCTCTTCAGTTTATTTTAGATCAGAATAAAGCAAATTTAACAGCTGGAACATTCTTGCATGATCTTTCGCAAGTACCATCGATTTACTTGTTCCCATTAATTTTCGGAATGTCAATCTTGGGTTGTCTTTTAGGAACCTACCTAAGCAAACCGACGGATATGGAAGTTTTGAAATCTTTCTATTCAAATGTAAGACCTTGGGGATTCTGGAATCCAGTTTACAAACAATTAAAAGCGGAAGATCAATCTTTCCAAAAAAATAATGATTTCTATTTAGATATGATGAATTGTGTTATCGGAATTATCTGGCAGTCAAGCATGATTCTGCTTCCGATTTATTTCATCATTAGAGATTATCCAAAAGCGGGTGTGGCTTTAGCGGTTTTCTTAGCGACGACTACGGTATTGAAGTTTACTTGGTTGGATCGAGTTAGAAAGATTGAAGAGTAGATTAGATAGGAGAAAGATTTTAGAAGCAAGAAGTAAGATTTCTTTAATTGAGATAAGAATTTAAACACATAGAAACATAATTGTTTGACTTTGAAAAGGGTGTACAAAGAAACTAGTTTCTCAAAGATAGCTTTGAACATAGCCCGTAGTTTCAACTACGGGAACGCAAAGATTAGCCATCGAGCTATGTTTTTTATTGAAAGTGAAACACCTTTTAAACGTTCCTAAAACTATGTCTCTATGTGTTGAAAAAAAACAAAAAACTAATAAATAAAAAAAAACAAAAATGAGTACTATTCCTTGGCAAGACAGACCCGAAAACAGTAAAGATGTAATGTGGAGATATTCTGAGAATCCAATTATCGACAGATATTCGATTCCTTCATCAAACAGTATATTCAATAGTGCAGTTGTACCTTTTGGAGATGGATATGCTGGGGTTTTCAGATGTGATAACAAAGCGGTTCAAATGAACATTTTTGCTGGTTTCAGTAAAGACGGAATCAATTGGGACATCAATCACGAACCAATTGAGATGAAATCTGGAAATACAGAAATGATCGAATCTGCTTATAAATACGATCCTCGTGTAGTTTGGATCGAAGACCGTTATTGGATTACTTGGTGTAATGGTTACAACGGACCAACAATTGGTATTGGTTATACATTCGATTTTAAAGAATTTTTCCAATGCGAAAATGCCTTTTTGCCATTCAACAGAAACGGAGTTTTGTTTCCACAGAAAATTAACGGAAAATACGCGATGTTAAGCCGTCCAAGTGATAACGGACATACGCCATTTGGAGACATTTGGATCAGCTATAGTCCAGATATGAAGTATTGGGGAGAACACAGATTGGTGATGAAACCAAGTCCATTTGAGCAAAGTGCTTGGCAATGTACAAAAGTGGGAGCAGGACCAATTCCGATTTTAACTGATGAAGGTTGGTTAATGATTTACCACGGAGTTATCAATACTTGCAACGGTTTCCGTTATGCAATGGGTTCAGCACTTTTAGATGTTGATTCGCCAGATCAGGTCAAATACAGAACGCAGCCTTATTTATTAGGACCAGCAGAAACTTATGAAATGGTTGGAGATGTGCCAAACGTAGTTTTCCCATGCGCCGCTTTACACGATATTGAAGAAGATAAATTGGCGGTTTATTACGGTGCTGCAGATACTCACGTAGCAATCGCTTTCGGAAAACTGAGTGAAGTAATTGAGTTTACAAAAAATAATAGTTTATAATATAAAGATGCATAGTAGAAGTAAATTATTGTCCCTTGCCGTTTTTTTTGTTGGATTGATGAGTTATGCGCAATCTGAAAAAGAGGTTACACCGAAAAGTTATATTGCCTATAAAACTTCAAAAGAAATTGTTATTGACGGCGATGAAGCAGACAAAGCTTGGGAAAAAGCATCTTGGACAACACCTTTTGTCGACATAGAAGGCGTTGAAACTCCAAAATATAAAACTCAGGTTAAAATGCTTTGGGACGATAATTACTACTATATTCTCGCTAAAATAGAAGAACCTCACGTTTGGGCAAATCTAAGACAGCGCGATACTATTATTTTTTATAATAATGATTTTGAAGTTTTTATCGATCCAGATAATGATACGCACAATTATTATGAATTAGAAATTAATGCGTTAAACACGGCTTGGGATTTATTCATCAATAAACCTTACAGAGAAAAAAATACGGTTTTAAACGACTGGAATATCGATGATTTAAAATCGGCGGTAAAAGTTGATGGAACTTTAAATAATGCTTCAGACATAGATAAAGGCTGGACATTAGAAATTGCCATTCCGTGGTCGGTTTATAAAACATCCTATTTCGATAATATTGTTCCGAAAGATAAATTTTGGAAAGTCAATTTTTCTCGAGTGAATTGGCAGCACTCAGTTGTTGACGGAAAATATGAACGTAAAAAAGATTCAGAAGGAAAGTTTCTCCCAGAATACAATTGGGTTTGGTCGCCTATGGGAGTGATAAATATGCATGAGCCCGAAAAATGGGCTTATGTATATTTTTCTTCAAAAGAAAGCGACGATAAATTTACAATACCACAGGAAGAAAAAGTAAAATGGGAACTGTATACGTTGTATCGCGCTCAAAAGAGATATTTCGATAAAAATAAATCTTGGGCAAAATCACTGCAAAGTATCAGTAAAAAAAATATAGTTGTTGATAGAAAAGTTTTAAAACCAGTTTTAGAAAATCATTCATCTGGATTTAATATCTTGGTAAAGAGTCCTTTTTCAAACAAAACCTTAATAATTAAAGAAGATGGTAAAATTATTACGAACGAATAAGTTGCAAAAACTATCAAAAGTTTTAGTATTTGCACTTTCGCTGAGTTTATTTTCATGCGGACAAAAAGAAACTAAAACAGAAGAAAACGGAAAATTTACTTTTGGTGTTTGGACAACTGCTGACGCTAAAAAATCGGATGCAGATTATTCGAAAGAATTCAAAAAATACAAAGATGGCGGAATTGACGAAGTTTTAATTAACACGCAAACCGATCCAAAACTATTAGCAAGATTAGTCCCGCTTGCAAAAAAAGAAGGACTAAAAGTACATGCTTGGATTATGGCAATGAATCGTCCAAATGATTCAGTTGCTTTACAGCACCCAGATTGGTATCAAGTAAGCAAAGAAGGAAAATCTTGTTTTGATAATCGTCCATATGTAGATTATTACCAATGGCTTTGCCCAACTAAAGAAGAATCTAGAAACCACATTTTAGATTTAGTTGAAGGATTGGCAAAAGTTGAAGGAATCGAAAGCGTACATTTAGATTACATTCGTTTCCCAGATATTTTTCTGCCAATCAGTTTATTGCCAAAATACAACTTGGTTCAGGATGTAGAACTACCACAATTTGATTTCTGTTATTGTGATGCATGTGTTTCTAAATTCGAAAAAGAACATCATAAAAATCCAAAAAACAGCCACAATACTTCAATTGACATGGAGTGGAAAAACTTCAGATTAAATGCTGTAAAAGCAGTGGTTGATGATGCGTATAAAATCGCTCATAAACACAATAAAAAATTAACAGCGGCAGTATTTCCTTATCCAGAAATGGCAGATCATATGGTGCGCCAGCGTTGGGATAAATGGAATATTGACGAAGTATATCCAATGATTTATCATAGTTTTTACGATGAAGAAATTGACTGGGTGGGTTACGCAACCAAACAAGGTGTAGCCGATTTAGAAGGAAAACCGACAAAAGTAAATACAGGAATTTATATTCCGGGATTAAAATCGGATGCAGAATTAAAAGAAGCGATTTTGCTAGCTAAGAAAAACGGTGCAACCGGAGTTTCGTTTTTTGACGGAAACGCCTTATCAGATAGTAATTTAAAAACAATTGCAGCCGTAAAATCAACCTTGTAGTCGATTTTTGTGGGATTAAAAATTATTACTGATTAATTTAGCAACATCAAGAACATTTTGTTTCTGAAAAGTTGAATTTAAACCAAAAGACATGTCAAATAGAAGAGATTTTATCAAGAAAACCACTTTAGGCACATTAGCCATAAGTTCTGTTTTGGGCGTAAGCGGATTTGCTGCGAATCATGAAAATGGACCAGAAACAGAAGAAAAAGAAAAAAAACAGACAAAACCAATTATTATTTCGACATGGAACCATGGTCTGCCTGCCAATAAAGAATCTTGGAAAAATTTAAAAGAAGGAAAATCGGCTTTGGATGCTATCGAAGCCGGAATGAAAATACCTGAAGCCGATCCGAATGTACGTAGTGTTGGTTATGGAGGATATCCGGATCGCGAAGGAAAAGTGACTCTTGACGCCTGTATCATGGATCACAATAGCAATTGTGGTTCGGTTTGTTTCCTTCAAGGAATCAAACACCCAATTTCTGTTGCAAAAAGAGTTTTACAAAATACACCTCACGTAATGTTAGCAGGGCAAGGTGCATTGCAGTTTGCTTTGTCTGAAGGTTTTAAAGAGGAAAATTTATTAACTCCAGAATCAGAAAGAGATTGGAAAAAATGGCTGGAAGATTCTAAATACAAGCCAGTTATTAATATAGAAAATCACGATACCATAAGCATGCTAATGTTAGACCAAGAAGGCAATCTTTCGGGCGGATGTACCACAAGTGGTGCGGCTTGGAAAATGCACGGACGCGTCGGTGACTCCCCAATAATCGGCGCGGGTCTTTTTTTGGATAACGAAGTGGGAGCCGCTGCGGCAACAGGTTTAGGAGAAGCTGTTATTAGAACTGCAGGAAGCGCCATGGTGGTTGAATTAATGCGTCAGGGAAAATCTCCTTTTGATGCTTGTAAAGAAATTACTGAGCGTATTTACAACAAACATAAAAATCACAAGGATATGGAATACCTGCAAGTTGGTTTTATTGCTTTGAATAAAAACGGTGAATATGCAGGTTACAGTCTAAGATCTGGTTTTAATTACGCCGTTTCTGATGACGTAAAAGGTCACAGAATGGAAGACGCGAAATTTAAAATGTCTTGGGATAAATAAAACAGGGCGTAAATGTTTTTAAACACATAGAAACATAGATTTTTATTGTGTTTAGAGGCGTTTCACTTTTAATAAATAACATAGCTTGACAAGAACTTTGTCAAAGTTTCAAACTTTGACAAAGTTTTACCACAAAGTTTTGTCATTTCGACGAAGGAGAAATCACACTCGGGATTCGACAAAGATTGGCGACATTCTGCGAGGAATTTCTATTGCGATTTCTCCTTTCAGTCGAAATGACAAACTAAACCTAAAAACTAAATCTTTAAAAGCTCTTAAATAAGCAACTTTTAGAGAAACCAAAAAACAAAGAATGAAAAAATTAGTATTCCTATTAACCCTAATCTCTTCAATTTTCTCAGCTAAAGCGCAGAAAGTGTATACAGAAAGTGATATTCGTATCATTCCGAAACCGACTCAGACTCTTATCAAAACAGGCGTTTTTGAATTTACGAAAGATACAAAGTTTGTAGTAAACGGTGATTTCCAAAAAGATGTAGCAAATGCTTTGGCTTCTAAATTTGGAACTGCAGCAGGATGGAAACCAGAAGTAACTGCAAAAGCTCCAGCAAGTAATTACGTTTTGCTGAAAACAGACCCGAACTTAAAGAATGAAGCTTACGTTTTAGATGTAAATCCGACTAATATTGTTATTTCTGCAAAAGGGAATAATGGTTTTTTATACGCTTTAGAAAGCATCAGACAATTACTTCCAGAAGCTATCGAAAGCAAATTTGCGATTACTTCTGCAAAATGGCAGATTCCAAGTTTGACCATTAATGACGAACCTCGTTTTAAATGGAGAGGTTTAATGCTAGATTTTTCACGTCATTTCTTTGATAAAAATTATGTTCTAGCGACAATCGATCGTTTGGCAGCGCATAAGATGAATGTTTTGCACATGCATTTAGTGGATGATCAAGGCTGGAGAATTGAAATCAAAAAATATCCAAAACTAACAGAAGTTGGTGCTTGGAGAGTAGATCAGGAAAATAGAAGCTGGAATGCCCGATTGACTACAAATCCTGACGAAAAAGGAACTTACGGCGGATTTTTTACGCAGGAAGAATTAAAAGAAATTGTAAAATATGCCGCAACAAAAGGAATTGAAGTAATTCCGGAAATCGAAATGCCGGCACACGTAAGCAGTGCTATTGCGGCGTATCCTGAATTGGCATGTTTTAATCAGAGAATTGGTGTTCCGTCAGGTGGAGTTTGGCCCATTACCGACATTTATTGTGCTGGAAAAGAAACTACGTTTGAGTTTTTGCAAAATGTAATTGATGAAGTAATCACGATTTTCCCTTCAAAATACATTCATATTGGAGGCGATGAAGCTACTAAAACCAATTGGACAAAATGTCCTTACTGCCAAAAAAGAATTAAAGATGAGCGTTTAAAAAATGTTGACGAATTGCAAAGCTACTTTGTAAAACGCATGGAAAAATATATCAACTCAAAAGGTAAAAAAGTTATCGGTTGGGATGAAATTTTAGAAGGTGGGTTAGCTCCAGATGCAACAGTAATGAGCTGGAGAGGAATGAAAGGCGGAATTGAAGCAGCAGATCAAGGCCACGATGTGATTATGACACCAGAAACACCTTGTTATTTCAACTTTTATCAAGGGCCACAAAACGAAGAACCTCTAGCTTTTGATGCTTACAATCCGTTAAGTGAAGTGTACAAATTTGATCCTGTAGTTTCAACAATGACGCCACAGGAAGCTGCTCATGTTTTAGGAGGTCAAGCCAATTTATGGGCAGAATATATTACGGGACCAAAAGATTCTGAGTATATGATTTTCCCAAGATTGGCCGCTTTATCAGAAACATTATGGAGTCCGAAAGAAAAACGCAATTGGAATGATTTTACATCAAGATTGTTTTCAATGTTTAAACGTTACGATTATCAGGGATTGAATTATGCGAAAAGTGCTTATTTGGTAACGGCTTCATCTACAGCTGATTTGGCTAACAAACAAATCAAAGTAGAGCTGAAGAATGAGTTTCCTAATCCAGACATTAGATATGTTTTAGGAAATCAAAGCATTGAGCATCATGCAATAAGATATACAAGTCCAATTGAAATCAAAGAAACAACAGTTTTAAAAGCTTCTTTATTTCAAGATGAGAAACCTGCTGGAAAAACATTTACAGATACTATTGTTTTCCATAAAGGATTTGCAAAAAAAGTGAAATACTTAACGCCTTATAACGAGAATTATAAAGGAGATGCCAATACTATGGTAAATACCATTCGCGGAAGCAAAAATTTCCACGACGGGCAATGGCAAGCTTGGCTGGTAAATGATATGGAATTGGTAATAGACTTAGAAAAAATAGAAAGTATCGAGCAAGTATCAGTTGGAGCTTTAGAAAGTCAAGGAGCTGGAGTTAATTTCCCAATTCAAATTAAAGTGTTGATTTCTACTGATGGAATTAAATATACGCAAGTTGGAAAAATAACACGTCCGTATGCGGCAAATCCGGTTCCGGAATTGAAAGATTTCAAAATTAATTTCCAAAAACAAAATGTACGTTTTGTGAAAGTAATCGGTGGTAACTTAAAGAAAAGTCCGAAAGGAGAAAGTTCTTGGTTGTTTGTGGATGAGATTTTGGTGAATTAAATATTTTAAAAAATGAATAAGATATTATTTAAGCTTGGAGTAGTATTGATTTGCTTGATGCCTTTTTTTACTAAGGCGCAAACAAAAGGATTTTCTATATCTAATGGAGAATTTCAAAAAGATGGGAAAATTATAAAAATACATTCAGGAGAAATGCATTATGAGCGTATTCCTAAAGAATATTGGAGACATCGATTGCAAATGCTTAAAGCTATGGGATTGAATACTGTGGCAACTTATGTGTTTTGGAATTATCACGAAATTGAGCCAGGTGTATGGGATTTTAAAACAGGAAATAGAGATTTGGCAGAGTTTTTACGCATTGCTAAAAGTGAAGGATTATATGTAATTCTTAGACCAGGTCCTTATGCTTGTGGTGAATGGGAATTTGGAGGTTATCCTTGGTGGCTGCAAAACAATCCAGACTTAGTAATTCGTACCAATAACAAAGCATTTTTAGACGCTTGTAAAACGTATCTGGAACATTTGTATGCGGTAGTAAAAGGAAATTTTGCTAACCAGGGAGGGCCAATTATTATGGTTCAGGCTGAAAATGAATTTGGTTCTTATGTTTCTCAAAGAACTGATATTAGTGCTGAAGATCATAAAGCATACAAAACAGCCATTTACAATATACTTAAAGAAACTGGGTTTCCAGAGCCTTTTTTTACTTCTGATGGTAGTTGGTTGTTTGAAGGCGGTATGGTTGAAGGCGTGTTGCCAACTGCAAATGGAGAATCAAATATAGAGAATTTAAAGAAACAAGTCGATAAATACCATAAAGGGCAAGGGCCTTATATGGTGGCAGAGTTTTATCCTGGCTGGTTGGATCATTGGGCAGAACCTTTTGTTAAAATTGGATCAGAGGAGATTGCAAGTCAAACTAAAAAGTATCTCGATGCAGGTGTTTCTTTTAATTATTATATGGCGCATGGCGGTACTAATTTTGGATTTACCTCTGGAGCAAATTATAATGAAGAAAGTGATATTCAGCCAGATATTACAAGCTACGATTATGATGCGCCTATCAGCGAAGCAGGTTGGGCAACACCAAAATTCATGGCTATTCGTGACGTAATGCAAAAGTATTCTAAAACAAAATTAGCAGCAATTCCAGAGAAAATTCCAGTTGTAAAATATCCTAATCAGCCTGTTAAATCGAGTATGGATGTTTTGAGTTGGATCAAAAAAGAAAAACCAGTCGTAAGTGACCAGCCATTAACATTTGAGAAATTAGGTCAAGGAAATGGATACGTTTTGTATCGAAAAAGATTTACTCAGCCAATTTCTTCTGGCAAATTAAAAATAGAGGGATTGAGAGACTTTGCCACTGTTTATGTAAATGGAGTTAAAGTGGGTGAATTGAATAGAGTTTTCAAAAATTATGAGTTGACCCTTTCTATTCCTTTTAACGGTATTTTAGAAATTCTGGTTGAAAATATGGGACGTATTAATTACGGAGCCGAAATAGTGCATAATACTAAAGGAATTATTTCTCCAGTATTCATTAATGAATATGAAATTACTGGCGGATGGGAGATGTATAAAATGCCGATGAATGAAGTGCCAGTTCTTAAAACTGAAACGGTAAAATCTGGACGACCAGTTTTATATGAAGCTGCAGTAAACATAGATAAACCAGCCGATACTTTTCTTGATATGACCAATTGGGGAAAAGGAATTGTATTTGTTAACGGACACAATCTGGGACGTTATTGGAAAGTAGGCCCACAACAAACACTTTACGTGCCTGGCTGTTGGTTGAAAGCGGGCGAGAATAAGTTTGTTGTATTCGAGCAGCTTAATGAAAATGCTCAAACAGAATTAACTTTTACAGATCAACCGATACTTGAAAAATTAAATTAAGATTAACCCGTTGGGGTTAAATTAAAACACATAGAGACATAGATTTTATACTCAAAAAGAGAGAATGGAAGAAACAAGTTTCCACACATAGCTAAACTATGTGCATTTAAACTAGTGAAACGCCTTTTTTAGGTTTAGTTAAACTATGTTTCTATGTGTTGAAAATAATTTCACCCAACGAGTTAAGATTACCTATTAAACCAGAAAAACAAAGAATAATAAATTATAAATTAGATTAAAGATGAAAAAAGGAATATTCATAATCGCCCTTTTATTTTCAGCTCAGATATTCGCTCAGGCGATTTATGAAGATGAAAGATACGTACCAGAAACAGATCCGTTAGTTTTAAAGAACTTAGACGAATGGCAAGGCAAAAAATTTGGTTTGCTAATGCACTGGGGAACTTACAGCCAATGGGGAATTGTAGAATCTTGGTCTATCTGCCCTGAAGATTATGGATGGTGTGAACGTAAAAAAGGAAGTAATCCATCTAATTATAATGATTATATTAAAGATTACGAAGGTTTAAGAAAGACGTTTAATCCTGTAAAATTTGATCCTGCAAAATGGGCTAAAGCGGCTAAATATGCAGGAATGAAATACATGGTTTTCACTACAAAACACCATGACGGTTTCAATATGTACGATACTAAATATTCTGATTACAAGATTACGAGTAAAGATGTTCCTTTTCATACTAACCCTAAAGCAGACGTTTTAAAAGAAATTTTCAACTCTTTTAGAGGTGAAGGTATTTCAACTGGAGCGTATTTCTCAAAACCAGACTGGCATAATGAAAACTACTGGGATCCTTATTTTCCTCCTTTCGACAGAAACGTAAACTATGATCCGTCTTTATACCCAGAAAAATGGCAGAAATATGTTGATTTCACGCACAACCAAATCTTAGAAATTCTTTCTAATTACGGTAAAGTTGATATTTTATGGTTAGATGGTGGATGGGTTAGAAAAAGAGATCAAGTGAACATCAAAGAAAACTATGATGAGAAGTTTACAGAAAATGAATCTAAAAACGGTTTCATCAAACACAGAGTTGTAGATCAGGATCCGAAAATGGATGAATTGGTTGTAAAAGCGCGTCAGAAACAGCCAGGATTAATTGTTGTTGACAGAGCGGTTCACGGTAAAAACCAAAACTACTTAACTCCAGAAGGACGAGTTCCTGCTAAAACATTGCCTTATCCTTGGGAATCTTGTATTCCAGCTGGCGGTGGATGGTCTTATTCTCCACGAGCTACTTACATGACAGGAAGACAAGGAATTCACCTGTTAATTGATATTGTGGCTAAAGGTGGTAACTTATTGTTAAACGTTGCTCCAAGTCCAGAAGGAGAATGGGATAAAGGCGCTTACGATTTATTGCAAGCTTACGGAGATTGGATGAAAGTAAACAGCACAGCGATTTACAACACAAAACCAATCGAGCCTTATAAAGAAGAAAACATCTGTTTTACACAAAACAAAGCAGGAAATGTATTTGCATTTTATTTAGCTAAAGAAGGAGAAGATAAAATTCCTGCTGAAGTTACAGTAAAAGCTATCAGTCCTAAAAAAGGAACAAAAATCACAATGTTAGGTTCTAAAACTTCTTTAAAATGGACCAAAGAAGGAAACGGATTTAAAGTAATTATTCCAGAAAGCTTAAGAAATAATCTTCCAGCGAAAGAAGCTTGGACTTTAAAAATCGAAGCGATCAACAGATAAAAATGAAACCTATGGTTTTAAATACAAATAAATTTCAAACAGCATGTTTTTTCTACATGCTGTTTTTTAGCATAACGATTTTTGCGCAGGAACCTGCCGATTTTGTTAATCCGTTTATTGGGACCTCCAATTATGGCGCTGCTTTTCCAGGACCAATTGCACCACGCGGAATGGCAAGCATTAGTCCATTTAATGTGGCTGGAGTAAAAAACACTCCAATGGAAAAAGACAGTCAGTGGCTTTCGAATCCGTATGTAAATGAGAATACTTTTTTGACAGGTTTTAGTCAGGTAAATTTAAGTGGAGTAGGCTGTCCGGAATTAGGCGTTATTTTGTTGATGCCGACAACTGGAAATGTAGAAATCGATCATTTAAAATATGGGTCGACTTATTCTAATGAAGTTGCCAAAGCTGCGTATTACAGTGTAAACATTGACAAGTACAAAGTAAAAGGCGAATTCACAGCTTCTAAACGAGTTGGGATTAGCAGATTCACTTTCCCGAAAGGGCAATCTAATATTTTACTAAATCTTGGATTGGGATTAACCAATGAAGAAGGCGCGATGATAAAAGTGGTTTCTTCTACAGAAATTGAAGGAATGCGTTCAGTTGGTTCATTTTGTTACAACAGTCCAGAAGATGCTTACCCAGTTTATTTTGTGGCTCAATTTTCTAAACCTGCTGATAAATTTGGAGTTTGGAAAAAACCTGCAAAATACAACGGCGTTGAAGCGCAATGGATGGGTTACAACGGAAAAGCGAGAATAATGGAAAACACTATTAAAACTGTAGTAGGTGATAGTATTGGAAGTTATTTTACGTATAAATTCGACAAACAAGAAACGGTTGAAGTGAAGATTGGAATTTCGTATGTAAGTATCGAAAATGCCCGTGAAAATTTAGCAAAAGAAGTGGGTAACAGATCTTTTGACGCAATTTACAAAGAAACCTACAACGAATGGAACGAAGAATTGTCTAAAATTTTGGTTGAAGGTGGTACAAAAGAGGATAACACGATTTTCTACACAGCTTTGTATCACACTTTAATTCATCCAAATACTTTAAACGATATTAACGGACAATATCCCGTAATCAAAAGAACTAAAATTGCTAAAACCGATGACACCCGTTATACCGTATTTTCTTTATGGGATACGTACCGAAATGTACATCCATTGATGTCTTTGGTTTATCCAAAACAGCAATCGGATATGATAAAAAGTATGTTGACTATGTTTGATGAAAACGGCTGGTTACCCAAATGGGAACTGAATTCGACTGAAACTTTTACCATGGTTGGAGATCCTGCAAGTATTGTAATTACAGATACTTACATGAGAGGAATTCGTGATTATGATGTTAATAAAGCCTATTATGCGATGTTGAAAGGCGCGGATAATGTTGAAAATAATCCGCTTCGTCCAGGATTGAAAGATTATATCAAAAAAGGATATTTGACAACCGACAACAAAGGTCCTGTTTCGACGACTCAAGAATATAATATTTCAGATTATTCTATTTCGCTTATGGCCAACGAATTTGGAGACAAAGACAATGTAAAACGTTTTAAAGAACGTTCATTATCGTATAGAAAATTATTTGATAAAAACTTAAATCTGCTTCGTCCAAGAACGCCCGACGGAAAATGGTACGAACCTTTTGACCCAAATTCAGGAGCTAATTTTGAAGAAAATGTTGGTTTTATTGAAGGAAATGCGTGGCAATATAATTTTATGGTTCCTCATGATATTATTGGTTTGAAAAAACTAATGGGTGGAGATCAGGCATTTTCAGCACAATTGCAGAAAATTTTCGACACCAAACAATTTGATATGGCCAATGAGCCTGATATTGCCAATCCGTATTTATTTAATTATGTGAAAGGCGAAGAATATAAAGCTCAGGATATGGTAAAAAAATTGGTTAGAGAATATTTCAAAAATGAACCAAAAGGACTACCAGGAAATGACGATACGGGAACTATGTCGGCTTGGTTGGTTTATTCGATGATGGGAATTTATCCAATTTCTCCAGGAGATCCAATTTACACCATTACAGCGCCAATGTTTCATAGAGTGACAATTAAATTAGATCCAAGATATTATAAAAAAGATAGCATTGTAATTGAAAGACAAATCAATAACGGTGGAAAAATCAACTCGATTGAGTTAAACGGAAAAACACTTAACAGCTTTTTTATTTCGCACGATGATTTTGTGAATGGAACAAAGCTTAAAGTGATTCAAAACTAAACACAACACAACTATGTTACAATTAAGAATGAAGAAAACGGCCATTATTTTTGTAATGGCTGTTGGTTTTTTAAACCAAATCCATGCCCAGAAAAAGTATCTGTACCAAGATGCGAAAGTGCCTGTTGAAGACAGAGTAAAAGACTTGTTAAGCCGTATGACGCTTGAAGAAAAAGTGCGTCAGATGGATATGTATAGAGGAGATTTTTTTAAAGATAAAGAAGATTTTGCTAAAGGTAAATCGGCAGAAAAAATCGGGAAATTAGGAATTGGAGCGATTCATGATTTGTATCCGCGTTCGGCGAAAATGATCAATGATTTGCAAACGAATGTAATCAAAGGAAACCGTTGGGGAATTCCGGCGCTGATTATGTGTGAAATGCTTCACGGATATTTAGATGAAGGAAGTACTGCTTTCCCTATGAATATTGGTCTTGGCGCAACTTGGGATATTGCAACGATGGACAAAGTGGGTAAAGTTATTGGTATGGAAGCCAGAGCGCATGGTGTTCATTTTGGTTTTGGACCGAACTTAGATTTAGGACGCGAGCCACGTTGGGGTAGAGTTGCCGAAACTTTTGGTGAAGATGCTTATTTAAATAGCGAAATTGGTTTGGCGTTTATTAAAGGAATGCAGGGAGAAGACTTAAAATCAGATCGTTCTATTATTGCTGAACCAAAACATTTTGCCGTTCACGGTATTCCGCAGGCTGGAGGAAATTCTTCTCCGATTTTGGTTGGAGAACGTTCTGCAAGAGAAGATCATTTGCCATCTTTTGAAAAAGCATTCAGAAAAGGCGGTGCTTTAGGAACCATGTGTGCGTATTCAGAGTTGGACGGAATTCCTTGTGCAGCCAATCATTGGTTATTGACGGATGTTTTGAGAAACGAATGGGGTTTTAAAGGACTTGTAGTTTCAGATTTAGGAGCTATCAAATACATTCAGACAACTCACAAGGTGGCTGATTCTCCAAAAGACGCGATTAGAGAAGCGGTTTCAGCTGGTGTTGATATGCAATTCTACGATTTTTCAAATGAATTCTGGCAGAATACTGTTATCGAATTGGTAAACGAAAAGAAATTGACAATGGAAAACATCGACCGTGCAGCGGGAGCAGTTTTACGTTTGAAATTCTTATTGGGATTATTTGAAAATCCGTACACAGATAAAAACTTGATTAAAGAGCGTTTTCATACTCCAGAAAATCAAGCTGTTGCTTTAGAAGCGGCGCAGAAATCAATGGTTTTATTGAAAAATGAAAACAATACTTTGCCTTTAAGTAAAAACTTAAAAAACATTGCGGTTATCGGACCAAATGCAAATGCTTCAAGATTGGGAGGTTATGCTCCTAAAAACAGTGTTGGAATGACGGTTTATGAAGGTGTGAAGGAATTGGTTGGAAAAACGGCAAATGTAGTTTATGAAGAAGGAGTTCCGTTGATTGTAAAAGGACAGATTATTCCATCTAAATATTTATTTACTCCAGACGAATCTCAAAACGGATTAAAAGGAGAATATTTCAATAACAGAAATCTGGAAGGAACCCCAGCACTGACTCGCATCGACAGTCAGTTAGAGTTTGACTGGCCTTGGGCGCCAGGAGATGGTGTCAATGTGGATGATTTTTCTATCAGATGGACAGGATTCTTAAAATCAGATCAAGCTCTTGACGGATGGTTAGGTTTAAGTTCTGATGATGGAATCAGAATGTATATCGATGACCAATTGGTAATCGACAACTGGACAAAAGGAGCGACAAGCATGGTTACAACTCCAAAAATTATCGAGAAAGGCAAAAAATATAAAGTACGCATTGAAATGTGGGAAGGGGGCTGGGGAGCCAGAGCTCATTTCCGTTGGAATTTAGAAAAAGTAAACTTACAGCCAGCAATTGAAGCCGCTAAAAAAGCAGATGTTGCTATTGTGGTTTTAGGAGAATCTAATGAATTGGTTGAAGAAAACAGGGATGTGGCTTCTTTAGACTTATTCGGAATTCAACAGCAATTGATTGAAGAGATTCACAAAACAGGAACTCCTGTAGTTTGTGTACTATTAAACGGTCGTCCGCTTTCTACAAATTGGATTGCTGAAAATATTCCTGCAGTCTTAGAAGGATGGTTCCCAGGTGAATTAGGAGGTAGAGCAGTTGCTGATGTATTATTTGGAGATTATAATCCAGGAGGAAGATTGCCAATTACAGTTCCAAAATCAGTTGGGCAGTTACCAATATATTACAATCAAAAGCCATCTGCGATACATAAATATGTAGCGGAAAGCGAGCATCCGTTATATTCATTCGGTTACGGATTAAGTTATACGAAGTTTGAATATTCTAATTTAAAATTGAATACTACTGAAATTAAACCAAACGGAGAAGTAAAAGTTTCTGTTGATGTTAAAAACATTGGAGACAGAGATGGAGACGAAGTCGTTCAGTTGTATATTAATGACGTTTACAGCAGTACTACTACACCTGAAAAAACCTTAAAAGGGTTCAAAAGATTGAACATCAAAAAAGGCGAAACAAAAAATGTTGAATTTACACTTACACCAGACGAGCTATCTCTTTGGAACAGAGAAATGAAGCGTATTGTAGAGCCCGGAGATTTCGAAGTGATGGTCGGCGGAAATTCGATCGATTTGCTTAAAACTAAATTCAAGGTTTTGAACTAAAAACCTAAAAACGCCGAAGATTTTTCGGCGTTTTTGCTTTAAAAAAATGAATACAATTATAAAAGGCTAAAATCTATTCGATAATAGTGTTTTTGCCTTTTTTTATAAGGCAGAGTAGGATTACAAATGAAAACGTTTTCTTTCAATAAAACACCAAAGATTTACCAACACCTTTTCAAAATTGTCATTTGTCGAAATTATATTTTGTTAACAAAATGTATTCTTAAGTTTAACATGTTATTAACTCTAAAAAAACAACTAATATGATTAAAAACGTACTAAAATTACTGTTGGTCATATGCCTTTTTGGGTTCCAGAACCTTCAAGCGCAGACAACAGTAAAAGGAACGATAACAGATGCTCAAAGCGGGATTCCGATTCCTGGAGCAAATATTATTGTTAAAGGAACTAAAACAAGTGCTTCATCAGATTTTGATGGTAAGTACAGCATTAGTGTTCCTAATCAATCAGCAGTTTTGGTTTTTACTTATGTAGGCTCTGCTACAAAGGAAATTGCTGTGGGATCACAATCTACCATTAATGTAACTCTTGGCCCAGATACGCAGCAGTTGGGAGAGGTAGTGGTTACAGCTCTTGGTATTAAGAGAGAGAAAAAAGCTATTACGTATTCTGCACAAAACGTTTCTGTAGATGAGTTATCAGAAGCAAGATCATTAAACGTTGCCAACTCACTTTCGGGTAAAGTGGCAGGTCTTAACTTCTCTACAACTTCAAATGGTGTTGGTTCTTCTTCTAGAATTACTTTAAGAGGTAACAGATCTCTTAACGGAAACAACCAGCCTCTTTATGTAGTAGATGGTGTGCCAATTAGTAACGGAACAACCACAACTAACCCTGATATTGATACAGGAGGAACTACACAGCCAGATGGTATTTCTAACATTAACCCAGAAGATATTGCTTCGATGACTGTTCTTAAAGGACCATCTGCAGCGGCTCTTTACGGTTCTAGAGCATCAAATGGTGTAATCGTTATTACTACTAAATCTGGTAAATCTGGAAAAACTTCAGTTTCGTTATCATCTAACTTTATGGCTTCTTCAGCTTATAATTTGATGAATTTACAAAATGAGTACGGTCAAGGAACAAACGGAAATTATGTTTCTAACTCAAGCTCAAGCTGGGGAGCACCTTTAGACGGGCGTCAGGTCTCTGCTTGGCAATTGGTTCGTAATCCAAATTATGCTGGACCAGCTACACAAAGCTATTCTCCACAGCCAAACAACGTTATTGATTTCTACAAAACAGGTTATAACTTGGCAAACACTTTGACAGTTACTGCTGGTAACGAAAAAGCGCAAGGTTATTTTTCTTATACTAACACACGTGCTGAAGGTATTGTTGGAGGAAACCAAATGGACAGACACAATCTTAACTTAAGATTGACAAGCAAGATTTCTGATAAATTATCATTGGATGTAAAAACAAACTACATTGTTCAGGATATCGATAACTTATTGAGAACAGGTGAAGAGTCTATCGGAACATCTGCTTATTTATTACCTCGTAGTATCGCTTACAACGATTATAAAGATTTCGAATATTTTGATGCTGCAGGACAAAGACAAGTGAACTATTTCCTTGATGAAACGGGAGCGCCAGGCGGAAACCCATTCTGGTCTGCTTTAAGAGATGATGCCCGTACAGATAAAAGAAATAGATTTATTGGTTTAGCTTCTCTTAAATATGAGTTTACAAAAACATTAAGCTTACAAGGTAGAGCTGGTTTAGACCAAATGACAAACAAAAACGTAAGAAACAGATACGCAACTGCAGCTTTCAACAGCAACTTAGGTTCTTATAGCGAATCTTATGAAACAGTAAGCGAATTAAACGTAGATGCTTTGCTTTCTTACAATGAAAAATTCGGAGATTTCTCTGTTGGTCTTAATGCTGGTGCGAGTTCATTGCAGCAAAATAGTTCAGCTTTAACTTCTGGAGGAGTTTTAAGTAAAAGAAACTTCTTCGCATTATCAAACGTTCAGACAGTTCAATCTACTTCTACAGCTTCAGAAAAAAGAATTAATTCTATTTACGGATTTGGTCAAATTGGTTTCAGAAACTACTTATTCTTAGATTTAACAGCTAGAAATGACTGGTCTTCTACATTGCCAACAGATTATTTCTACCCATCTTTCGGACTTTCAGCTGTTCTTTCTGATATGGTTACATTGCCAGAAGTAATCAGTTTTGCAAAATTAAGAGCTTCTTATGCAGAAGTGGGTAATGATACAGATCCTTATCAAACACAACAAAGATATTCATACATCGGAGGAAACGGTGGTATGTTATACGGACAAAGCACAAAAGCAAATCCAAACTTAAAACCAGAGATTTCTTCTTCTTCTGAGTTTGGTGCCGATGTTAGATTTTTCAACAACCGTTTAGGTTTAGATTTCACATACTTTAAAACGTTAACGAACAACCAAATTTTCTATATCAACACTCCTGAGTCTTCTGGATATTCTAGAGCAATCGTAAACGGTGGAGATATCGAGAATAAAGGTATCGAGTTCACGCTTACTGCTACGCCAGTTCAAACAGAAAACTTTACTTGGGATGTTACAGCTAACTACGCTTCTTATAAGTCAAAAGTAAAATCTATCTTTGAAGGAAGAGATGAGTTAGTTCTTGGTGAAGGACGTTTAGTGAGAAGTAAAGTGGTTCAAGGTGGTGAGTACGGTGATTTATACATCAAAGGTTTCCAAAGAAATGATGCTGGACAAATTCTTGTAAACAGTGCTGGTATTCCTTTAGCGACAAATGGTTTTGATGTTCGTGCTGGTAACTTTAATCCAGATTGGACTGCAGGTTTCAAAAACAACTTCAAATACAAAGATTTCTCTTTAAGTTTCTTAGTTGATTTCAGAATTGGTGGTGAAGTGATTTCATACACTCAAGCGAGACAAGCTGGTTTAGGGGTAAGCGATATTACTTTAGCAGGAAGAAATGGCGGAATCATTGTGGATGGTGTGGTAGATAACGGAAATGGAACTTACTCTCCAAACACAACAAGCATCAATGCTGAGCAATACTGGACAGCAATCGGTCAAAGAACTCCAATTGCAGAACCATTTGTTTATGATGCTACAAACATCAGATTAAGAGAACTTGTTTTTGGTTACTCAATGCCAAAACGTTTATTAGGTAACTCAGGATTTACAAGCATCGATTTCTCATTAGTAGGTAGAAACTTGTTCTTCTTCTTAAACAAAGCGAAGTACTTTGATCCAGAAGCAGGAGCAGGTACAGGAAACCTACAAGGGATAGAATCTTTCAACATTCCTTCAACGAGAGATTATGGAGTTAATGTTAAATTCGGATTTTAATTAAAAAAGAGATATCATGAAATATAGTTTTAAAATAAAAACACTAGGACTTGCTATAGCGATGCTGTCTACTTTTGCTAGTTGTACAAAAGACTTCGACGAAATAAATACAGATCCTAATTCGCTTACAGAAAGTCAATTAGATCCAACGTTGGCAGGGCCAGCATTTGCATCTGCACTTTATGCAGGTATCCACAATGGGTCTTATTCGTCTCCAGGTGTAGATGATCAAGGTACTTGGGGTATCGCGACAGGTATTTTATCGTCAACATTCATCCACTACTTAAACTGTGGGTACGGAACAGAAAGAAATGCTTTCGTAAACGGATACGAAGGTAGAGGATGGACAAGATTTTACACCGTTGCGGCTCCAGCTTTAGCAAATGCTTTTAAAGCATCTGAAGGAAATGCAGAAGCGACTGCAGTATTAAAAATCTGGAAAGTTTTCATGTACAACCAAATGGTTGATGCTTACGGACCAATTCCTTACACTGAGGCAGGAAACGGAAAAGAAAAAGTTCCTTACGACAGTGTAGAATTTATCTATGCAGATTTCTTTAAATTATTGGACGAAGCTAATGCAACACTAACTTCTACTTCTGCAACTTCAGTTGCTTCTCTTGCCCCAAATGATAGAGTTTATGCAGGAAGTGTTGACAAATGGAGAATCTTTGGAAACAGTATGAGATTACGTTTGGCTTTAAGAATTTCTGATAAAGAACCTGCAACTGCAAAAACTCAAGCTGAAGCGGCAGTAGCTGCTGGAGTTATGCAGACAAACGATCAGAGCGCATTCTTTAAAGCAAGTAACATTACACCAAACAATTTAAACATGATTGTTAATAGCTGGGGTTATGTAATGACAGCTTCTATGGAAAGTATCTTAGTAGGTTACAACGATCCACGTTTATCAAAATGGTTTGCCCCAGTTTCTACGGGTGCTTATAGAGGAAACCCAGTTGGAGGTCTAGAAGATCAATTTGGAACTACTGAGTTCTCTAAATTTAACAATGATGTTTTAGGAAATGGTGCAGCTAATACACTTAGCGAAACTAAAAATATTGAAATCTTTATGGCTTCTGAAAACTACTTAAGTAGAGCAGAAGGAGCTTTAAATGGATGGAACATGGGCGGAGATGCTAAGACTTTGTATGAAACAGGTATTAGATTATCTCTTGCACAATGGGGAATCACTGATCCTACAACTGTTAATGCTTACATCAATGGTTCTACATTGCCAACATTGCCAAACATTTTGACATTGTACCCAACTTTAGATTTGCAAGACGTTCCTGTGAAATTGCCAGTTGCTTGGTCTGCATCTACTGCTGATCAAAGAACTCAAATTGCAGTTCAGAAATACTTAGCCATTTTCCCAGAATCTTGGGAGGCTTGGGCAGATTTAAGAAGAAGCGACGCTAAAGTAATCTATCCAGTTTTAAACACTGATAATCCAGATGCTGGAGTTGGTAAATCTTTGATGAAAAGAATTATTTACACTACAAATGAGTACTCATCAAACAAAGCTGCTGTAGAAGATGGAGTTTCTAAATTAGGAGGTCCAGATTCAGGTGGAACAAGACTTTGGTGGGACACAAAATAATTAATTTGGTAAAGTAAAAATCAATTGATTTGTTACTTGAGCAGAAGGAGAGGTAACTCTCCTTTTGTTTTTTATGAAGACCTATGAATTTTTGCCCCAACTTTAATTCATAATTAGCAATTTCCCTTTGTGTGAAAGTGAGCAAGTTTAATTTTAACACATAGAAACATAGGTTCTGTGTCTAAAAAGAGAAGCAAAGAGAAAAATTTTTCTTTAACATAGCTATGTGTTAGAAACTAGTTTCTTTCTTTATTCTTTTCGTAAAAACAAAAAATCTATGCTTCTATGTGTTTAATAATTTCAAAATAAAATGATTTTAAAGACAAAATATACTGTAACAGCACTACTGGCTTTATTTCTTTTTTCTAATGAAATAAAAGCACAATTAAAGGCTGTAAATATCGAAAGCAGTTATATTGCAGACCCGCCTGTTACAACCAATAGTCATGCCTCAACTTTGGTGGAATACAAGCCAAACGAAATTTTGGCCGCTTGGTTTGGTGGAAAATATGAAGGGGCAAAAGATGTCGGAATTTACATCTCGGCTTATAAAGATAAAAAATGGTCTACGCCTAAAGAACTGATTCAGCCATTAATTAAAAACGGAGATACGCTTCCTTGTTGGAATCCAGTTTTATTTAAAAGCAAAAGCCAGAATTTGTATTTGTTCTATAAAATTGGAAAAAATCCGAGGGAATGGTTTGGTGCTATGAAGGTTTCAAAAGATAATGGAACAACATGGGGAGAACCAAAATATCTTCCAGAAGGAATTTTAGGACCAATCCGAAACAAACCAATCGAAACTGCTCCAGGCGTAATTTTATGCGGAAGCAGTACCGAAAGCGTCAACACAGACCAATGGCGCGTGCATGTGGAAGAATACACAGAAGCGACAGATTCTTGGAAGAAAATAGCGGTAGAAAACAATCAAAATTTTGATATTATTCAGCCGACATTTTTAATTCACAGTGCTACTGATCTTCAGATGCTGTCTAGAAGCAAGCATAATAAAGTGGTTTCTAGCTGGTCGGGAGATAATGGCAAAAGCTGGATTAGAACCAATACCATAAATGTCATCAATTCAAATTCTGGTATTGATGCCTTAACAGTGAATAAAAATCTGTTTTTACTAGTAAATAACCCACTTCCGATGGGAAAAGACTGGTTTAACGGACGAAATATTCTGGATGTTGAATATTCGAAAGACGGCTTAAACTGGACTAAACTATTTGATCTAGAAAAACAAGAAAAAGGAGAGTTCAGCTATCCAGCCATAATCCAGACCGCAGACAAGAGAATACACGTTTTGTATACTTATGATCGAAAATATATTAAACATACCTCTTTTGAACTTAGCCTTTAAATTTAGTTAGTAATAAAATATGAAAGCTCTAAAATGCCTTTTTATAATCACTTTGTATTGCAGCATCCATTTGAATGCTCAAAGTAATGATATGTCTAAAACCTTTTACAAACATGACAAATATCTTTCATCTGATAAATTGGAAGGTCGTTTTGTGGGAACTAAAGGAAATAACAATGCAGCTGCATATATCAAAAAGTATTTTAAGAAATATGGTTTACGGCAATTCAATGATAGTTATTATCAGCCTTTCAAAGTATTTGTCAAAGAAGGCATCAATAAAATGAAATCGGATAGCGTGGTAACGCAAAATGTTATAGGATATATTGAAGGTTCAGATGCTGCTTTGAAAAACGAATACATCGTAATCGGCGCACATTACGATCATTGGGGCTGGGGCGGACAAGGCTCTGGAAGCAAAAAGAAAGAAGCTTTTGCCATTCATAATGGCGCAGATGATAATGCGTCGGGAGTTTCGGCTTTGTTGTGCATTTTAGAAGAAATTTCAAAACAAAAAGTAAAGCCAAAAAGAAGTATCATTTTTATTTCGTTTAGCGGAGAAGAAGAAGGATTGCTTGGTTCCAAATATTTTGTAAATCATCTTCCCGTTCCAAAAGAAGCTGTAAAAGTAATGCTTAATATGGATATGGTCGGAAGATTGAATGATAAAAAAGAACTTTATATGGGAGGGGCAGGAACTTTTCCGAATGGAGTTGAATTAATGAAAAAACTGCAGGAAAACTCAGGGTTAAATCCTGTTATTCACGCAGGAGATGTAGGCGGTTCAGATCATGTTTCTTTCTACAAAGAATCTATTTCGGCAGTTGGGTTTCATACAGGCGGACATCCGCAATACCACACGCCAGATGACGATATTGAACTTATTAATTCAGATGGAGGAGCATTGGTGTCAAAATACATTTACAATGCTCTTATACAAATTGCCAATTACGAAGAAGCTTTGGTTTTTATTAAACAGAATTAAAACTAAGCAATATTCAATACAAATAAATTAAGTCGACTAGTGAAATTGATGCCTGATCAATTTCATATTTAAAAAGTTAAGTTAATTAGTTTTTGTTTTTTTGAAAAGGCGGTGTCTATTAAATGTTATAGACTCCGTCTTTCATTTTAAAAGCCCATGAAGCCATGGCGTCAATAACAGGGAGCAAACCAGTTCCTGCATTGCTTAATCTATAAGTTACAAACGGAGGAACAACAGGTTTTGCCTCGCGAATAACCAATCCGTCAGCTTCCAGCTGTTTTAAATGCTGAATTAGCATTTTTTCTGTTACGGCCGGAATAGCTCTTTTTAATTCGCTATAACGTTTATCTCCAGTCGATAAATGATATAAAATAATAGGTTTCCAGTAGCCTCCAATTTTTTCCATCACAAAAGTCACGGGACATTTTTCCAACGCATACTGCTTGTTTTCCTGAATTGTAGACGATTCTTTAATTGCTGTCATAATACATACTTTAGGGTAAGTACTTGTATAAAAGTAAGTGCAAAGATACCTTTGTCTTGTTAAATAAAAAACATTTAAAGATGAAAATTATAATCTCAGGTTCATTAGGAAACATAGGAAAGCCATTAACGGCACAATTGGTACAATCAGGACACGATGTAACCGTTATCAGTAGTAATGCAGACAGAAAACCTGCTATTGAAGATTTAGGTGCAAAAGCCGCAATCGGATCAGTTAATGATGCCGATTTTCTTTCTAAAACTTTTGCAGGTGCAGATGCTCTTTTTGCCATGACACCTCCAAATATGGGCGGAGTAAATATTGTTAAGAATACTACAGATGCTGGTGTCGCTTTCGCGAAAGCAATTCAAACAGCCAATATTAAAAGAGTGGTTATGTTAAGCAGTATTGGTGCCGATTTGCCAACAGGAAACGGACCCATTGCAGGATTGCATAACATTGAGAAGATTTATGAAAAATTAGACGCTTCAATTACTTTTTTAAGAGCGGGATATTTCTACTTTAATTTCTTTAATGATATTCCGATGATAAAAGGAGCAGGGATTATGGGAGCAAATTTCCCAGCGTCAAACCTTATTCCGTTAGTTCATCCAGAAGATATTGCAAACGCAGCTGCCGAAGAATTACAAAAAACTACAGAAGGTAAAAACATCCGTTACATTATAAGCGATGTAAAAACGCCTTCAGAAATTGTAAAAGCATTTGGAACCGCGATTGGAAAACCAGAACTTCCGTGGATTGAATTTACAGACGAACAATATTTTGGCGGAATGACTCAAGCAGGAGTTCCAGAAGAAATGGCAGGTTTATATACCGAAATGGGAACTGGATTGAGAAACGAAACCATTGCTGCCGATTTTCTAAATAATGACGGAAATGCAAAAGGTAAAATTAAATTAGAAGATTTTGCAAAAGAATTTGCTTCAAAATTCTAATTGTAAAAAAATCAAGTGAGGAATTTTTCGCAGACTGTTTACGCAAAGCGTTCTATTGCTAATGTAGTCAAAATAATCTCGTAATGCCAATAACTATCGGTAGCTAAGAGTAAAAGCTTATTTATGAATTGCCTCCAGCTTTAGCTGGAAGTAATTCATAAATCACGATTCATAACTTATAAGGAAAGTTTTTAGACTTAACAATTTTCCCTTTATCCGTAATCAGAATACAGCTGTAATCGGGAAATTTCTGAAGTAGAAACAAACCTTCTTTTTGACCTAAAACCATAATCGAAGTGCTTAATCCGTTAGCGGTTTCTGCATTTGGGCCAAAGACAGTTACACTACATAACCCAGTGGCAGGATAACCCGTTGCTGGATTTATAATATGCGAATAACGTTTTCCGTTAAAAACAACAAACTTCTCATAACTGCCTGAGGTTGTGACAGCACCTTCTTTAAGCGGAATTGCGGCCAAAATCTTTTCAGGTTTAAACGGATTTGTAATTCCGATTTTCCAGTTTTTTCCATTGGGTTGTTTTCCCCAAGTGCTCATATCTCCAGAACCATTTATAATTCCGGCTTGAACGCCTTTTGCAATCATCATCGCACGGCATTTATCGGTTGCGTAACCTTCTCCCAAAGCGCCAAAACCAATTTTCATTCCTTTCAATTTCAAGAAAATGGTCGATTCTGTACTGTCTAAGATAATGTTTTTATAGCCCACTTTTTCAACCGATTTTTTTATGGCGTCCGCCGAAGGCATTTCGGTCATCGAACCGTCAAATTTCCAGATTCTGTCCATTGCCGCAAAACTAATGTCAAAACCGCCATTTGTGATTTCAGAAAGTTTGATGGCTCTTTTAGTCAATTCAAATACTTCGCGACCCACTTTTACAGGTTTTATTCCAGCATTCTGATTGACTTCAGAAATCTGAGTAGTGGGTTTCCAATCGGAGATTAAATATTCAATTCTAGTGATTTCTGCAATAACTTCATCTATATTTTTTTCCGCAGAAAGCGAATCTTTATCTACAATAGAAATATCAAAACGTCCGCCCATCAAAAGCGTTGTCCTTTTTCGTAATACTTGAGAATGTGTAGATACACAGTAAGCGATTAAAAAAAATAATGAAATTTTATATGATAATAATTTATGCATGAAAATCTTTTTATAGCATTTTAAAAAGGCTCCGGAGGAGCATAATATTTATAGAAATAGATTTGACACCTATGAATAAAGCTCCTGAGGAGCGATATCTGTAGATTATGTATGTCGCCCCTCTGGGGCTTTAGCTGTATTCAGATAAAATTAAATCTATAAATATGTCATCCCTCTGGGATTTGTTTTAGATTTAAAAATTAAAAATTAAAAATCTAAAATCTAAAATCAACAATCTAAAATCAACAATCTAAAATCAACAATCTAAAATCAATAACAGTCCGTCAAAAATTGTTTATTGGCTTTGTATTCAGAGAGTGCTTTTAATCCTTTTGATAAACATAATTCACTTAGAACATTTTCTACATCTTTTTGCATTGCAAGAGAACCGCAAATCATAATGACACCATCTTTTTTCAATACATTTACGAAGAAATTAGCATCTCTTTTAATTAAATCCATTACATAAATATGCTCTGCTTCGCGAGATAATGCAACATGAAAATTTTCCAAATGTTCTTTCTGTATCATAATCGCAGAAAACTTTTTATAAGCCATTAGTGTTGGCGTTTCCATTCTGAATCCGCTGTAGAGATGAAGCTCTTGTTTTGCTTTATTCTGTTCAATCATTCCTAAGAAAGGAGCAATTCCAGTTCCGTTAGAAATAAAAGCCACTTTTGGAGCTTTTTTTGGAAGATGAAAAGCAGGATTTTTAACAATCTGAGCTTTAATTACATTTCCAGGTTCTAAAGCATTCAAAAATCCAGAACCCAATCCGTTTGGATGCAATTTTACAACTAGCTGAATATTGCCAGAATGATTTCCGATAGAGTAGAGGCGTTCTCTAGAATCATTGGCAGGATAAATTGCCAGTAAATCGCCTGAGCTAAATTTAGTTCTGGCATTAGATTTTAAAGTGAGAATAAAAGTATGTTCGGTTTCAGAAATTGGTGTTTTATCCAAAACCATAAATTTTTGTAAACCTTTTGGAACGTGGTTATATAATGACGGAGTTGTCGCCAACGGAATTCCCGTTTTTTCGCTCCATAATTTTACCCATTCTACAAATTCAGCAGCAGATTTATCATTTACAGTTTTCAGATCTAAATAGCGGTCTGCCCACTTTTGTTTTCCTAAAAGTTGATCTATCTCGATAGCAAACTGGCAAAAATCTGGATATGATTTTGAGCCAAAACCAACCACAGAGAAATTAATATTCTGCTCTTGATTTTGTTTTTCTAGTAATGTTTTGAATTGCGTTCCGTTTGAAGGCGCATCTCCCAATCCGTGAGTTGAAGTAAAAACGATAATATGTTCTGCTTTCGGATAAACTGAAAATTTATTCAATTCGTTTACAAAAACCTTTTGGCCATGATCAATTAATTGTTTCTGAATGGCATTGGCAAATCGGAAAGTGCTTCCATTTTCTGAGCCTACCAAAATAATAAAAGTACTTTCTTCAGCTTTATATTTATTTTTAATTCGGCTTGACCTTCTTTTTAAAGTAATAGCAAAACCTGAATAAATAAAGAATAAAATATTGATGCAGGCAATTGCCAAAATAACAGCCCAAATTCCGTTAATTCTTCCTGTATGAAGATCAAGACTTAATGCTGCAAATTGCGCCGTCATTGGCGAACGTTTTTCAGAAATTACAGCTCCTGTAACCTGATTTACTTCAATTTCTCGGTCTTTCAATTCAATGATGTAATATTCTTCAGGATCATCTGTAAAAGGAAATTCGATTTTCTTTACATCAGACAATAAAGTGGTATTGAAAATTGAAACTGCTTTAGCTTTTTCTGAAAGTTCTGTTTTTACAGGTTTTGCTTTTTCTTCGCCCATAAAAAAGTTGAATCTTTCCAACGATAAATAAGTTCCCGTTAGTGCAATAATTAAAATCGGAATTAAAGCCAATCTTCCTAAAAGTACATGATAATATTGAGCGAAATATTCTTTTATTATTTTAGAAAAGAAATTTCGAATGCCACGCTGTCTTTTTAAAACCAGCACAAAACCCGAAATGGAAATTAGCAATAAGCAAAAAGAGATTACACCCACAAAAAAACGACCTGCTTCATGAAGAAATAGCGAACGATGCAAACTCGTTATCCAGTTTATGAATTCGGATTTCTTTGCAGGAGTTCCTAGTGCCTTTCCCGTTTTGGGATCAATGTATGCTTTAACGTCGTTTCCGTCTGCATCAATTGCCTGAAGTGTTACAAATTGATTGTAATCTACGCTCAATTCTGTGATTTCTGGATATGCTTTCTTTAGAATTGGCAACGTTTCGCCCAGAGTTATTTCATTAAAATTTTCAGCTTTATACGGAAGTGTTTTTTCCTGAACTGCATCAACCGCTAGAATAATTCCGGTTACCGAAGCCAAAAGCAAAAAAATAGAAGAAAATAAGGCTAGAGCCAAGTGTGCGTAACGCCAGAAAGAAAGAGTCATTGAGTGTATTCTATTATAAAACGTTTAAAGCTTTGCCAAAGTTTACAACAATGACAAAGCTCAGATTTTAATTCTAAGCACAAAAATAAAATTTGTGCCCATTATAAGGTTAAAAAATAATGTGCTAAAGATTATATTTTGTTTAATCTTACATATTTAATGTAGCCTTTACCATCTGTTTTTTCAGCAAGACCTTCTGTTGTAAGCGGCACTTCAAGATCGCTTACGTAGTATTTCTGATCTTCTACAGCCGATTCAAAACGCAATTTATACCCTTTATTGATTTTAGAATTTTCTATTTCGATTGTCGTTACACTGCGATCTCCGCCAGTCACAGAAGCACCTGTTTTAGCACTTATGTCTTCGTTTTTCTTAGAATGGAATTTATTCCATTCTTTTAATGATTTGTACCATTTTTTGTCATCGCCCATTACATAAAGCGTTTTTTCGTATTCACCAGCCGAATTGACTAAAGAAACGACAATATAAGCACCTTCTCCCATGTAGTTATTCATTTGAAGCATGATTTTATATTTGCTCGATTGTGCTTGAGATTGGAAAGAAACTAGAAAAATAAAAGCGCTTGTAAGAGCAATTTTTAATATTGATTTCATGAAATTTAGTTATAAATTATAAATTATGAGTTATGAGTTATGAGTTATGAGTTTTGAATTATTTATGAGCTTCATTTTTAACTCATAATTCATAACTCAAAACTCATAACTATGTAAAAGTTATTTTAAAAACTCAACAGAGATATTATTTTTGGTAAGTACTTCGTTTTCTTTAGCCAAAGCGTAAGCCGTTTCGTCAAATTCTGTGCTGATGTCTTTTTTAGCTCCTGCAGAAACTAAATATTTTAAAATAGCATCATCTTTAGAAGTCATTGCCGCTCTGTGCAAAGCCGTTAAACCATCTTTATTTTTAGCATTGATGTCTACTTTTAAATCGGTAATTTTTTTAAGAAGCGAAACATCATTTTTAGTAATGGCTAAATGATATAAAGTGTTTCCATCTTTTTGAGGAGCTGCTAAGTCCAAACCTTTTTCCTGAAGCAGTTTTGCTTTTGCATCAAAAGGATCTGTTGCAGCTTTTTCTCTTCCTGCCGGACGATAAGATTGTACTAGGTAAACGCCTAAATTGTTTCCGTCTTTGTCTTTTACATTTACATCTGCACCTTTAGCCAAAAGTAAATTTACAGCTTCTGGAGATCCGTTTCTAACAGCAAAAGTCAAAGCCGATTCTCCTTTTAGATTCTGAGCATTGATGTTTTTAACTTTTGGAAGGAAAAGTTCTAAAATTCCCGTTTCTCTTGCAGATGCAGCAGCCATTAATGGAGTATTTCCTTCTTTGTCGGCTTTGTTTAGGTCAACTCCTTTTGCTAAGAAATATTGAATAATCTCTGTCTGATTTGGTTTTCCAGCCAAAATATGCAATACGTTTTGTCCTGCTTTGTTTTGAGCTGTAGCCTTAATTTTTACTTCTTCAACCAAATATTTATAAGTTTCAAGAGTATTTGTCTCTCTTCGGCTTCCTTGTGCAGCAAATAAAAGAGCGGTGTCTGTTGGTTTAATTCCTTTTTCTAAAAGTTTTTTCAAAAGAGCAATATTTCCAGATCTCGCGGCATAAGAGAAAGCTGTGTTTCCATCATTATCAACATCCTTTAAAGACATTCCTTTAGTAGAAAAATATTCTGCAGCTTTTAAATCTTTGTCAGAGGCTATAGCTAAAAGCAAAAGGTTTGCACCATTAGCATATTTTTTCGTCGGATTAAGACCAGCTTTAAAAAAAGAATCATACAGAGCCGGATTTGATTGTCCGTTTGAAGCAGCAAAATCAGCAGGAGCTGTTCCGTGGCTATCTTCAAAATTTACATCAGAACCTTTGTCTATTAAATATTGTACCAATTCGGCATTGCCTCTATAAGCAGCCCAATGCAGATAAATACGATTGTCATGAGTTAATTTTGTGACTGAGTTTCCAGGCTGTTCAACTAAGAATTTGATAGTTGCAAAAGGAGCATCGTTATTAATCGCTAATGTCGTAACATCAAATGCATTGGCATTGGCTTCAGCTGGATTATTTCCTTTAGCGATTTCTGCCTGAACCGTTTCAACAGTTGGTGAAGTTTTCCAGAAAGCCGCGTCTAAAAGCGAGTTTTTTTGCTGGGCACTTACAAACAATGAAGCAGCAAATGCAAAAGAAACAAAAAGGCTCTTTTTCATATTTAGATATTTTATGGTTATTGAGTTGTACAAGATCAATTTATTTTTGAGAATATTTTTACTCTATTTAGAATAAATAAAAATAAAAGCAAATGTAAAAATTAATATTCTTAATGCAAGAATAATTTACAGTAAAAAAGATTTACGATTGAGTTTTATTAATAATCAAGGATCGTCAAAGTAAGTAGGTTTTTGCAATCTTTTTTCTTTAAGGCGTTAAACGCAATCATAATTTATTGCCGTTCTGATATTTTTAGGCAGCATTCTGTGTATGATTACCTTTTTTATAGCCTGTTTTAGCGATAAGTATTTGTAATAAAGATAATTGTGTTTTTTGCCGAATAAGAGTTATTTAGAATAATTATTAATAAATAGCGTTTTTTTCAATTGGAATTGTCTTTCAAATTTCTATTTCCAAAATGAGAATGTTGATAACTGTTTTAGTTTCCAACCCCGAAAAACTCAATTTTTCATGTTGATAACCTCACTTTAATTTTAGGGAAAATGCTAGTTCATTGCGAATTACAGATTAAGATTTTCATGTTGATAAAATTTATAAAATCACAAATTTTTGAAGTTTTAAAACTGTTGATAATTGGACAGATTTTTAACATCTAAAACTAGACAAAAGAATAACTGTGGGCTAAATTTGTAATTATAGAAATCACGCTAATACCACTCCCCAACTTGAGCGCTCGCATTCCTATCTCAAAATAGTCACTTAAAACTCTATATATTATGTCAATTTTCGATAAAAGAATCAATTATAAACCTTTTGAATATCCTGAGGTTCTGCAATTTACCGAAGCGATTAATAAAGCTTACTGGGTACACACTGAAGTAGATTTTACTGCCGATACGCAAGACTTTCATGCACATTTAAATCTGGCTGAAAAAACAGCGATCAAAAATAGTTTGTTGGCAATCGCGCAGATTGAGGTAGCTGTAAAAAGTTTTTGGGGTAATATATATGAGCATTTTCCAAAACCAGAATTTAATGGGTTGGGAACTACTTTTGCAGAATGTGAGTTTAGACATTCAGAAGCGTATTCTCGTTTGCTGGAAGTTTTAGGCTATAATGACGAATTCGAAAAATTATTGGATGTTCCTGTAATACGCAGACGTGTGGATTATCTTTCAAATGTGCTGAAAGACACTAAATCTCAGGACAACAGAAAATATATGGTTTCTTTGATTCTGTTCAGTATTTTAATTGAAAACGTTTCATTATTTAGTCAGTTTGCCATTTTGTTGTCATTTACCAGATTCAAAGGATATATGAAAAACGTGAGCAACATTATTGCTTGGACTTCAATCGATGAGCAGATTCATGCCAATGGAGGAATTTATATCATCAATAAAATCCGTGAAGAATTCCCAGAATATTTTGATGCAGAAACTCTGGAATTGGTAAGAGAAACAGTTAAAGAATCAATTGGCGTTGAAGCTGATATTTTAGACTGGATTTTCGAGAATGGTGCTGTTGAGACCATAAACAAAGAAGATTTGGTAAACTTCATGAAATTTAGAATTGACGAGAGTTTGAAACAAATCAATATTGAAACTATTTTTAATGTTTCTCCAGAAGAATATTCAAAAATGACCTGGTTTGAAGAAGAGGTTTTTGCAAACAGTCTAGATGATTTCTTTGCGAAACGTCCTGTAGAATATACAAAACACGATAAGAGCATCACAGCAAACGATCTTTTCTAATACAAGCCCATTATATATGAATACAATAGACACAAACCCAGCAAATAATTTTGAACCACAAAACGACAGTAAAATGTGGTGGAAAAATTCTGAAAGTGAACAGATTTTAAACCGCGGTTATCTTTTAAAAGGAGAAACTGTAGAAGGAGCAATTGAAAGAATTTGTACAGCTGCGGCTAGAAGACTGTACAAACCTGAGTTGAAAGAATCTTTCATGGAAATGATCGAAAGAGGCTGGATGAGTATTAGTTCGCCAGTTTGGGCCAATATGGGAACTGAAAGAGGTTTGCCAATTTCTTGTTTTAATGTGCACGTTCCTGATAAAATTGAAGGCATCACTCATAAATTAGGTGAGGTGATTATGCAGACCAAAATTGGAGGTGGAACTTCTGGTTATTTTGGCGAATTGCGCGAACGTGGAAGCGCTGTAACGGATAACGGAAAAAGTAGTGGGGCAGTTAGCTTTATGAAACTTTTTGATACAGCAATGGACACCATTTCGCAAGGCGGAGTTCGTCGCGGTGCGTTTGCTGCTTATTTAGATGTAGACCACCCAGATATAGAAGAATTTTTAAAAATCAAAAGTATTGGAAATCCAATTCAGAATTTATTTACCGGAATTTGCGTACCAGATTATTGGATGCAGGAAATGATTGATGGAGATGTTGACAAAAGACAAATTTGGGCAAAAGTATTAGAAAGCCGTCAGCAGAAAGGATTGCCTTATATCTTTTTTAGTGATAACGTAAATAAAAGTAAACCGCAAGTTTATAAGGATCAAAATCTTCGCATTAATGCAAGTAATTTATGCAGTGAGATTATGCTTCCGTCAACTCAAGACGAATCATTTATCTGTTGTTTGTCTTCAATGAATTTAGAATTATATGAAGAATGGAAAGATACTGAAGCGGTTAAACTGGCGATCTTTTTCTTGGATGCCGTTTTACAGGAATTTATAGAAAAAACAGAAGGCAATTATTATCTTGCTGCAGCTAATAAATTTGCTAAAAGACACCGTGCGCTTGGTTTAGGCGTTTTAGGATGGCATTCTTATTTGCAGAAAAACATGATTCCGTTTGAAGGTTTGGAAGCTAAAATGAAAACCACTGAAATTTTCAAACATATAAGTGATAAAGCCGATAAAGCGACGCAGGAATTGGCTAGAATTTATGGTGAACCAGAATTGTTAAAAGGCTACGGAAGACGTAATACCACTACAATGGCAATTGCGCCGACAACCTCTTCTTCGGCAATTTTAGGACAGACTTCACCAGGTATTGAGCCTTTCAGCAGCAACTATTACAAAGCGGGATTGAGCAAAGGAAATTTCATGCGTAAAAATAAATACCTGAAAAAATTGCTTGAAGAAAAAGGTTTGGATAATGAGGAAATATGGAGAGGAATTATGCTAAATGGTGGAAGTGTGCAGCATATTTCACAGCTTTCTCAGACCGAAAAAGATGTATTTAAAACATTCAAAGAAATAAGCCAGTTGGAGATTGTACAGCAAGCGGCAATTCGCCAGAAATTTGTTGATCAAGGGCAGAGTTTAAATCTTAATATTCCAGCCGAACTTCCAATTAAAGAGGTAAATCGCTTAATGATTGAAGCTTGGCAATTAGGAATCAAAAGTTTGTATTACCAAAGAAGCCAAAGTGTTTCTAAAGAATTAGTAACAAGCCTTGTTTCTTGCAGCAGTTGTGAATCATAAAAATCAAAAGCCGAATCTTAATTAAGATTCGGCTTTTTTAATGCGTCTAAAAGTTTCAAGCAGATTTTACAGATTTAAGCGGATTTTTAAGTAGATCCAAATTGCACTAACGGACTTAATTCTGTACTTATCATATTTTTTTTTGTTGAAATAATAGAAAGCAAATCTAAAGCGGTTTAAAAGTAAAAAGTTTGATATAAGTCAATAAATTGAAGTTCTATTTTTTTAATCTTAATCTAATTTAGTTGTTATAAAATCTTAATTTAGTGGCCAAATTCCATATACCAAAAATCAATAAATACCGCGAATAAATGGAGAATATTACCGTAATCATCATGCTGCTTTTCGGTGTAGCTTTTCTTAGTCTTGTTAGTAAAAGATATAATTTTCCGATACCAATTGTTTTGGTTTTGTGCGGTGTTGTGATTAGTATTTTTCCTGGACTTCCCGTAATTGCTTTGAGTCCAGAAATCGTATTTATTATATTCTTACCGCCGCTTTTGTATCACGCCGCGTGGCACACCAGTTGGTCCGACTTTAAGCAATCGATTCGGCCTATAACTTTTGCTGCTGTTGGTTTGGTCTTTTTTACTACAGGTTTAGTTGCTGTATTTGCGCACTGGCTTATTGATGATATGTCTTGGCCGTTAGCTTTTTTGCTTGGCGCTATTGTTTCGCCTCCTGATGCAGTTTCGGCAACAGCCATTACAAAAGGTTTGGGGCTTAATCCGAGATTAATAGCAATTTTAGAAGGAGAAAGTTTGGTGAACGATGCTAGTGGTCTTGTAGCCTATAAGTATGCCCTTACGGCAATTACAGCAGGAAATTTTGTTCTATGGCAAGCGGGATTAAATTTTGTTTTAATGTCGGCTCTCGGTATAGCTATAGGTCTGACTGTTGGTTACATTATGTTTTATATTCATAAAAGATTTGTTTGCGATGATATTATTGAGGTGACATTGACATTATTAACGCCATTTGCTTCGTATCTGCTTGCAGAGCATTTTGAAGGCTCAGGAGTTTTGGCTGTAGTAACAACAGGTCTTTTTCTGGCGGCGAGATCAGGAACAATCTTTTCTCACGAAAGCCGAATTATGACCAATACCATTTGGGATGTCTTAAATAATATTTTGAACGGCTTAATTTTTATTTTAATCGGACTTCAATTGAGACAGATTATTGCGGGAATTAGCAATTATTCTGGGAATTCTTTATTTATCTGGGGAGCCGTTATAAGTATTGTAGTGATTTTGGTGCGTTTCTTATGGGTTGTTCCTGCAACGATGATTCCGAGAATGATTAGTAAAAGGATTCGTGAAAAAGAAGCTTTTGATTATCGAAACATGATCATTTTTGGGTGGTCTGGAATGCGTGGAGTCGTTTCTATGGCTGCTGCGTTGGCGCTTCCGTTAATGTTGAATAAAACAGAAGCATTTCCGCTTCGAAATTTAATTATATACTTAGTTTTTTGTGTTATTCTGTCGACTTTAGTTATACAAGGTCTTACGCTTCCATGGTTGATTAAAAAGCTGAAAATTGAGCGTTATTCCATACTTGCAGAAGAGTATAATGTTAGAAATGTAATTGTCTCAGAAACTATTGCCCATATAGAAGATAATTTCTCGTTGCTGAATGACGAACTGCTACATAATATTAAAAGTAAATATGAAGTAAAATTTAACCGACTTCAAAAGACTGAACTGCCAGCTAATTTCTTCGGAAACGGAAAGCTTCTTGGTGGTGAAATTTTTAACGATTTCACTAAAATTCAAATCGATTTGCTGAATGTAGAAAGAGCCAAATTAGAATCAATGCATAAATCAGGTTCTGTAAACGAAGAAATCTTCCGCAAAATAGAAAAAGAATTGGATCTGGAGGAAACCCGTTTGTGGATGGAAATGTACGAGGAAAACTAATTATGAGTTATGAATTATTTACTATGTGTAAAAAACATTCATAATTCATAACTCATAATTAAATTACCCCCATTTTCTGCATTAAGAATGTAGCGCTTTTGTTTTTACAGATTCCATTTCTAAGTTTGTAATCAAAATGCAGTTCGTTGTTTTGAATTTCAACTTCAAAACATTGATTGGTTAAAATTTCGGGATAGTCATTTGTAGTCAGACAAACTTCAATGTCGTGAGTTGCAATGGCTCCAATGACTTTTTTAGAAATTATCTTTTTCACTACTTCAATTGTTCCATTTCTTTTATCGTCGGAGTTTGTACCTCTTAAAATCTCGTCCAATAAAACAAATGCAGGCTGATTTTCAAGTGCGTCCATAATCTGTTTTAAACGTTTAATTTCAGCAAAGAAATAGGACTCACTATCCGATAAAGAGTCAGATAGTCGCATTGAAACCAATACTGGAAGTGGATGTACTTTAGCTTTTGATGCACAAACAACTGAGCCGATTCCGGTAAGCACCATATTAATGCCTAAACTTCTCAAAAACGTACTTTTTCCAGACATATTAGACCCGGTCAAAATCACAAAAGATTGTGGGAAAAATTGAGTGTCATTTCCAATTCTTGTTGCTGGATTGAGTAAAGGGTGGCTTAAATTCGTAAATTCGATTTTATATTCTGAATTGATTTCAGGAAACACAAAATCTTCATTATTGTAAGCGAGATTGGCTAAGCTGTTTAATGCTTCAATTTCGCCAATAATAGAAATCCAATGATTCATTTCAGAAGCATAATCTTCTTTCCATTTTAAAAGCGCTCTTAAAACATGTAGATTGAATAAAAATGTTCCGTTGAATAAAATAGCTGTCACAAAATTACTTATGGTATCCATTCTCGAAAACAACTCAGAAAGCTGTTTTAAATGCTGGCTCGCTTTTGCATTTTTAAAATTTAACTGTTCCTGTAAATGAAGTAGCTTTTTGGACTGGAAAGATTCTTTTTCAATTTTTTCAATCAATAAACTGTATTGCATTATGATGTTAGCGACATTATCTGCTTTTGCTATTTCCGATTGAATTCTCTTTATAGCTCTTCCTAAAACGATCAAATTGGCAATAAAAACATACGTTAAATAAGAAAGTATAATAGTTTTTGATGTAATAAAGTACGTAGCCAGAAATCCCAAAAAGGTTAATGGAAGAATGAATGATAATGCAACTAAAGCTTTAGGTAATGAATTGTTTGTAAAAGAGGTCCAATATTTTAGAGCTTCATAAGATTGTTTTGAATCTTGACTTAAAACTGCCAAAGCCTGAAATTCCTGTCTCCAATCAATTTTGCTTTTTAATTCGTTTATAGCTTCCTGATTTTCTAAAATTTCTGTTTCGGGCAGCGTATGAAGTAATAACTCAGCAAGTGTTTTTTTTCCGATAAAGGAAGCTGTTCGGTTTAGGTTTTGAAATAAAGAATGATCTCCAAAAATATCTAGATCGTAAGCGTATGGATGATGAAAATCGATAAACTCGGCTCCATTTTCAAAAGGTGTTTTTTCTCTTTTTAAGAAAGCAATTTCATTCTGATTGATTTTTAGCAATGTTTCTGCCAACAATTTTTGAATTGACAATCGCGAATGTATTCTCATTAAAACAATAAAACCAGCAAAAGATAAAACAGCTAGAATGACATAAAGTATTTGATCTGTTTTGATGTAGTAAAACATAAAAAACAAGAAAAGAGCAATACTTAATAGCCTCAAAAGGCTTATGCTGTTGTATTTTTTGTTGGTCTTATTATAGAGTTCTGTGTATTTTGCAACGTTGTCCGGATATGCTTTCATTCTATTATTTTGCTTAAATACAAATATAGCTTTTAAGTCATAAAATCATCAACATTGTTATTAATCTTCGTGCATAACCAAAATCGGAATAGGAACTTCCTTGGCTATTTTTTTTGAAAAACTAGAATCGAAAAGGCTCTCAAAGAAAGAGCGTTTGTGCGTTATAGTCGTTAGAATATCAATGTCTTTATACAGCACAAAATCAAGGATGGTTTCTTTTACATCATCACTTGGCAGAACTAAAAATTCAACATTTTCTCCAGCGAATTCTTTTTCAAATTCTTTTCGTGTTTCTTCGGTAACATCAGAATTCGATGTCTTTACATATAAACTTTTAACCTTGGCGTCAGTCTTTTTTGCAATCTTCAAGACTTTTTTCAGTTCTTTTTTGTCTTTCTCTCTGTAACGTGTGGTAAAACCTATTGTTTTGACCTTTTTGTATTTAGCATCAATAGGAATACATAAAACGGGTACTTCAACCCCTGAAATCACAGATTCAGTATTAGATCCCGTGAAGAATTTCGTCCAATCAGAAACGCTGTTTGTACCCATGATGACAAAATCGATGTTATCTTCTTCAACTGCGTTTTTTAGATTATAAATAAGGTCACCATCCATTAGGCGGTGTTTGATCACAATATCTTCTAAATTACGTTCAGCGGCAATAGTTCTTAGTTTCGGAATTTCATCCTTAAACATTTCAAATTTTGCTAGTTCGATTGAACTGTATATAGAAGCATAATTCTCTGGAAAGAATTGGCTGTCGTAAACAGGAATCTCGAATGTATGAAGTAAGATTAATTCGGCGTTTACCACTTTAGCAAATTCTAAAGCATGGACAAATGCATTGGTAGCAGCATCAGAGAAATCGGTTGGGAATAATATCTTTTTCATAGTACGTAAGATTAAGGTTTGTCTCTCAAATTTACTCATTCTGCAAAGAAAACAACCTGATATTTATCAGTATTTTAACAATTAATAATTTATTAATCTTAATTAGTTTGAAGATTTTCTTGCTTGCATGCAGCTGTATTAACACAGAAAAGAAATTGAGCGTTTTTTTATACCTTTGCAGCATGATAAATCAAGATTCTATAGTTGCTTTGGCTACGCCTTCGGGAGCTGGAGCTATTGCCATAATTCGTATTTCTGGTGCCGATGCCATTACCATTGGCAATTCGGTTTTTAAATCTATTAAAAACAAAGATTTGACCAAGCAGAAAACGCATACGCTTCACTTGGGACATATTGTAGACGGAAGCAAAACACTAGACGAAGTGCTGGTTTCTGTTTTTAAAGGTCCAAACTCTTACACGGGTGAAGACACAATTGAAATTTCTTGTCACGGATCGACTTATATCCAACAGCAGATCATTCAGTTATTGCTTCGAAATGGCTGTAGAATGGCAGATGCAGGTGAATTTACATTGAGAGCTTTCTTAAACGGAAAATTAGACTTGTCTCAAGCAGAAGCAGTTGCAGATCTGATTTCGTCAGATAATGAAGCTTCTCATCAAATTGCAATGCAGCAAATGCGCGGCGGATTCAGTAATGAAATTGCAAAACTGAGAGAAGAACTTTTGAATTTTGCTTCTTTAATTGAATTGGAATTAGATTTTGCTGAAGAAGATGTAGAGTTTGCAGACCGAACGCAATTTCATGAATTATTAAATAGAATTGAATTTGTTTTAAAACGTTTGATAGATTCGTTTGCAGTTGGAAATGTAATTAAAAACGGAATTCCAGTCGCGATTGTTGGCGAACCAAATGTTGGAAAATCAACTTTATTAAATGCTTTATTAAACGAAGAGCGTGCAATCGTTTCTGACATTGCAGGAACTACGCGCGATACGATTGAAGATGAATTGGTAATTGGCGGTATCGGATTTAGATTTATTGACACTGCAGGAATTCGTGACACAAAAGATGTTGTAGAAAGTATTGGAATAAAGAAAACCTTCGAAAAAATCGATCAAGCTCAGGTTGTAATTTATTTATTTGACGGATTGAAATTCCAAACTTCAAGTTCAGAATTCGTAAACGAAATTGAACAAATTAAGAATAAATATCCGCTAAAACCGCTAATTATTGTGGTGAATAAAAAAGATATTTTATCTGCTGATGAAGTAGCGAATATTACCAATCAGTTAGAGAACCTAAATGCGAAGTTGTTATTGATTTCGGCGAAAGAGAAAATAGGAGTAGAGGATTTAAAAAATGAATTGTTGTCTTTTGTAAACACAGGTGCACTCCGTAATAATGAAACGATTGTAACCAATACAAGACACTATGATTCTCTATTAAAAGCTTTAGATGAAATTCAGAAAGTGAAATTCGGTTTAGAAACGGGTCTGTCAAGCGATCTTATGGCACTAGATATTCGCGAAGCTTTATATCAATTCGGATTGATTACCGGTCAGGTTTCTAATGATGAACTATTGGGGAATATTTTTGCCAATTTCTGCATCGGCAAATAGAGGGCGCAAAGAAACACAAAATAAAAACAAACAAAATAGCTAAAATGTTGGTAATTAACATTTTGGCTATTTTTTTATTCAATTGTTTTTTGGAATATTTGAGTGTTGTTTTGTTAAAATTTATACCTCATTTGTACCTCGGTTTCCGAGGTACAAACTTTGTGACAAAAAGGGATGAATTATGACACACTTGAGTACTTTTTAAAGGTTTTATAA